>JAEUJI010000011.1 GCA_016794805.1 Gemmatimonadota bacterium
GCGCCGCCACCGGCTGGCCGACGGTGCCGCCCTGGGCCTGGGTGGAGGCAGCCTGGATGGAGCTGGGCTGGGCGGCGCCGCCGGTGGCGGTGAAGCTCACTTGCGGCAGGCCGGTCACGACCGCGGTCAGGGTGTTGGGGCCGGCGGTGGTGTGCAGGGTCCAGTAGGTGTACGCCATGCCCTGCGCGTTGGTAATGCTGCTCGGCGGGCTGGCGCTGCCGTTCCCCGGGGCGGTGACCCAGTTGACGTTGCGGCCGCTCACGCCGTTGCCGTTGACGTCCTGCACCTGCACCACCAGCGAGTCGGTGAGCTGGAACCCGGCGGGGGCGCCCTGCAGGTCGCCGGAGACCTTCACGAGCAGCACTGCGCCGCCGGCGGTCGCGGTCGAGGTGAAGCTGACGGGCGAGCCCTTGAGCCCCGCGGCCGTGGCGGTGGCGGTCTGGGTGCCCGCGCCGGGCCCCAGTGTGCGCACCACCGCGGCGCGGCCATCGGGGCCGCTCACGGTAGCCGCGGCGCTGACCGCGCCCTGGCCGGCGGGGACCGCCCAATTCACCGCCTGGCCCGCGATCGGATTCCCGAACCGGTCGGTCACCAGCACCGACAGGCTGTCCGTCAGCGCCGCGCCCACGATGCCGCTCTGCCGGTCGCCGGCGGCGACCCGGAGGGTGTCCGCCTGGTCGGCGAGGGCGGTGGCGTTGATCGTGGCCTTGAGCGCCGGCGAGCCCACCACCCGCGCCTCCACCCGTTGCGCGCCCGCGAGCTGCCCCAGCAGCCACACCGAGCGGGCCTGCCCGTCGGTGTTGGTCACCGCCGTGTCAGGGATCAGGTCCACGGCCGTGCCACCGGCGATCGCGACGAACGCCACCCGCACGTTCTTGACCGGGCGGGAGGTGGCGTCGGTGACCCGGACGATCAGGGTGTCCGCGAGCGGCTGGGCGACGATCCCGCCCTGGGCGTCGCCGGCAATCACCGCGATGGCCGCCGGGAGTCCTTCGGAGGGGGGCGTCACGTCGCCACCGCCGCAGCGGACGGCGGCGGCGACGACAACGGCGGGGATCAGCCAGCGACGGACGGAACGATACGGAGCCACGAGCCTGCAGGGGATAAAGACAACCAGGTGAACGGCAGAGCCCGTGCCGACTTCGGGGCGATTATCCTAGCCGCCAAACGCTTCCGCCGCTAGGAGATGACCAGACTGTTGCAACCTGCGTGTGGCGCTTGAGCTACAGGGTTGTTGGGGGGTGGCCGCCCGACGGCAGTTTCAGGGTCGGAGCCCAAGGAAACGGGAAAAGGGAAGTGGGAAGAACGGGCGGGCCTGAGCCCCAATCCGACTTCCCTCTTCCCCCTTCCCTCTTCCCCCACTTCCCCCGGTCCCCGTTCACTGCAGGTCAGTGAAACGTCACCCCGACGCCCAGCGTCACCACCCGCTCATTGTGGGTGCTGTAGTGCTGGCCCAGGATATCGAGGCTGGGGGTGATCGAGACCTTGCGCGAGACCGGGAAGTCGAATCCGGCCCCGACGGCGTAGGCGGTTCCGCGCTGGGTGGTACGGAAGGTCACGTCCTGGACCCGCTCCTCCAGGTAGTCCCTGGCCCAGCCCAGCCCGCCGCGGAGCCAGAAATCGGAGCGGCGCGCCGGATACCACTGCGCGATGCCCATGAGGCTGCCGAGCGCGCGGTCGTAGCTCTGCGGATAGTAGTCGGCGGCCCAGAGCTGGCCTTCGATGCCCAGGAGGAGAGAGTTGGAGACGGTGCCGCCCAGTTTGAGGTAGCCGACGGCGCCGCCCTTGTCATCGCTCCAGCCGAGGCCGTCGCGGGCGTCGAAGGACTCCCCGCCCACGCCGATGCCGCCGGCGATCCAGAAGCCGTCGCGCCGGTTGCGTCCGGCGTGATCGTCCACCTGCCGGATCCCGCGGCCGCGCCGGGACCGGTCGTGGTGGGGGTCATCGTCCTGGGCCGACGCGGCGGCGGGGGCGAGCAGGCTCAGCAGGGCCAGCAGGTACAGGGAATGCCGACGCATGGTGGATCCCTCCTCAGTCATGTCCGTCAAAGGTCAGTGTAAGCCCGAAGTTGAGCACCCGTTCGCGATAACCGCCGGGTCCGGTGACATCCATCCGCACCATTTCCACGCTGGGCCCGAGCCAGAGTCCGTTGCCGACCGGCACCTCGTAGCCCGCCCCCACCGCCCACGCGAGGCCGAACTCCTGCGCCAGCGGGTAGGAGCAGCCGCAGTAGTCGTCCATGAGGTCCTGACCGTAGCGGCCGAAGCCGCCGCCGGCGCGGACGTACAGGCCACCGGTGGGGATGGGATAGAGCCGGGCGCCGAGCATCGCGGTGGTGACGGTCTCGAGGGCTCCATCGCCGGTGACGTTGAACCAGGCAAAGCCCTCGAAGCCGATCCGGAGCGACTGCCCCACCCCGGCGCCGAGACCGATGCTGAGCGTGGGCCGGAGGCGGGAGGGGGTGTAGGGCGCCGGGGCGCCCAGGGCGGCAATCGCCTCGCTGCCGGCGCCGACGCCGAAGCTGGCGTAATAGGGTCCGCGCCGGGGCGCGGGACGGCGTCGGTCCTCCTCATCATCATCGTCGTACGGATCGCGGCGGGGAGCGCGGCGTTCATCACCGGAGGGCGGGGCCTCCGCCTGCTCGGCGGAGTCTTCCGGCACTTCCCGCAGCTGCGGGTTGCGGCGCTCCTGCGCCAGGGCGGGTGCCGGCGGCAGCAGGCAGAGCGTGCCGGCGAGCAGGGCAAGAGAGCTAAAGAGGCGCATCTCGGAGCCACCTTGACCGATGTATCTTGGGAACCGCATCCCGCGTGAACGGTGTCCCTTCAGGCAAGCCTTGGACCGCGCGCGAAAACTGCCCCTAAACGATTTGTTCGCAAAGAGTTATCGCCACCACCCCGGTTTTGGAGCCCAGCGAGAAATGTCCGCGCCAGCGTACAAGGGACGGCCTGACCGATGACGCCACGGGCCCGCGGGCTGCTGTTTTTCGGGGGGACGGTGCTCGCCGCGCTGGTGTTTGCGCGGCTCGGCGTCTGGCAGGTGACACGGCTCCACGAGCGCCGCTCGCGCAACGCCACCGCGCGGGAGGCCCGGGAACTGCCGCCGGTCTCACTCGACGCGACGCTCGCGGCCGGCGGGGGCACGGGCGGGGCGCTGGACAACCGCCGGGTCAGCGTGAATGGCCGGTACGATCATGCGGCGGAGGTGGTGCTGCGGGGCCAGACGGAGGGCGGGGTGCCGGGGGTGCGGCTGGTGTCGCTGCTCCGGCCGCTCGCGGGGGACACCGCCATCCTGGTGCAGCGGGGATTCGTCCCGTCTCCCGACGCGCGCACGGTGTCGCTGGCGGGGCTGGAGGAGCCGGGGGTCGTGTGGGTGAAGGGGCTCGCGTTCGCGCTCGACACCACGCAGCGGGGACAGCCACTCGAGGAGGGGGGGCAGCTCACCTGGCGTCGGGTGGACCTGCCGGCGCTCCGGCAGCGACTCCCCTACCCCGTTGCCAGCTACCTGATCCTGCAGGAACCGGACAGCGCCCTGGGCGCCTCACCCCGCCGGGACGAGCCGCCGCTGCTGGATGATGGCCCCCACCTGACCTACGCCATCCAGTGGTTTGCCTTCGCGGCGATCGCGCTGGTGGTGGGCACGATCGTGGGATTCAAGCGCCAGCCGTAGCCTGGGGGCGCACGCCGGAACCCGACGGTCACCGCGCGTCGAGCTGCTCGATGGTCGCGGTCGAGGGAGGCCGCTCCCGCTGCAGCCGCGCCGCGACCCGCTCCGCCTCTCGCAGCGCGCGGATGGAGTTCTCCCCCGCCACCTTGCGCAGGTCGGCATCGCTCCAGCCCCGGCGGATCAGCTCGGCGAAGAGCGCCGGATAGGTCGAGACGTCCTCCAGTCCGAGGGGGAGCGAGCCGGTCCCGTCGAAGTCACCGCCGATCCCGACATGGTCCACCCCCGCGACCTTCCTGATGTGCTCGATGTGGTCGGCCACCTGGGCAATCGTGGCCCGGGGCACCGGGTGGGCCGCCAGGTACTCCCGCGCGAGGCGGCGCCGTTCGGCCCGGTCGGCGACGCCCTGGGTGAGGGCGGTGATGGCGCTGTCGGCGGCCAGCTCCGTCACCCGCACCTCCTCCGACACGAACGACGGGACGAAGGTCACCATCACCACCCCGCCGTTCTTCGGCAGCCGGGCGAGGATCGAATCGGGGACGTTGCGCAGGTGATTGGCGAGGGCGCGGGCGGAGGAGTGCGAGAAGATCACCGGCGCCTCGGAGACGTCCAGCGCGTTGCTCATGACGCCGGGCGAGACGTGGGAAAGGTCCACCAGCATCCCCAGCCGGTTCATCTCCCGCACGACCTCGCGACCGAACGGGGTGAGCCCGCCATGCTTGAGGGTGTCCTGCGCGGCGTCGGCCCAGTCGAGGGTCACGTTGTGGGTCAGCGTCATGTAGCGGCCACCGAGTGCATAGTACGCGCGCAGCGCGCCCAGCGAGTTCTCGATGGCGTGTCCCCCCTCGAGCCCGAGCAGCGAGGCGATCCGGCCCTGCCGCTTGGCCCGGACGATATCCTCGGCGGTGAGCGCCAGGGTCAGGCGTTCGGGGTAGCGGGCGATCATCCGGCGGGCGATGTCGAACTGCTCCAGCTGCACCCGGGCGTAGCCGCTGTCCCGGATCTCGCCGGGGATGTAGATGGACCAGAACTGGGCGCCGAGCCGACCCTCCTTCATCCGGGCCAGGTCGGTATGCCCGGGGGTGTGGCCGCGCAGGTCGTAGGCCGCGACGTCGCGGGGATGGTCGGCGTTGGCACGGATCTCCCAAGGCAGGTCGTTGTGGCCGTCCACCAGGATGGTGCGCTCCAGCAACCGGCGAGCCCGCTCCAGCGCGGGGTCGACGGTCTGGGCGGAGAGGCCGGACGGGACGAGGAAGGCGATCGCCGCCAGGCCGGAGAACCACCAGGCGCGCCGCGCCGCAATCGAGGTCATGGGATCACATCCTCAGCGAGAACCGGAAATGTGCCGGCCGATCTGGACCAGCTCGGGGCGGCTGACAAACTCGGGACAGATGGTCTGGTCGAACTCGTAGGCCCCGCCGGTCTCCGCATCAGTCCAGGGGAAGCCCCGGCAGACGGCGGGATAGTGGGGATCGTCATGAATGGTGCAGCCCTGGTCCTGGTAGAACACGCAGCGCCCCTTCCGCACGCGGGTGCGCCACTCTCCCCAGCGGGTCCGGTAGACCTTGTCCTCGCCGTGGCGGGCGCGGAGGGACTGGGCCTCGACGTCGCTCACGGTGGTGCCGTAGGCGCAGCAGGCGGCGTGATGGGGACAGGGGTAACAGGGGAGCCGGGGGAAGGGCCCGCTCATCGCTTGCTCACCGGCTTGATCTCCCGCCCATCCAGCTTCCCCCCCGGCCGGACGCGCAGCAGCTTCGCCAGCGTGGGCGCGATGTCGACGGTGCGCACCGTGTCGCCATGGAGGCCGGCGCGGATGCCGGCCCCGAGGAAGATGATCGGCACCCCGACGTCATCCTGGTTGGTGGTGCCGTGGGTGGTACTGCCGCTGCCGCCGGACCAAATGTAGCCGGGCTGCACCTGGGCCGAGACGAGCCAGGAGAACTTGGGCGGCAGCGACCGGGCCCAGCGCCGGGCGTGCGGGCTGGTCACCAGCGCGCCCGGAAGCGTGGCCGGGGTCCAGGCGTTCACCACGCCGGGGAGGCTCCAGACCCGCGGGGCCAGCGTGGTGGCGAGGCTCTCCGGGCTCACCCCGAGCTGTCGCAGCCGCTCCCGGTCGCCGTAGATCAGGCCCGAGCCATACTGGAGGATGGTGCTGTCCCCGGTGCGCCGCCCGACCTGGCGATTGACCTCGCGCACCAGCGGCCCGAGCGACACCCGGCCCCCGGGCCGGCCCTGCTGCCGGGCATACTCCGGAAACGGCACCACGCCATGATCGGCGGTGAGTACCAGCAGGATGGGCCGGCCGGCGGTGAGGACCTGAAGCGAATCGAGAAAGCTCCCGAGCCAGCGATCGACCCGGAGCAGGTGATCGTGGACCTCGCGCGAATCCGGCCCGTAGTCATGGCCGACATGGTCGGTGGCGGAGAGGCCCACCGCCAGCAGGTCCGGCCGCTTCCGGCGCCCGAGTCCGAGCGCGCGGACGCCATCCAGCGCGACATCGAGGGTGAGCGAATCCATCCACGGAGAGTCCGCCACTGCGCGTGCCCCCGGCTCCCCCCGGAGCGCCAGCCGGTGGGGAAACTCGACATCCCGGCCCCCATTCTCGAACGGCTGCGCGTCCACTTCGGAATAGGCGGAATCGGGGAGCAACAGCGACCAGGTGGTCCCGGCCAGGCGCTCCACTCCGCCGCGGGCCTGCCAGGCGGTCAGCCAGGAGGGCAGCGAATCGGCGTAGTAGCTGCTGGTGGTGAAGCGGCCCTCGGTGAACCAGAAGACCGGCCCCACGCTGCGCCCGATCGGGAGAATCGCGCTGCGATCCTTCTGGCTCACCGAGAGGAAGCCGAGCGCAGGGTCGGCGGTCTTCATCCAGTCCACGAGCGTGGCGCCCAGGAACCGGTGCGGCGAGGCGCCGGTGGTCCCGGGAATGCCGATCAGGGTCGTCGAGCTATCCGGGACGCCGAACTCATTGGAAAAGACCCCGGTCCGCGCCGGGTCCCGGCCGGAGAGGAGGGTCGCATGCCCGGGGGCGGTCTCGGTCAGCGCGTGGTCCTGGAGCCCGTTGGGAAAGACCGCGCCGGCATCGAGCAGGCGCCGGAATCCGCCGGCCCATTGGCCACCAAAGCGGGAGAAGTAGTCCGGCCGGAGCTGATCCACCGTGACCAGCACGACCAGCGCGGGCGGCTCGGGCGGGGCACGGCGGAGGCCGAGGAGCACGAACGCCGTGGTGACCAGCGTCACACTGGCGGTAAGAAACCGTCGTGAAGGCAGGGGCATGGGACCGGGATTCAGGGGCACCAGGGGGCGGTGTAGCGCAGCATCTGAGGGAGTTTCGCAGCGCCGCCACGGGTACGCAACCCTTCGTTACACACCGAACTCGTGACGGGACGGCAACTTGGGGCGATGGCACCCTTCTCGCTATTCTACCGGGCGCGGGATAACTGAAGTCAGCCAAACCACGAACCGCCCGATAAGAGCACACCCGGAGTGATCCGGGGCCGCAAAACTAGAGGTCTACTGGACGCGGCCAAGGCATCCCTTGGCAGCCCCCCAGCAGATAGCTCGGTGCCGAAGGTGGACAAGCGGAGCGTGATGCGGATCCAGGCCTGCCGGTCAGGCCTCCCCGACTCGCGCTTTTGTGTTATCGGGCATGGGAGTACCAACCCATGCTGCAGTACAAGCCGGCCCTGCTCTCCCTCAGCCTCCTCGGCACGCTCGCCGCGTGCGAGATGCTCGGCCCCCCCGGCGAGCTCCCGACCAACGCCCAGCTCATGGTCGCGCCCCAGCAGTATCGCGACTGGTGGGAGGCCACCGAGGCCTGCTCCGGCCGCGAGGGGGACTTCGACGCCATCGAATGGTACGTGGTCCCGGGGGTGGAAACCTTCGAGACCGAGGCCGGCCCCAAGGTCGGGCTCTGGTCCCACTCCAGCGAAGGGATGCGGGTGGTGGTGGCCGATGGTTACGCGGAGAACGAGCTGGTGGTGCGGCACGAGATGCTGCACGCCCTGCTCGATCGGGGCGGGCACCCGGAGGAGTTCTTCGCCACACGCTGCAACCTCACCTGGGAGAGCTGGAGCTCTTCGGAGTAAGGCGGCTCGGCGGCTCGGCGGCTCGGCGGCTGAATAGAGAATGAGCGCTGCCCGCGCGAGATCCGCCTGAGGCCACAGGACAGCGCCGAACGCGGGCGCCAGTACGGGCGGCGCTTGTGGCCGCCCGTTTCTCCGAGCCACCCCTGGCGCCCAATCACCCAATCACCCAATCGCCTAATCGCCTAATCGCCTAATCGCCCAATCGCCCAATCGCCCAATCGCCCTACCGCCCTTGCGCCCCCCCCCCCCCCCCCCCCCCCCCACCCCTCCCCCCCCCCCCCCCCCCGCGGGGGGGGGG
>JAEUJI010000017.1 GCA_016794805.1 Gemmatimonadota bacterium
GTCCACCTCCGCGTGGCGGCCCTCCAGTCCAAGCCGGAGCCGTCCGTGCCGGTCGGCGCCGTAGGTGCTCGGCGTCCAGCCGGAGACCGCGTGACAGTCCGCGCACTCTCCCTTCGCTGGTTGCCGGGCCAGCTGGCCACCATGATCGTCGGCATGGCAGTCCAGGCACCGGGCGTAGGATGGCCGGAGGATCACCCGCGAGCTGCCCCAGCGGAGCGCCTGCGGCGGTGACTTCTCCTTCGCGTGGCAGGCGCTGCACGAAACGGCCCGGTGCTTTCCTTCGAGCGGGTACTTGCTCGTGCGGTGCTGCTCCACCGAGTAGGTCGCGGGGGTGAACCCGGCCAGCCCGTGACATTTCTCGCAGTCCACCGTGACGCCGGCCAGGGTGGCGGTGCCGTTGTGCGCATCCTTGTGGCACCCGGCGCAGGTGGCGAAGGCAGGCCGCTTGAGGGCGGGCGTCGAGAAGTTGCCGTGGCAGTCGGCGCACTTCACCCGGGCGTGACTGCCCCGCAGGGGGTACTTGGTCTTGTCGTGGCTGAACCGGTCACGATCGATCTGCTTCCACCCGGTGGCGCTGTGGCAGTCGGCGCACCCCGGGCCGAACTGCCCCTGGTGAACATCCGAATGGCAGGCGGTGCAGTTCTGGTGCGGCACCGGCTTGTAGACCGGGATCGGGTGGCCGGCGGCGTCCCGCTTCGGCTTGAGGGCCGGGGCGAGGTGGCACTTGTCGCACTTCACCGTCGCGTGCTCGCCCTCCAGGGCGTAGCCGGTGGTGTCATGGTTGAAACCGGGGGTGACGGTCCATTTCCCCACGTCGTGGCAGGTGCGGCAGTCCGCGCTGGTGCCGAGGGCGCCGCGGTGGATGTCCTCATGGCAGCTGGTGCAGCCGGTCTCGAGACCGATCCAGCCTCCGGGGGCCTGCCGGGCGGAGAGTCGGGCTGCCGGGGAGACCTGGAGCGTCGGGGTGTGGCACTTTTCGCACTTGAGCTGGGCGTGGCTCTGCTCCAGCGGGTACCCGGCCCGCCGATGGTCAAACCGCTCCGCGCTCCCGTCCGGCCACTTCACCATGTGGAAGTCCTCCCCGGCATGGTCGGGATGGCAGGAGGCGCAGGTGGCGCCCCGGGTGTCCCGGCTGCCATGGAATCCCCGCTTCTGCTCCGCCAGCCAGTTGACGTCCTTGTGGCAGCTCACGCACTTGGCGCGCATCCCCTCATCGCCGCCCCCATGGCACCTGGTGCACTTGAGGGTCCCCTCCAGCTCGGCATGCGGCTTCGCCAGCGGGCCGGGAGAGACCTGGCCCTCGAGCCGCGCGGCGCGCGGCGCGACCAGCGGAGCCACCACCAATGCCAGGGCCAGGATTCCTCCCAGGTGGAGCGCTCGCATTACCAGAGCCAGGTCATCCCCATCACCACGACGACCGCGACGTGAAGCGTCACGGCCGCGAGCGCCGCGATCGCGAAGGGCCGGTGGGCCACATGCCAGAAGCGGAAGATCTCGCGGGTCGCCGCCAGCATCCGGGCCTGCTGGGTCAGCGCCATCTCCCGGTTGGCGAGTCGGAGTACCGCGCGCAGGGTCTCCCGGTCCAGTCGGGCGCCGGGGCGGTTCGCCACGATCCGCCGCAACGCGCGAGCCGCCCGCCGGCGGGCCAGGTCATCCTGCACCATGCGGGAGAGCGTTTTCATGAATCCGATTCCCTCGAGCGGGGTCGGATCGGACCGGAGCGCCGCCTCCACCTGCGCGCCGGCCAGGCCGGAGGTGGCCGCAATCTGCGCGATCAGCTCCCGCCGCTCCGCGCCGATTTCCTCGGCGCTGAGCTCGAGGCCGTCGGCGCGCCGCGGGATGTGGGTGTAGAGGTACCGGCCGACGATGCCGCTGGCGTAGACCACCATCATGGACCAGAACCCGAGGCCGATGATCCCGGTGAAGCGCCAGGCGGCGTGGATGGCGGTGATGAACGGGATCACCAGCGCCAGGGCCACGTGGGAATCCAGCCAGCGGGACATCACGCCGGTCCAGGCCAGCCAGCGATACCGCTTCCGGAGGGGATAGAGCCAGAGGAAGATGAAGATCAGGAACGCGATGATGCCCGCCGTCTGCCCGATGTACCCGGAGGGGCGCAGCCAGGGATGCAGCGGGCTCCGGACCCGCTCCGCCACCGGCGCGAAGTAGTACGAGCCGCCGGCAATCGTCCCCGCGATCAGCGTGATCGCCGTGAGGTAGACCCCGACCAGCGCGCCGCTTCGTTTCGCCGGTGGCGGTGCGATGCGGGCGCCGGACGCGCGTGGCGTCGCCGGCAAAGTCCGGGTGATGGGTCGGGATACGACGTCGATCTTGGTCATCAGTGCTCTGGGGTCGCGAACGGACGGGAAGTGGGGCAAATGCCACGTGATGATACGGCACAAACCGTGCGAGCCATGGGGGCGCCATCCGATGCCCGCATCAGGAGTTGAGCCCTGCTAACTGATTGCGGGCGCCGGTGGTGAGGGCGGTGGTGAGCGGGCTCACGCGGTTCATGACCTGCCACATGCTGATCCACCCATAACGAATCGTTGCGATTCATTAACGAGACCCGTGACCGACCTCCTCCTCTATTCCGTCTTTGCGCTCATCCTGGGTGGAGCCGTGATCCTGCACGTTCGGGCCCTGCGGCACCGGGAACGGGAGGCCCGCGAGGCCGCCGCGCGCGCCGGGCTCAGCAGCGATGGGCCGCGGGCCCAGCATCCCCACATCGACGTCACCTGGTGCATCGGCTGCGGGGCCTGCGTCGACGCCTGCCCGGAAGGCGATGTGCTGGCGGTGATCGGGGGGAAGGCGGCCCTGGTCAACGGCCCCCGGTGCATCGGCCACGGCCTCTGCGCCGAGGCTTGTCCGGTCGGCGCCATCGAGATCGTCATGGCGCCGCCCAGCATGACCGCGGACATGCCCGCGCTCTCGCCCCAACTCGAGACCAGCATCCCGAATCTCTTCATCGCGGGCGAGCTGGGCGGCCTGGCGCTGATCAAGAACGCCGTCAACCAGGGGCGTGACTGCGTGGACACGATCGCCGCCCGGGCCCCGTCGCTCCGGCGGAGGCGGGTGGGGGAGGTCGTGGACGTCGCCATCATCGGGGCCGGGCCCGCCGGGCTCAGCGCCTCGCTCCGCGCCATCGAGAAGGGACTGAGCTACCTGACCCTTGAGTCCGAGGAGCTGGGGGGAACCGTCGCCAAGTACCCGCGGCAGAAGCTGGTGATGACCAGCCCGGTCGAATTCCCCTTGCACGGCAAGTGGAACAAGCTGGAGATCGGCAAGGAACAGCTGCTCGCGTTCTGGACGGCGGCCGCGAAGAAGGCCGGGCTCCGGGTCAATACCGGCGAGCGGGTGGACCACATCCAGCTGGAGCCGGACGGCGCCTTCACCATCCAGACGGCCAAGGGGCGCTACCGGGCCCTCACGGTTGTGCTTGCGATCGGTCGCCGGGGAACCCCCCGGAAGCTCGGCATCCCCGGCGAGGAACGGCCGAAGGTTATGTACAGCCTGCTCGAGGCCGAGGGCTACACCGGGAAGCAGATCCTGATCGTCGGCGGTGGGGACAGCGCGGTGGAAGCGGCGATGGGCCTCGCCCACCAGAAGGGAAACCGGGTGACCCTTTCCTACCGGAAGGACGTCTTCAGCCGGCTCAAGGAACGGAACAACCAGCGTATCCGGGAGTGCATCCGGGATGGGAAGGTCCAGGTGATCTTCAACTCCCACCCGGTCGAGATCCGGGAACGGTCGGTGATCCTGGAGGTGGAGGGCGGGAGGCGGGAGCTTCCCAACGACTACGTCTGGGTCTTCGCCGGCGGGACCCCGCCCAATGCCTTCCTGGCCCAGATCGGGGTCCAGATGGGGCTCCAGGATCTCTCGGGCCTGGCCGAGGCGGAGAGGCGCGAAGTGGCCTGAAGACTGGTATATTGCTGGGGCAGACCCCGACCGAGGAGTCCACATGAAGGCAGGCACCAAGTTCCTGATCGGGGCG
>JAEUJI010000086.1 GCA_016794805.1 Gemmatimonadota bacterium
TAATCACTCCCCGCCACCTCGACGGTACGGGCCCCGACGTCCTGGTTCGCGCCCCGGACCGCCTCCATGATCTGCTGCGCCGTCACCCCGAAGGCCTGCAGCCGGGTTGGATCCAGCAGCACCTGGTACTGCCGCACCATGCCGCCAATGCTCGCCACCTCCGCCACCCCGGGCAGCCCCTGGAGTGCGTACCGCAACTGGAAGTCCTGAATGGTCCGCAACTCCGCCGGCGAGTAGCCGTCCCCCTCCACTGCGTACTGGAACACCCAGCCCACGCCGGTCGCGTCGGGACCCAGCTCGGTCCTGGCGCCCGCGGGCAGCCGGGACTGGACCGCGCCCAGCCGTTCCAGCACCCGGGAACGCGCCCAGTACAAGTCCGTGCCTTCCTCGAAGATCACGTACACGAACGCGGTGCTGAACATGGACTGCCCCCGCACCACCTTCACCTTCGGGACCCCGAGCAGCGCCGTCACCAGGGGGTAGGTGACCTGGTGCTCCACCACCTGCGGCGCCTGACCGGGGTAGTCGGTGTAGACGATCACCTGCACGTCGGAGAGGTCGGGAATCGCGTCCACCGGCATCGAGCGCACGTGCAGCCCCCCCGCCAGCAGCAGGGCGAGGGCCGCGATGGCGATCAGCCCCCGGCGGGACAGCGACCAGGCGATCAGCCCGGCGATCACGGCGCCCCCCCGGTATCGGTGGCCCCGGCGGCGCCCATTCCCCCCATCTCGAGCCCCATCCCCATCTGCAGCATCAGTCCCTGCATCGCCGCCGCCAGGTTGGTCTCGGAGTCGAGCAGGTAGGTGGCCGAGGCCACCACTTCATCCCCGGGCCGGAGCCCCTGTCGGATCTCGATGAGCGAGTCGCCCCGCGCCCCGGTCACCACCGGACGGGGCAGAAAGGTCCCGTCGCCCCGGTTCACGAACACCAGGCTCACGGTCCCCGTCGGCAGCACCGCCTCGAGCGGCACCGCGAGGGCGCTCCGGCCCGCCGTCGTCACCTCCACGGCGGCGTACATCCCCGGCCGCAGCCGTCCGTCCCGGTTGGCGACCTCGATCCGCGCGGTCAGCGTCCGGGTGGCCTCGTCCAGCTCGGGCTGGAGGAACACCACCCGTCCCGGGTACCGGCGGCCCGGGAGCGCCCCCACCGTCACCGTCACGGGCGTGCCCACCGTCACCACCGGTGCATCCATCTCGAAGACCGCGGCCTCTACCCAGAGCGCGCTCCGGTCCGCGATCAGGAACAGGTTGTCCCCCGCCCGGACCGCCTGGCCCGCCGTGACCAGCTTCTCCGCGATCTCCCCGCCCCGCGGCGCCCGGATTTCCACCGCCCGTCGCGCGGCGCCGCTCCGGTCCAGTTCGGCGATTTCCTCTTCGGCCACGTTCCACAGCGTCAGCCGACGCCGGGCGGCGGCCTGCAGCGTGCCGTCTCCCAGCCGGCGGGCGGCGAGGTACTCCTCCTGCCCGTTCACCAGGTCCGGCGAATAGATCGTGAGGAGCACCTCCCCCGCCGCCACCGGCTTGCCCAGGAAATCGGCGTCCAGCCGCTCGACCCAGCCGTCGGTGCGCGCATTGACATACACCCGCCGCGGCTCGGCGTAGCGCAGTGTCCCCGCCAGGCGGATCCCGCTCCCGACCGGCTGGCTGGCCGCCCGGGCGAAGCGAATCCCGAGACGCGCCGCCGCGGCCCGATCCAGGGCCACGCCCGAGTCGCCCGGCATCGCCATGCCGGCCATGCCGGCCATGCCGGTCATGCCGGGCATGTCGGCCATTGCGGCGTCAGCCGCCGGCGCCGGCGCCGGCCGGGTGCACCCGGCCAGAACCAGGCTCAGCACCCCCAGCGCGTGGAGCCGACGGGTCCGGCCCGGAAGGAGTCGCGGCATCATGGGGTATCCTCCGGCTCGAGCAGTTGCCCGAGCATGACGAGATGCGTGAGATGCCGGGCGGCCACGTCCGCGGCTTCGAGCTCCGCCCGGTAGTGGGTATCCACCGCCGTGAAGACGCCAAGGAACGCCGCCCGGCCGGTCCGGTAGTCCCGCAGCGCGGTGCCGACGCCCTCCCGGGTGAGCGGCAGGACACTGCTGACGAGAAGCCGCAGCTGCACCGCGCCGGCCCGTGCCTCCGCGAGGGTCCGCTCCAGCTCCGCCGTCAGCGCGGCCGCCTCCTCCGCCAGGCCCTGCCGGGCCGCGGTGGCCTCGAGTTGGGCGGCCTGGGCCAGCAGCCGCTGCTTTCGCCCCGCCCAGAGGGGCACCCGGATGCCGGCGAAGGCGGAGAAGAAGTCCGCCCCCAGCGGCCGCGCGCCGTACCGCACCGTCAGCTCGAAGTCGGGACGGCCCGCCAGCACCGCCTCGCGCATCGCGGCCTCCGCCGCGTCTCGCGCGGCGCGGCGCGCCGCCAGGCGGGGATGGGTCTCGAGCGAGTCGCCTGCCGCCAGGTGGTCGTCCACCCCGGCGGCCGCCGCGGCAAGCGCCGCCACGACGCTGTCCGCCGCGAGCGGCGCCACCGGCACCGCGTCCACGCCGCGGATCCCGCGAAGGGCGCGCAGCTCGCTCCGCAGCCCGGCCTCCTCGCTCCCCAGCGCCGCCTGCTCGGTGATGAGTCGTGCCAGGCCAATGCGCGCCTGCAGCGGGTCTCCCTGCGGCACGCTGCCGGTGCCGTAGCGCGCGTCCGCGATCTCCACCGTGCTGGACCACAGCGCGCGCTGCCTGGCCAGCAGCTGCTGCGCCGTGACCACGTAGCGCAGCCGGTAGTACAGCTCCGCCACCCGGACCACGAGCGCCCGCCGGAGGCTTGCCGTCTCGGCCGCCGCGCCCCGGGCCAGCGCGCGCGCCCCGCCGGTGGCGGCGCCGCGACTCCCGGGCCAGGGAAACTGCTGCGTCACCTCGATGTCCACCTCGGTGAAGTCGCTCTCCCGGAAGGCGAACCGCGGCAGGGTCAGGTTCATGATGCCGAGGCTCAGCATCGGATCGGGGAGGGCGCCGGCCGGACGGACCCGCCGGGCCATCGCGCCAGCCAGGGCCTCGCTGCGCAGCGCGGCGGGCGCGGAACTCCACGCCTCGGCGGTGAGGCGCTGGAGCAGGGTGTCGGGGTGTGCCGGACCCTGCCCGCTCACTTCCCCCGGCACGTTCAGGGCCACCGCCAGCAGGATTCCGGCCCGCCAGATGGACACTGTAGTCATCGAGTGCTCGGCTCCCGGGGCCGGGGAGCAACCGGCCTTCCGGCCGGTTGCTCCGTCGTGCCCAGTTAGGTGATCGGCTTACCTGCCAGGGCTGTCGAACAGCCGGGTGACCTTGGCCTGCTGATCCACCGTGAGCAGCGCCGACGCCTGCCGGAGGGCCTGCCCGGCCGTGGTCAGGCGTCTCCTGATGCGGGGAACCGACTTGCCGGGCGCACGGCCCCGCCCGGCGACCACCGCGCGACCGCGTTCGTGCTTGAGCTGGCTCTCGAGTGCGGTGAGCCGCACGACCTGGTCGGCACTCAGGGCGAGTTCCTCCCGCGAAGCCAGGATGCGGCCGACGATGGCCGCGGCCGGGGCGGAGCTGAAGTGGGCCGGAAGAGTCTGGGCCCGGATATCGGAGGTCCCCATCGCCAGGATCAGGGCAACGAGGGTTAGGATTCGGATACGCATTGGATAGCAACTCCCAATCGTGAAGTCGTGAGTGGCCAGCGGACAATCGTCCGCATGGTTGAGCCGGACCCTGGCGCACTTGCGCCGGGCCTATGTACGGCTGGAACGCAACGTCAGCTGATGGGAGGGGGCTGCGGTGGGGCGACTGGGTCGCCCGGTAGGATGGCGGGAGGAGTGTTGAAGGCGATCGCACCGAGGCGTTCCGGCAGGCAGGCCACCAGAAGATCCTGCGGCACGGCCGGCGCGGTCGCGGCACACGCGGTCATCAATGCGCAATCCGCTGCGGGAGCATGGTCGGAAGGGCTGCCCCCAACCGGCATTCCAGGCATCTCTGGCATGCCGGGCATGGACCCACCACACTCCGAGACCGATGTATCGGCCGTCGCATGCAGGCACAGCCCGGCCGCCACCAGGGGGGCAAGCTGAACCAGCAGGAGGAGTGTGGCTGCGAGGCGGCGCATGACCGAGAATCTGGGTGACGGGGAGTGGGGAGTCAAGCGAGTTCACACCAAGAACGATTGGAACCGGCGGGAGGTTCCCTCCACCCGGCAGGCATGCCCTGAGGCGCGCTCACCGCCCTCCCTGGAGCCACGCCGACCAGGTGGGATAGCTGGCGAGAATCAGGGCGAGGAGCGTGGCCAGGGCAAGCCCGAGCTTCACCCGGCGTCGGGCCTGCGGACTGGCACAGGCCGTCCCCGGTTCGCAGGCGCGGCGATCCTCACGACGGACGAGCAGGTAACCGCTCCCCAGCGCCACCCCCGAAACGCCAAGAAACAGCGGGCGGAAGGGCTCGAGCGCCCCCGCCAGTGCACCACCCGAAACCCCCACGACCGCGGCAAGCAAGGGGCCCGCACAACAGAGTGCGGAGACGGTCGCCGCCCCGAGCGCCGTACCGGCAAGCGCCACGACTCGGCGAATCACACCTCACCCCCCGACAGCGCGGTCAGGATCACGGCGACGGATGGTGCCCCACCCACCGCGCAGCCCATCCCGGCACCCACCTCGCCCCCGCCGACCGGTCGGTCATCCACCAGCACGGTCGGTGAGGCGTACCCGCGAAAGGCCGCCGGCGTTTCGGTCGCCCCGGTATCCCACTCCTGCCAGACCGCCGGCAGCCCCCTGGCCTCGAGGGCACGGCGCAGGTGGACCCGCGCCGCCTCCGCGTGAGGGCAGCCCTCGAAGTAAACCAGCGCAACGTTGACACTCATTGGTCGACTCCCGGTTCGAGGGCCTCGAGGATGGGACAGGCGTCGGTCGCCCGGCCCTGCCGGCACGCCCGAATCATCCGGCTCAGCGCCCGGTCCATTTGCAGCAGCTCGCGGCAGCGCGCCCGCAATCGGTCGCGGGTGGCGTGGGCGGCGCTCGCCACCTCCCCACAGCGCTTCCCCCCACGCACCCGAAGCGCGAGCAGCCCGCGGATCTCTTCCAGGGTGAACCCCAGGCCCTGGGCGCGGCGGATGAACCGGACCCGGAGGACCTCGTCCTCAGGGTACTGACGGTACCCTGCCCGGGTGCGACCGGGTCGGGAGAGCAGCCCTCGCCGCTCATAGTACCGTAGCGTCGAGATTTCGACCCCGGCTCCCTTGGCCACCCGTCCGATCGTCAGCGCCATCACACGTCTCCATGGTACACACTGTACTATGGTAGAGAGTCAAGCGGAGGGGCCGGGCCTCCGCGGCCCGGGTTCACCCGTGCAGCCACCGCCACTCGAATAACACCTTCCCCCAGTGCCACCAGCGGCTGGGCGACCGCAGCGCCACCTGGGGCAGCGGCTCCCCGTAGAAGTTCCCGGCGCCGAACCCCGCCCGGCCGAAGCCGGTTTCGAGGAAGCACTCGCCCTGGCCGTCAAAGGCGCGGGGACGCCCACCCCCGGTCCACGCGGCCACCAGGTTGTCCGCCACCACCTCCGCCTGCCGGTGCGCGAAGACCCCCGCCTTGGGCAGCGGCTTGCCCATCGTGAGTGGAATCGTGGTCACGTCGCCGATGGCGAACACGCCCGGGAACTCCGTGGCCAGGGTGCCGCGGTGGACCGGAACCCAGCCGGCGGCATTGGTCAGTCCGGCGGAGCGCACCGCGGCCGGCGCCCGGTGCGGCGGAACGTAGATCAGCAGGTCGTAGGCGGCCGTGGCGCCGTTGGCGAACTGCAGCGTGCGCCCCGCGGGATCCACCCGAACCACCTGGTGCTCCGGGAGGTAGCGGATGCCCCGGCCCTCGACCATCTGCCGCACTCCGGCGGAGACCACCGGCCCCGCCACCCCCATTGGCCCCGGCTCCGCCGCGTACAGCGACAGCTCCACCGCACCCCGGACCCCGCGGGCTGCCAGGAGCGCATCCACCAGCATCGCGGCCTCGTACGGCGCGGCGGGGCACTTGTAGGCCGGGGCCGCGGTCAGCACCACCACCCGTCCGGACTTCATCCTCCCTAGCGCCTGCTCGATGGCCTGCGCGCCGGCGATGGTATACAGGTTGTGGCCGCCCTCCGCGAGCCCGGGGACCAGCTCCGGCGCCAGGTCGGCGCCCAGCGCGATGATCAGCGCATCCGCGGCGATCTCCCTCCCGGCGACCCGGGCCACCAGGCGCGCGGGGTCAATCGCCTCGATCTCGCCGAGGACCAGCTCCACCCCGCGGCCCGCCATGGCCGCGAGCGGCCGCTGGATCCGGTCGGCGCGGCGCGTGCCCGTGGCCAGCCACAACAGCGATGGCTGGAAGAGGTGCTGTTCGCTCCGGTCCACCAGCACCACCCGATCGGTGCGCGGCAGCCGCGCGCGCAGCCGGCGCGCCGCCACCACCCCGCCCACCCCGCCACCCAGGATCAATACCGTTCTGCCCGTCATCGTCTCGCTCCTAGAAGACCAGTACCCGGTCGGCCCACAGGCTCCATTCCGCCAGCTCCTCGAGGGTGCTCCGCACCGCGCCACGGGTGAGCCCGGCGTCTTCAAGCCCCCGGGCGTCCATGCACGACCCGCACACCCCGACCTGGCCCTCGTGCTGCACGATGACCGTCAGCATCCGTTCGATGTTGTAGTGCCCGTTGGGGACCCGCTGACCGGTGCGGCCGCAGGCGGCCGCGTCCCCCATCAGGAACACCCGGACCGATTCCCCCGCCCGCTTGGCCAGCGCCCCCGCAAGCCGCAGCCCGTTGTATGAGCGTTCGGTGCCGTATGGCGGATCGTTCAGGATGACCAGGTGCTTCATCGGGCGCCTCCTGCCCTCGTGATCAGGCCCGTCTCCAGTGGAAGTCCCCGCGCCGACCAGTCGGGCACCCCGGCTTCCAGCCGATCCGCCCGGAACCCGAGGGCCCGCAGGCGGCTCACCGCTTCAATGGCGAGGACACAGTAGGGGCCGCGGCAGTAGGCCACGATGGGGCTCCGCTTCGGCAACTCGGCCAGCCGCCCCTGCAGCTCGGCCAGGGGTACGGAGCGGGCGCCCGGGATATGACCGGCCTGATATTCCTCCACGGGTCGGACATCAATCACCAGCACCTCTCCCCGCGCCACCCGCCCCAGCAGCTCCTCCTGATCCACCGCTTCGAGCAATCCCCGATCGGCCAGGAAGTCCCGCGTCAGCGCGCCCAGCTCCTCCGCCCGCGCCTCCGCCAGTCGGCGCAGGGCAAGGCAGAACTCGGTGACCCTGGCGTCCGCCAGCCGGTAGCGCATCCGGACCCCCTCCCGTTCCACCTCCACCAGCCGGGCGGCGCGGAGCACCTGCAGGTGCTGGGAGGTATTGGCCACCGACTGCCCCGAGTGCTGCGCAATGGCCTCCACGGTGCGCGGGCCCTGGGCCAGCAGTTCGAGCAGCTCCAGTCGCCGCGGGCTGGTCACCGCCCGCCCCACCTCGGCGATCAGCTGGTAGGTGGCATCCTTGAACCGCCGGGCCTGCCGCGACATTCCCCCTCCTCGAGGAGCAGCTTATTCAAGCATTCACTTGAATGCTAGCCTGCCCGGCGCTGCCGTCAACCCCTCGCCCGAATGACAAGGGCCGGGCCGCGGCGTTCGCCGCGACCCGGCCCCATCCTGTCGTCCTGCCGTCCTGCCGTCGGTCGGTTCTACGGCCG
>JAEUJI010000140.1 GCA_016794805.1 Gemmatimonadota bacterium
CTGCACCCGCGCCCCCTGCAGCGGGCGGCCGGTGTCCTTGTCCACGACCCGGCCGGTGATCCGGCCGCTTCCCGCCGCCGGAGCGGGCGCGGGCGGCGCCGGCTGCTGGGCGGCAAGCGGAGCAGCGGTCAGCAGCAACGCCAGGCAAACGGTCAGACGAACAACGGGCATGACGTCGGCTCGGCCGTGAAGGTGCGGGAACCCGGGCGACTGCGCCGAGTCCTCGGTGGAACTGGCGCGGTAGTATTGCCGCAACATCTCGCGGCACCAGCCCGTTGCGGTCACGGCGTGGTCACGAGCCGATCACGGCGACCGGTTCTGGTGCCGCCGGCGCCGTGCCGGCGGGCCAGGCGCCGTCCAGGAAGGCGCGCACGGCGGCCCGCACCGCGTCGGGGGCCTGCACCCAGGGAAAGAGGGGCGAGTCCCCGGCGAGCAGCACCCGGCCGTCCCGCAGTCGATCGGCCCACGCCCGGGCCCCGGCGATCAGCGCCGGGTCCCCGGCGCCCACCAGCACCAGCGTTGGCGCACCCACCAGCGCGAGTGAGTCACTCCAGTCCCAGGTCCCGAGCGATGCCGCGAGCCGTCGCTGCCTTCCCTCACGGGCCAGCAGCCGCGCGGGGGACTCGGCGCAGACCGCCGGCGCCAGCGCACGGAGGACGGCGGGGTTCGCTTCCTCGATCGGCGAGAAGGCCATGCCCCAGTAGCGACGGCAGTAGCCTGAGGGGTCCGAGGTATCGGCGCCCGCCTCGCGGGCGTGCAGGTGCGCCGCCAGCGCCGCGGCATCGCTGGGGCGCCGGATGAGCTCCGAGTAGAACGCGCCGCTGTGCGGGAAGGGCGCGAGCAGGACGGCCCGGGCAAGGTGCCCGGGAGACGCCAGGGCATGCTTCAGCAGGATGGCTCCGCCCCAGTGGTGTGCCACCACGATGAGCCGCTCCAGGCCGAAGTGCCGGCGCACCGCTTCGAGATCGGCCACGTCGGTGGCCAGGGTGAGGGCCTCTGGAGTCCGCGGCTCGGAAGAACGGCCCCGTCCGCGCTGATCGTAGAAGAGCAGCGCATGCCGGTCGCCGAGGGGGCGCAGGAGTGCCTCGAGATACCGGCTGTCGAGCATGGGGCCGCCATGCAGCACCACCACCGTATCGGGGCCGGCGCCGGCCACCCGGTAGAAGAGCGAGTCGCCGCCGGCGACCGCCAGGAATCCGTCGGCGACGGGCAATGGCGGGGCGGCGGGGGCACAGGCGGTGAGCACCAGGGTGAGGAACCGCAGGATGGCGCGGAGGGAGCCCCGTCCGGCGGGGGAGCGAGTCGGCATGCCTGTAGGCTACGGCGCCGCGTCACGCTCAGATCACGCGCGCCCCGCGCGGCAGGTAACATCCGTCAGAAGCGCAGCCGGATCCCCACGGAGCCCCGCGGGTCCGGCGCCATCCACTCGACGCCGGCACGGAGGTCCACCCCATCGGTGAGCGGGAGGTAGAGCTGGCGGCCAGAGCGTAGTGGCGGCCGGAACGGGGGAACGGCCGCGGACGCGCCGATCCCGGCGAAGCGCGGGGCGGATCGGGTCGGCGCCACCCCGAGCATTGCCCGGAGCCGGAGCGCCGCGACTTCGCGCCGGAGCGCACGCGGATCCCCCCGCTGTTGCGCGCCGAGGCCCGCGACGGCGGTCAAGGAAAGGAGGAGAGGCAGGAGGGTCCGGCGCATGACGGGAGGATGCGCCGGGCGGGTCACGGGAAGATGATGCCCCGGTCTGGACCCGGTGACGGCAGGTGCCGTCCGGAACGGCTCAGGTGTGCGCCAGCGCGGGGACCGCGGCGGCCATCTCGCGGGCGGAGGGCCACCGGTCGCCCGGCTGCTTGGCCAGCGCCCGGAGGACGACCTTCACCAGGTCCACGGGGGCATCGGGGCGGAACTGGAGCAGGTCCGGGATCGGGGCGGTCTGGTGCTTGGTGAGGACCAGGTCCTCGAAGGGGTCATCGAACGGGGGCCGGCCGGCGAGGCACTCGAACAGCACGCAACCCAGGGCGTAGAGGTCTGCGCGGGCGTCGACCCCGTCCACTCCCGAAATCTGCTCCGGGCTCATGTAGGTGGAGGTGCCCACCGCGAACCCCGAGCGGGTCAGGCGGTCGGAGCCGGCATCGGCCACGGCCTTGGCGATGCCGAAGTCCACCAGCACCGCGCCTTCGGGGGCCAGCACCACGTTCTCCGGCTTCACATCCCGGTGGACGATGCCCAGGGTGTGGGCGGCCTCCAGGGCGGCGCAGAGATCGTGGGCGACATGCACCACATCCGAGAGGGACAGCTTCCGGGCTCGTTCGAGGTGCTGCCGCAGGGTCGGCCCCGGGTGGTACTCCATGACGTACCAGAGCAGCCAGTCCCCTTCGCCGTAGTCGATGAGGCGGGCCACCCGCGGGTGGGAAAGGCGGGAGATGAGCGCGATCTCGCGCAGGAACCGGTCGGCGGTGACGCTGGCGGCCAGCTGGGGGTGCAGCACCTTGAGGGCCACCGACTCGCCGGCGGGGGTTCGGGCCAGGAAGACCCGCGCGGCCCCCCCGCGGCCGACCTCCCGCTCGACCTCGTACTTCGCGCCCAGCGCCTGACGAATCAGGGGCAGCAGATCGCGGGCCATGCCGGCTCCTGCCTGAATCCTTCGAAGGGTAGGCTAAGTATGACCCTCAGGACGAGGCCCGCAAGGGGCGATTCCAACCCCCGCGCCCCCCTGGCGGTCCAACCGGCCAACCCCCAGTCAAGGACTCCCCGATGCGCCTGACCCCGATTGCGTGCGCCCTGCTGGCGCTGCCACTCGCCGCCCAGGAATCCCAGAGTTACTCCCTCGCCGGCGACGTCGTCGCCCTCTATAACATCGCCGGCAGCGTGACGGTCCAGGGCGGCGGGCGGGGGCCGGTGACCGTCGCCGTCTCCCGCACCGGCCCGGACGCCGCGCGGCTCACCGTGGAGACCGGCACCCTTCGCGACCGGATGACCCTCCGGGTCCTCTACCCCGAGGACCGGATCATCTACCCCGGCATGGGCCGGGGCTCCAATTCGACCTTCAGCATCCGGGAGGACGGCACCTGGGGTGACGAGGAGGGCCGCCGGAACCGCCAGGGCGACCGGCGCCGCATCACCGTCCGCGGCGACGGCGACGGCCTCGAGGCGGCGGCGAATCTCCGGGTCACGATTCCCGAAGGCCGCCGGGTGTTCATCTACCTGGGGTTCGGGCGGATCGAGGCCAGTACCGTGAATGGCGAGCTGTACCTCGATACCATGGCGGGGGACGTCACCGCCCGCGGCACGGAGGGGCTGCTCAACATCGACACCGGTTCGGGGGAGATCTCGGTGACCGATGTCGCCGGCCGCATCTCCCTGGATACCGGCTCCGGCGACGTGACGGTGACGGGCCTGAAGGAAGGGGAACTCGAGGTGGACACCGGCAGTGGCTCGGTCAACGGCAGCCGGATCACCGCCCGGCGCATCGGGATCGACACCGGCTCCGGGGACATCGAGCTCCGGTCCGCCTCGGCGCCCGTGGTGAGCCTCGATACCGGGAGCGGATCCATCCGGGTGGACCTGACGGGCGCCATCGACCGGCTGGAGGCGGAAACCGGCTCGGGGAATGTCTCGGTGCGGCTGCCGGAGTCGGTGAATGCCACCGTCACGCTGGAGACCGGCAGCGGGGACATCGACCTCTCGGTCCCGCTGCAGCTGGTCCGCAAGTCGGAGGGGGAGATCCAGGGCCGCCTGGGCGACGGCCGCGGGATCATCAGCCTCGAGACCGGTTCAGGCGATATCGAGCTTATTCGCTGACCCGGCGGCACTGCACGGTGGCCTCGATCCGGACCCCGCGATCGGTGGTCCCCGTCAGCCGCAGCACCGCGCCCGCCCCGCGCCGGTCCACCGTGGCGCTGGGCGGGACACCGCCGGGCTCGAAGGTCGCGCCATCCGCCACGTAGCTCCGTCCCGCCGGCAGGTTGCCGAGGTTGACGCTGATCCGGAAGTCCCGGGTCGTGCCGCTGTCGGTGTTGACCTGCAGCTGCACCGCCGTGACGCCGAGCGAATCCTCCGGGCGCGCATACAGATTGGCCCAGCTCGGCGCTGCGCCACGCTGGTGAACGCAGCTCGGTTCCGTCGAGTACATGTCGTACACCCCGCCGTCCTGGCCTCCCACCAGCACCAGGTGAATGACCGTCGCGGCCCCCGCCGCCGCCACCTCGGGGTCCACCGGCTCCTGGATCTCGAGGTCGGGCACGGCGAGCTCCGCCTGCCCCGCCCCGGGCACCTCGGTTGCCGGCCCGCCCGCGCGCCGACGCAACGACTCCACCCGCGCGGTCCATGCGGCAACCTGCTCCGGCGTGCGGATGCCGTTCCGGGCCATCAGCCAGGCGGTGACCGGCCGGGCCAGCGTGAACGGCAGCACCAGGTAGAAGAGTGCGAGGATCCCGAGGTACACCGGGACCCGGTTGTACCCCCGCAACTCGTACTCCGGCCGGTCGAGGGCCGCAAACACCGCCTGCACGATGGACACGATCCACGCGAAGACCGCCGCCCCGCCCCACAGCATCACCCGGCCGAAGCCCCGGGAGGGATCGGGCATCGCGAGCGCCCCGATGGCCGCCGACGTGGCGGCGAGGGCGGTGCCGTAGGAGGCCACGAGTGCCAGCGCCATCAGCCCCGGCTGGCCGTTGTACAGCTGGCCCAGCCCGGGGCTGAGCAGCGAGAGCAGCCCGGCGACGGCCGGATTGCGGGCCCGGATTTCGCCCGCGCTCACGGGCTTGCCCCGGGTGCCGGCGCCGGGGCGAGCGCCGCCTCGAGCCGGGCGTAGGCGCTGTCCCCCTCG
>JAEUJI010000130.1 GCA_016794805.1 Gemmatimonadota bacterium
CCCACCCGGAAGTCGAGGCCGATATGAAACATGAGGAGGATCACGCCCAGCTCGGAGAGCAGGCGGATGCTCTCCTCGTCCGACACCCAGTTGGGCGGGACACTGGGCCCGACCAGCACCCCCGCCACGAGGTACCCCGCCACCACCGGCCAGCGCAGCCGCTGGAACAGGAGGGTGGTGGCCCCGGCCGTCACCAGCACCACGGCGAGGTCGCGGAGGAAGTGTTCGAGACTGTTCACGGGGTGCAACCCCTGGAGGGGGCGAGCCGGTTAGCGGGAGACTTCCGCCAGGCGGCGGAGCTGGCGCAGCACGCGCTGTTGCGCGGTCTCGTGCCGCACGGCGAGGAAGATGGTGTCATCGCCCGCAATGGTACCGATGACGTCGGGCCACGCCAGCCGGTCGATGGCGACGGCGACGCGATTGGCCTCCCCGGCCGGCGTGTGCAGCACCAGGAGCGCATCGCCGGCGGACTCCGCCGTGAGCACCCCATCCGCGATGCGGCGCTCATCCGGGTGTTCCGGCTCGGCGGCGATCCGGGCCGGACGGTGGTAGGCGCCGTCCACCTTCACCAGCTTCAGCGCGGTAATGTCCCGGCTCACCGAGCTCTGGGTGACCTTCCAGCCCTCGGAGGACAGCGCGTCGGCCAGCTCTTCCTGGGTCCGGACCGGCCGGGTGCTGATGAGCTCGAGGATCTTGAGCAGGCGCTTCCGCCGGTCGCCACTCATGCGCGCCCGCGCGCGCCCCCGCGCCCGGCGAGCCGGTCCATCGCGGCGTCAAAGCGCTTCTGCTCCCGGTCCGACCAGCGGCGGCAGGCGCGCAGCCGGGCCCGGATCGTGGCCAGGCCGAGGTTGCCGAGCCCCCCGGTGCTCCGGCGGCGGGCAATGATTTCGGCCGTGGCCGGCTCCCGCCACCAGTCCCCTTCCTTGATGGCCGCGGCCACCTCGCGGTAGGCGGAACGGAAGGCGCTTCCCCCCTCGACCCGGCGCATCACCTCGTCGGTGGCGAGCGGCCCCCCGGAGAGGATGTGCCGGCCGACCGCGGGGTCCACCCCGAGCCGCGGCACCGCCACCGCCAGCATGGAGAGCATCCCCTCCAGCCGGTCCACCCCGCGCATCACCGGCTCCTTGATGAGCTGGAAGTCCCGGTGGTAGCCGCTGCCCAGTTTGCTCTTCACCTGGAAGACGGTGAGCAGGTCTCCCTCGAGCGCCGCCGCCCGGCCCCGGGTGAGCTCGAAGAGGTCGGGATTCCGCTTGTGCGGCATGATGCTGGAGCCGGTGGCCAGGTCCGCGGGGAGGATCAGGAACCCGAACTCGTCGGCGCTGAAGGTGATGATGTCGGTGGACAGCTTGGCGAGTTCGTGGCCCAGCTGGACGCACCAGAAGAGGACCAGCGCCTCGAGCTTGCCCCGGCTGTTCTGCACCAGCGCCACGTTGTGTTCCAGCGCGCCGAAGCCGAGCGCCCGGGCCGCCGCCTCGCGCTTGAGCGGCAGCGGCACGCCGTACCCCGCGGCGCTGCCGAGCGGGGAGCGGTCCACCCTGGTCCAGATCGCCGGCAGCGCCTCGACCACGTCCAGCACCCCCTCGGCGAAGGCCGCCGCCCACAGGCCGGCGGAGGAGGGCATGGCGCGGCGGGTGTGGGTGTAGCCGGGCCAGAGCACCCGCTGGTACTTGGTCGCGAAGCCGAGCAGGCTCTCGGCCAGGTCCAGCGCCTCGGCGGAGAGCAGCAGCAGCCGGTCCTTGAGGTAGAGCCGCAGGTCGGTCGCGACCTGGTCGTTGCGGGAGCGGCCGGTGTGCACCCGCTCTCCGGCCTTCCCCACCCGCTGCACCAGCCACTCCTCGACGCAGGTATGCACGTCCTCGTGTTCGGGGGAGACCGTGAGCCGCCCCGCGTCCACCTCGCGCAGTGCCAGCCGGAGCCCGGCGCGGAGCCGGAGGTACTCGCCCTGGGTGAGCAGCTTCGAGGC
The DNA here is from genome assembly GCA_016794805.1 of Gemmatimonadota bacterium. Taxonomy (GTDB): domain Bacteria; phylum Gemmatimonadota; class Gemmatimonadetes; order Gemmatimonadales; family GWC2-71-9; genus JADJOM01. The sequence continues at coordinate 1,964 of JAEUJI010000130.1, forward strand.
GCGGAGCCCCTCGATGTGCCCCAGGCTGCCGAGGATGTCCCAGGCGATCAGCCGCCCGTCCCACAACCGGTCCTCGGCCGCGGTGTAGTCCAGCATCTGGCGGTCCAGCGCTTGACTCGAGACCCAGAGGGTCGTGGTCGGCAGGGGGGCCGGCGCGGGGCGGCGGGGCGCGGAGCGCGGCTTCGGCTTCTTGCTCATGCGAGGTAGGCCTGGGCGAGTTGGGCGTAGAAGTCCCGCGCCGCCGAGACCTCGGGGAGGTCCACGTACTCATCGGGGGTGTGGGACCGGCGACTGGTCCCCGGGCCGCACTTGATGGCGTCCCGGTCCCGCAAGAATACCCAGTCGGAGCACGTCGGAGAACCGAACGGCCTTCCTTCGGGGCGGGCCGCGCGGGCCAGGGCCAGGAGCCGCGAATCGGGGGGGGTCTCGCAGGGCACCAGCCGGTCGGAGGTAATCACCACCTCCACGTCGAGCGCCGCCTGGAGCGCCGCGGCCAGTTCCGCGTGGGTCCAGCTCGGCGTGCTGCGGACGTCGAGCACCGCGCGAGCCACCGGCGGCGTCACGTTGCGGCTGATCCCGCCCTCCAGCATCGTCGGCGTGGCGGTGGCAACCCCGAGGATCGGGTGCACCCGGTCGCGAAACAGCTCGGGGAGCCGGGCGATGTTCCGGCCCAGTTCCACGATGGCGTTGGTGAAGTCGGGGTTGTCCGCGGCATAGCCGGCGTGGCGCTGCACCCCGCGGGCGACCAGGTCCGCCATCATGAGCCCCCGCTGCGCGATGGCGGGCTCCAGGTTGGTGGGTTCCCCGACGATCGCGGCATCGATCGGGCCCAGCCGCTCGACCGCCGTGCCCATGGTGGTGTGCTTGGTCTCTTCCCCGTAACCGAGGACGACCAGCAGCCGGCCGCGCGCGGGGCCCCCGGCCGACGCCAGGTCCCGCGCGGCCATGAGCATCGCGGCCACCGAGGCCTTGGCATCGCCGGATCCGCGCCCGTACAGCCGGTCGCCCTCGAGGGTCGGCTCGAACGGCGGGCGGGTCCACCCCTCGCCGGCGGGCACGGTATCGAGGTGCGAGACCAGCGCCAGCGTCGGGCCCGGGGCCCGGCCCGGCACGGAGACGGCCACCGCCGCATCGTCCCGGGTGACGGCGAGGCCGGCACGGACGGCCCACTCCTCCACCCAGCGCGCGATCACCTCCTCCGTGCCACTCACCGAGTGGATCGCGACCAGGTCCCGGAGGAGGGCAATCTCAGGTCGCGAGGTCCACGCCAAGGTAGGTCGCCTTTTCCTTGCGGCCGACGATCATCGTCCCGCACCCCGCCCCGGTGAACACCTCGAGCAGGATCGAGTCCGGCAGCCGGCCGTCAATGATGTGAGTGCGCTCGACCCCGCCAGTGGCCGCCCGGATGCAGGCCTCCACCTTGGGTCGCATGCCGCCGGCCAGGGCGCCCGACGCCATCAGGCTGGCGAGGTCATCCGGATCGGCAAAGGTCACCAGCGTCGCCGGATCGGTCCGGTCCCGGAGCACTCCTGGCGCGCCAGTCAGGAAGAGCAGCTTCTGCGCCTGGAGCGCCACCGCGAGCGACTCGGCTACGGTGTCGGCGTTCACGTTGTACACGTTGCCTTCGCTGTCGCCGGCCAGGCTCGACACCACCGGCACGAAGCGGGCGTCCAGCAGCGTGGTCAGCACCCGCGGATCCACCCGGTCCACGTCGCCCACGTGCCCGTAGTCCACCTCGCGGGTCACCCCGGCGTCGTCCACCACCGAGACCGGCGGGCGGCGGCGGGCGGCGAGCAGGTCCGCGTCCACCCCCGAGAGGCCCACCCCCTGCACCTCGTGGGCCCGGAGCGCGGCCAGCAGATTCACGTTGAGGGTGCCGGCGTACACCATCTTGGCCACGTCGAGCGCCGACTCGTCGGTCACCCGCCGGCCGGCGACGATGACCGGCTCCTGGCCCAGCCGCCGTGACAGCGCCGTGGCTTGCGGGCCGCCGCCGTGCACCAGCACGATCCGGATGCTCAGGGAGGAGAGCAGGCCGATCTGGCCCGCCACCCGGTCGAGCGCCTCGGTGTCGGCCAGGACGTCGCCGCCCAGCTTGACCACGAAGACGTTGTCCCGGTACGCGCGGACGTAGCGCAGGGCGCCCTTGAGGCCGGTGATGCCCTTGGAAGTGTCAATCGACATGTGGGGCTACTGGGAAAGAGGGAAAAGGGAAACGGGGAAACGGACATCCCGTGGCCCGCACTCGTTTCGTTGCCGTCGCTACCGTCGTTACCGCAGCAATTCCAGCAACAGCGCCCGCTGCACGTGCAGGCGATTCTCGGCTTCGTCCACCACGGCCGAGGTCGGGCCATCGAGCACCGCGTCGTCGATCTCCACGTTGCGCCGGACCGGCAGGCAGTGCATCACGGTGGCGCCGCCCCCGCGGGTGGACTTGAGCCGCGGCGCGGTGAGCCGCCAGTCCCGGAGCCCTTGCCGCATCAGGGCCTCCTCCTCCGGCCGCCCGAACTGCTTCACCGCGCCCCACGACTTTACGTAGACCACGTCGGCGCCGACCAGCGCCTCATCCGGGTCGTTCATGATGTGGACGAACTCCCCGCCCCGCTCCTGCGCGATCTTCCGGATGAGTGCCGTGTCGTCGGGGTCGAGCTCGTAGCCCTCGGGCCGGGCGATCACGATCTCCATCCCCTGGTGCGCCGCGGCGAGGGCGGCGCTGGCCGGGACCGCGGTGGGCAGCGCCTTGGGGTGCCAGGCCCACATCAGGACGAAGCGCTTGCCGCGCGGGTCGCCGAGCCGCTCCCGCAGGGTGAGGGCGTCGGCCAGCTGCTGGCAGGGATGGCGCCGGGTGGACTCCATGTTGATGACCGGCTTCTCGCAGAACCGGGCGAAGTCCCGGACAATGCGGTCATCCCGCACGCTGGCCCAGTCCCCCCCGCGCGGGAAGGAGCGCACCCCCACGACGTCGGCGTAGCGGCCCAGCACCCGGGCCGCATCCTTGATGTGCTCGACGGTGGCGCCGTCCATCACCGCGCCGGCCTCGGTCTCCAGGCTCCAGCTGCTCTTCCCCGGCTCCAGCACGATGGCATGCCCGCCGTGCAGGAACATGGCGGTCTCGAAGCTGGTGCGGGTGCGGAGACTCGGGTCCATGAAGACCATCGCCATCACCTTCCGCTCCAGCCCGCCACTCACCTCGCCGCGCTTGATCCGCACCGCCAGGGCGAGCAGGGCATCCACCTGCTCCGGGGTCCAGTCCTCGACGGTGATGAAGTCACGCTTGGTCACGGAAAGATCCCCCCGAACCGGAGCCCGCTCGCCTCCGGCAGCCCCAGCGCCAGGTTCATCGCCTGGATCGCCTGCCCGCCGGCGCCCTTCACCAGGTTGTCCACCACCACCATCACCTGCGCCTCCCGCCCGTCGGCCGACTGGGCCGCGTGGATCAGGGCGTAGTTGGTCCCCGTCACGTGGGTGAGCTCGGGGGGCTGGTCCAGCAGCCGGACGAACGGCCGGCCGGCGTACGCGGCCCGGAACAGCGCCTTCACGTCCACCGTGGCGCCGGCCGCCCGCGCCGGCTCGAGGTCGGCATGCAGCGTGAGGTGAATGCCGCGCACGAACGGGCCCGAGTGGGTCATCAGCCGGGCCCGCGCCGTGGGGGATCCGGTCCACCCGCGCCACCGCTCGAGGATCTCGGCCTCGTGGCGGTGCGCCAGGACCGAGTAGGCGAAGAGGTTGTTCGCCCGGGCGGGGTGATGGGTGGTCGCCTTCGGATGCACCCCGCTGCCGCTCGAGCCGGTCACGCCGAAGAGCGCCGGCAGCAGGCCGGCCCCCACGCCGCGCAACGGATAGAGCGCCAGCTCCGCCGCCGTGGCGAAGCAGCCCGGCGCGGCGAGCGCCGTGGCGCCCTTGAGCTCGGTGCCCAGCACGTCCGCGAGCGCGTAGGTGAACCGCGGCACCAGCTCGGGCGCCGGGTGCCGGCCGTAGAAGCGGGCGTACAGCTCGAGGTCCCGCACCCGGAAGTCCGCGGCGAGGTCGATCACCAGCGCGGAGCCGGCCGCAAAGATCTCGCCGGCCACCTTCGAGGACTCGCCATGCTCCAGCGCCAGGAAGACGACGTCCGCGTCGTGCGCCGCCTCCGCCGGGGACAGGCCGGAGAAGCGCACGTCGGTGAGCGTCCCGAGCTGGGGGTGCACTTCGGCGACCGGCTCGCCCGCCTTGCTCCGGCTGGTGGCGATCACCGAGGCCACCTCCGGGTGCTCCAGCAGCAGCCGCAGCAGCTCGCCACCGACATAGCCGGCGGCGCCGATCACCGCGATGCGGAGCGCCACGATCGCTAGACCGACGCCAGCGCCGGCGCCGCGGCGGCGAACTTGGCGTCCAGCGCCTGCCGCACCACCGCGACCAGCGCCGGGGCGTCCCGCAGCGCGTTGTGCGCCGGGATCTGCAACTCCGCCTTCACGTAGTCGCGGCCCACCTCGTTGTCGGTGGCGGGACCGGTGAGGACGGTGACCGGCAGGTGGAAGAGGTCCCGCATCAGCGTCACCGAGCCCCAGCAGCCGACCGGATCCGGGGCCGCCATCACGTAGGCGGCGCCGACGCCGGTGAGTTCCGGGTCCCGCAGGATGTCCTGCACCCCGTACTCGCCGAGGATGCCGTCCCCGAGCTCCGCCACGATCACGTCGGGCTTGCTGGCGGCCAGCCGGTTGAAGATCCCCTTGGCCGCCGTCACCGTGAGCCCGGCGCGCGTCGTGGCGATGCCGATGTCGTTGAAGGTGAGCGCGGCGATGGCGCCGGCGTCCAGCATGCTGAGGGCGTCCCGCATGAGGGAGACGCCGGTCAGCTTCGACGCCGCGACCCGGAGCCCCGAGCGGGAGAGCCCGCGCACCAGCTCGGTGGCGGCCACGGTCTTGCCCGCATTCATGCAGGTGCCGGCGATGTACACCACCGGGATCTGGCTCTCCAGTCGCTCCGCCACCGGCACCGAGTGGTCCTTGATGTGCGCCGGGTGCCCGATGCGGTCGCCCAGGGCCGGGAAGGTGAGGATGGCGCCCAGCACCTCGGCCTTGAACGGGTTGCCGTTCTCGGGATTGGCGGAGGTGCACTTTCCGAGGATCCCGCCGAGGTTGAGCACCTCGATGGTGTCACCCACCGAGACATGGGTGGGCACCACCCCGGCATACCCGCGGAGCGCGCGGCGGTGGCCCAGGGTCCCGGCCAGCACGTCGCCGGCCCGGAGCGAGACCATCCGGCCGGTCAGGTCCTCGATGGTGTTGTAGCTCGACTTGTCGTGCAGGATCCGCACGGCGAGCACATAGCCCTCCGCGGCGATGATTTCGTCGCCGAGGATCACCTCCGGCGCCAGGTGCGCGTTCCGGGTGCTCGACGAGATCTTGTCGAGCCGGACACGGGTGGTCTTGACCATGCAGGTTCCCTCCAGTGGCGCGCACGGAGACGCGCGCAGGTGCGTGAACGACGGCTACCGGCGCGCGACCCGCTCGGCGAGCAGCTCGGGAATGGCCGACACTCGGCTGAAGGCCTGGGCCTCCGCGCCGGTCCAGAGCCGGTTCTCCTCCCCGTAGGTCGCGACACTCCGGTCCATCATCGAGAACGGGCTCCGGGTCCCGACCACCTGGAAGCGGCCCGGCGCCAGGCGGACCCGGGTCTCCCCGCTGACCCGCTGCTGGCTGCTCGCGATCAGCGCCTCGATGTCCCGCAGGGTGGGGTCGAAGTAGTGGCCCTCGTGCAGCCGGTCGCCGTAGAACTTGGCCAGCTGGTCCTTCCAGAAGCCCTGCCACTTGGTCAGGACCAGCTTCTCCAGCTCGCGGTGGGCCGCGATCAGGAGCAGCGCGGCGCCGGCCTCGAACCCGATACGCCCCTTGATGCCGAGCGCGGTCTCCCCGACGTGGACGTTTCGGCCGAGGCCGTACGCCTCGCCCAGGTCCCCCAGCCGGCGGATCAGCTCCGGGCCGGCCAGCGCGGTCCCGTCCAGTGACACGGGAATCCCCTGCTCCCAGCCCAGGATGATCTCCCGCGCCGCCGGCGCGTCGGCGGGCGGATCGACCAGCTCGGCCGGCGGGCCGGCCCAGGTATCGTGGGTCCAGCCGCCCCCCCAGGTCGTGCCCCAGAGCCCGCGGTTGATCGAATAGGCGCCGGCCTTGGGCGGGACGGGGAGCTTCCGCTCCTCGAGGTAGGCGATCGCCTGCTCCCGCTGCAGCCCCAGCTCCCGGATGGGGGTGAGGATCTCCAGCTCGGGGGCGAGCACCCGGAAGGCGATGTCGAACCGCACCTGGTCGTTGCCGGCGCCGGTCGAGCCATGGGCAATGGCGCTGGCCCCGACCGCGCGGGCCACCTCGATGGCCGAAAGCGCCTGCTGGGTCCGCTCGGCGGCGACCGAGAGGGGATAGACCTCCCCGCGGAGGACGTTGCCCTGGATGAGAAAGCGGACGAAGCGGTCGAACACCGCCTGGCGGGCATCGACGGCATGGTGCCGGGCGCTGCCGACGGCGGCGGCCTGCCGGGCGATGGCCTCGAGGTCCAGGGCGGTGGCGCCCCCGGTGTTGACGTAGGCGGTATGCACCTCCCAGCCCTGCGCCGTGAGATAGGGGACGCAGAACGAGGTGTCGAGGCCGCCGGAAAAGGCGAGGACGCAGCGCTTCATGCGGATAAATATGCATTATGCATTTCGTGGCGCAAGTGCCGCCACCCGCCTACTATGCTCCTCCCGGGCCCCCAGCCGAGGGCCCGGACCTACCCCTGTCCCGGGAGTGCCACCATGGCGCCCAATGATCCCGATTTCTCCGACGTGAGTGGCGGCAGTTCGTCGGCCGCCGATGCCAAGGCCGGCCGGACCTACACCATCGCCAAGGGCGACAGCTTGTCCCGGATCGCCAAGAAGTTCTACGGGGACGCCAAGCTGTGGAAGAAGATCCACGAGGCCAACAAGGACATCATCAAGAACCCGGACCTGATCCATCCCGGCCAGGTCATCAAGATTCCCGACGCCTGAGCCGCGAGGACTCCCGCCATGTCACACTCGATCCGCCCGACCCTGCTCCTCGGCCTGACGGCGCTGACCCTGCTGGCCGGCTGCAAGAAAAAAGAAGCTCCCCCGCCGCCCCAGGCCCCGGCCGCCGCGCCCGCGGCGCCGGTGCCGCTCGCGGTCGCCGGCGTCACCCTCGGCAAGGGCGTGGATGCCAGCCGGATGGTGACCTCCCCCAGCTCGGTCTTCGCCGTGCGCGACACGATCTACGCCTCGGTCTACACCCAGGGCGTCGGCGCCAACGCGACCGTCGGCGCCAAGTGGGAGTTCGTGAAGCAGGACGGCAGCACCGTGGCCGTCAACGAGACCTCGCAGACCATCACGACCACCGGTCCCGCCTACACCGAGTTCCACATCAGCAAGGCCTCGGCCTGGCCCAAGGGGAAGTACCGGGTGACCGTGACGCTCAACGGCGCCGCGTCCGCGCCGGTGGAGTTCGACGTCCAGTAGGCACCGGGCGCCCCCGCACGACGATGCCCTGCCGGCGGTCGCCGGCAGGGCATCGGCTTTTCCGGCCCGCCCTCAGCGGTTGAGGGTGGAGCGCGAGACCGTGATCTCCACCTCGTCGCTCATCTCCCCCGCCACCGCACGGACCCGGTGCCGCCCCGGCGCGAGTACCCAGCGGGTCGCGGTGACCGGCGTTCCATCGAGGGTCCAGCGCACCGCGGTGCCCGGCGGGACGCCCGCGGCCCGCAACGCCAGAGTAGCGTATCGGCCATCCACCCCGGGGGGAATCTCGTAATGGTCGCCTGCTCGCGGTGAGGTGATCGTCAGCCGCGCGGTGGGAGCCGCCCCGGCACCCGCGGGCCGGTGGGGCGCCGCCGCCATGCCGGCTGCCGGGCGGCGCGGCACCTCGGTGGCGGCCCACTCGGCATACTCCACCGGCAGGTGCACCGCCCCGCCCTGGTGCCAATCGCAGCGCCCGCTCGGCGCGGTGCCGGGAACAAAGTGCTCCTCCATCGTGGGGCACTCCGGGCCCGCCATCAGCCCGGAGACCCGGCAGATGCGGGCCGTGACCAGCCCCGCGTCCGAGAGTGTGACCAGGTTGCCGGGGGCGTAGCGGTGGCTCGTCACCAGCACGGCCCGGTGGAGCAACGGACCGGCGCCGGTGATGCCGCTGACCCCTTCCATCGGCTGGCCGCTGAAGTTCCCGACCCAGACCGCGACGGTGAATCCACCGGTGACCGCCACCGCCCAGTTGTCGGTGAAGTGCCGGCTGGTCCCGGTCTTCGCCGCCACGCGGAAGGGCCAGTCGAAGGGAGTCCTCAGACCGAATGCCGGGATGCGGGCCTCGGGGTCCGCGAGGATATCCAGGACCAGCGCCGCGGACCGCACCGACACCACGCGGCGGCCGGCGCCACTCGGAGCGTTCGGATCGGCGTGCCACCAGCGCGTGGGGGTCCAGGTGCCGCCATTGGCCAGGGCGCGATAGCCGTTCGCCAGCTCCAGCAGGGTCACGTCCCCATTCCCCAACGCCAGCCCGAGGCCGTAGTGCTCCGGCGAGCGGGAGAGCGACGCGAAGCCTCCCGCCTGCAGCCCGTGCCACAGTGTGGCGTACCCGATCCGCTCCGCCAGCGCCACCGCGGGGACGTTGTAGGAGCTGGCCAGCGCCTCACGGGCGCGCACCGGGCCGTGGTAGGCCCGGTCGTAGTTCCGCGGGTGATAGGGACCGGCCGCGGTCTGGTAGGTGGTGGCAATATCGGCTAGGACGGTCGCGGCAGTAGCCCCGCGATCGAAGGCCATGGCATACAGGAACGGCTTGAGCGCCGAGCCGGGCTGCCGCGGGCTCACGACCATGTCTACCTGACCCGCGGTGTCGGACCAGAAGTCGGGGCTGCCGACCCAGGCCAGGACCTCGCCGGAGCGGTTGTCCAGCACCACCAGCGCCGCATGCCGGGCGCCGCGGTCCTCCAGCTCGGCCACGGTGTGGCGCACTTCGTCCTCCAGCGCCGCCTGCAGCTCGACGTCCAGCGAGGTTTGCCAGGTTCCGGCCGCGGGGCGCCCGTCGGCTTCTCCATCCAGCAGCACCCGGCTGGTGAAGTGCGGGGCCAGGAAGGGGCGGCCACGCTCACCTGTCACCAGCGGCTCACGGAGTGCGCGGTCGATTTCATCGGCCGTGGCGTACCCCTCCGCCGCGAGCTGCAGCAGGCCCACCCGGCGGCGTTCTGCGGCGCGCGCGGGGTTCACCAGCGGGTTCTGCCCTGAGGGCGCGCGCGCCAGCCCGGCGAGCAGCGCCGCCTGGCCGAGGCTCACCTGCCCCTGTCCCGTGCCGAAGTAGAGCCGGCTCGCGGCGACGACGCCGACGGCCCCCTGCCCCAGCGGCACCCGGTTGAGGTACTGCTCCAGGATCTCTTCCTTGGAGAGATGGACCTCCAGCCGAAGCGCCCAGAGCGCCTGCACCAGCTTGTCCACCGGTCCGTGTCCGATTGGCCGGAGCAGGCGGGCGAGCTGCATGGTGAGGGTGGACGCGCCGGAGACCACCCGGCCCCGCCGGAGGTTGTCCCGGAGCGCCCGGCCCACCGCCCGCGGGTCAATGCCGTGATGGCTGAAGAACCGGCGATCCTCGACCGCGATGAAGGCCCGGGGCAGGTCGGGATCCAGGTCGGCGAGCCTGGCCCAGCGGTTGAGCGACCCGTCGCCCGCCCGGGTGGAGCGGAGGGTGAGGCCGTGACGATCGGTGATGGTCAGGCTCTGCTGCGCCGTTGGATTGATCAGCGCGGGCGGCAGCGGCCACCAGACCCACGCGCCCGGCAGGATGGTCACCGCCAGGACGCCAGGAATGCCCAGCCGGGCGGCGGGCCGCCTTGCCAGCCAGGCGACGAGCCCCCGGCAGGCCGCGAACAGCCGACTCATGGCACGCCGACGGTGAAGCTGCCGCCGTCACTCCGGCCATACACCGCCGGATTGTACATCTCCTCGGCGTGCGCCGGTGGCCGCACAAAGGTGCCCGGTGTCGTCGCCCGCGCGATGTAGCTCAGCGTGTAGCTGCCCTTCCAGAGCACGGTGGCGGAATACACCACCCGGTCATCCCGCAGCTCGCGGAACTCGAATGGGGACCACCAGCCGGCATCCCACCGGCCGTAGTACCACATGCCGCCGGTGTCGCCGGACTCCACCCCTTCCTGGTCCGCTTCCCCGGGTGAGAGATAGGTCGTTGCCTGGTCCACTCCCGGGCCGGGAGTGAGGCTCGCGGTCCGAAGGCTCAGGTCCACCGCCTCGAGGCCGGCCGGCAGGGCGTCGTCGATCACGATGAACTGCCGGTCCTCCGGCACCGTGACCCGCAGCCGCACCCGCACCAGTTCCCCCGCCTTCACGCTGGTGATTGGGTCGGGCTTGTCGTAGCGCTCGTACCACCGCTCCACCCGGATGCCCTGGTCCTCCGGGTTGACCGGCCGTTCCTTGGGCACCTCGTGAACAGTCAGGTAGTAGTAGACGGGCGCCCCGGGGCCCTGGGCCGCGAGCCTCACGCCGAGGCTGGAGCCCTGGACCAGGCCGGTGAGGGGGACGGTCGAATCACGCATGGCGCTCCGGGAGGCCGCAGGCGTGGTGGCGGTTGTGCCGGCGGAGCTCAGGAGGGTGCGGCCGCCGCCGGTTACGGTGAAGGGGCGCGCCGCCCCGGCTCGCATCCGGCGATCGAACGCCACCAGCGCCGACACCACGGCGGCATAGTCCTGGGTGTTCCACCATTCGAGGGTGCCCGCGCGACCCTGCTGCACCAGTGTCTCCACCAGCGGCCCGATGAGGGCGCTGGCGGAATCCACTGCGAGGGTAGCCTGGAGCAGCCGGCTGGCCGGGCGGGTGCGGGAGGGGAAGTAGTGCGCCTCCCGGTGCGCCGCCGACGGCAGGATGGCGCGGCGACCCTCGACCTTGACCTGCTTCCACACCGGATCCAGCAGCCCGCGGGCGGCGCGCACCGCCCGCCGGCGAACCAGGACCTCGGCCAGCCGGGCGCGATCTTCGAAGGAGAGCTGCGCCGCGTTCCGCAGCAGTTCGTTCTCCGCCGCCACGTGGGCCTTCCCCAGCCGGCTCAGGAAATCCACCGCCGCGACCTGGTCGCCGAGGCGGACCGGCACCGCCTCGTACCAGTGGATCACCGGCGCCTGGATGGCCGGCGGATCATCGAGCGCGTTCCGCAGGTACCCGGCCAGCCGGGCAAGTACGCTGTCATCCACGGCCACGCCGGCGGCGCGGGCATCGAGCAGTGTCAGGCCGGCATAGGCGCTGAGCCAGGGCGTGGTCCAGCCATCGGTGCCCCAGTAGCCGATGCCGCCGTCCGGCCGCTGGCGCCGGCTCATCAGGCCGACCGCGGCTTCGATCTCCCGCTTCGGGTTGCCCTTGAGCAGCGTCGTCTTGGTCTCGGTCTGCGCCCGGTAGAGCGCGATCAGCGGCTGCGCGGTGCTTGCGAGCTGCTCGGTGCAGTAGTACGGATAGACCCGGAGCTCCCAGGCCAGTCCCTTGATCACGCTGAGGGGAGAGCTTCCAAGGGAGAGGGACAGGCGCGACCGCCCCAGGTCGAGGCCCGCCGGCAGGGCGAACGAGGCGCTGGCGGTATCGGTGAGCACGCCGGCGATGGTCCACGCCCGGGGCCGGAAGGCCGGCTTGATCGCCAGCCGCTGTTCGACCAGGTCCTGATCGCCGGCGCCGCTCACCTGGAACCGGAAGGCGGCGCTGTCGCCGCCGCCCACGGGATCGCCACCTGGCTGGCGGAAGTTGAAGCGCACCTCGCGGCCACGGCCGGCCTCCAGTGCCGCCGTCTTCGTCCCGTCACCGGTGAGCTCCGCCCCGCGTGGCTCGGCCCGGACCGTCACGGTGGGGGTGCCACCGGCGCGCTGGTTCACCACCACGCCCGCCTCGAAGCGGTCTCCCTCGCGCAGGAAACGCGGCAGCGCCGGCCGCGCGAGCAGGGGCCGGGTGACCAGCATGGGGGATTCCCCCTTGCCGTAGCGATCGCCCGCGGTCACCGCCACGGCCATCAGGCGGAAGGTGGTGAGGTTGTCAGGCAGCTTGGCCCGGGCCACGGCCGCACCGGTGGAATCGGTCAGCACGCTGCCGAGGAAGAAGGCGGTGGTCTTGAAGCGGGAACGGAGCAGGTCGCTCTCTCCCTGGCCCCCGCCGCCGCCAGGAGCGCGCGCGCCCTTCTCCCCCTCCGGCACCTGCGGCGCCACGCTGGTCAGGTTGCTGGCCAGCCGGAGCCCCAGCCCGCGTTCGCGGTAGAGCAGGTCCAGCGGGTCCGGGGTGCGGTAGCCGGTGAGGGACAGGACCCCCTCATCCACCGCCCAGAGGGTGACCTCGCTGCGCTGCCCCCGGCCCGCGCGGTCGGTCACCTTGAGGTTCACCCGGGCGGTGTCGCTGGGACGGTACTCCGCCACGGCCGGGGACACCGACACGGTCAGCCGCTTCACCTCGGGTGTCACCCGGATATCGGTGTAGCCCACCCGGATCGTGGGGCGGCCCGGGTCGTCCAGCGGTCCGGGGCGGGCGCTCCGGCCGCGGGCCACGATGATCGACACGAAGGCGTTCGGAGTCCAGGCCTCGGTGACCGGGAACTTGATCGTGGTCGAGCCGCTGGTGATGTGGATGCGGCGCTGCTCGATCAGCCCCTCCCGTTCGACGGTCACCCAGGCGTCGGCATCGGTGAAGGGTGAGGCGAAGAGCACCGTGGCGGTGTCGCCCACGCTGTAGCGGGACCGGTCCGGCACCACGTCCATCTTGAACTGGGTCTCATCGTTCCAGGGGACGAAGTCGGTCCCCACCGCCCAGCGGTAGACACTGGTCGAGACCGCGCGGTCCTGCCGGTCCCGGGCCTCGAAGGTGATGATGTACGTGCCCCCGGCCGGCGGCGTGAAGCGGCAGTTGACCGGCTCCTTGGCGGTATCGATGGAGCACCGGGCCACGGTGTCGGAGACCCACTCGCCGTAGACCTCGCTGTAGCCGCCCCGGGTCCGGTGCACCCGGTGCCATTCCCGGCGCACGATGGTCCCCTTCACCTTCACGTTTTCCACCCGCCGTCCGTCGGGCCGCACCGCGATCAGCGCCACGGCCTGGGGCTGTTTCGCGGTCCAGAAGTAGCTCTCTCCGAGCGGCTTGGCCCCTATATAGAAGGAAGCGGGGTGCACGATGACCGAGGTCTTGGCCCCCACCGACTGGCGGTTCACATCGGTGACCGATGCCTCGAGCGTGGCGCGCGAGGGGCGACCCTTGAAGGCCTCCCCCAGCGGAAAGCGGATGGCGGCCCGGCCCTGGCCGTCGAGGGTGTCGGTGCCCTGGGCCAGTACGCTGGTGGCGCTGGGCTCCTCCTCCCACCACCAACCGCTTTCGCCGAAGTAGAAGCCCTCGGTCCCGGGAATATCCACCGCCCCGAACGAGAGGGACGTCTGCCGCGCCGACCAGGTCAGGACGGCGCGCGCCATGGGCGCGCCGAAGAGGTAGCGGGCCTCCACCCTGGCGGTGGCCGAGTCCCCCGGATACCGGGGCGCGGTGTCGGTCGTGGCCTCCACCAGGAACTCGGGCGGGCGGTACTCCGCCACCCGGTAGCTGGTCGAGGCGACGTCCAGCCACTCGCCGCCACGACGCTGCTGCAGGGTGACGCCGTAGCTGCCGAGCGGCAGGTCGGCGGGGAGGGTGTAGCTCTGGCTCGCGGTGCCGAAGGACGAGGGGGCGACGGTCACATCCCGGAGGGTGCCGCCGTCGCGGTCCTGGAACCGCCAGCGGATGCTGTCGCTGCGGGCGGGGACGGTGAGGGCGCCGAGGTTGCCGATCCGGACGATCGCCTTGGCGTGGACCGGCTCGCCGGGGCGGTAGATCCCGCGCTCGGTGAAGACGGCGGCCGCCAGCGGGAAGCGGCCGGTGCCCCAGGCGGCGCCGACGTTGAAGCGCCAGGGGGAGAGGTCGGGGTCGTAGCTGGAGATGGCGGTGAGCGCCTTGTCGCCGGCCCCGGTGGCGACGACGTACCCCTCGAACCCGTAGCGCTCGGTGGCCCCGGAATCGGCCAGGTAGGGCCCGAGCGTCGCGATGCCGTCGGCGGTGGTGCGGCCGGTGGCCCGGACCTTTCCTTCTGTATTGTAGAGGGCGACCGCGACACCGGCGCGCGGCTTGCCGTCGCTCACCCCGGTGACCCAGACCACGCCACTGGTCAGCCCGACCTTGGCGTGCACGGCGAGGTCAGTCACCTGGACGATGGCGTACGGCTGGCCGCTCCGCCACTCCGCGCTCAGCGTGGGGCTGGTCACCTTGACCAGCTGCAGGATGGGCGCGCTCGGCCGGGCCATGTTGTAGAGCGGCAGCTTCACCCCGAAGATGCGGACCCGGTCCCGCGGTCCCGACACCTTCACCTTCGTCGTCGAGGCCCGGCGGAGGACCTGGGTCAGGGCGCTGTCGTCCTGGTTCCAGCGGCTGTACTGCAGCATGGCGGGGATCAGCGCCTCCGGGACGGGCGCGGTCGTGATCTCCAGGGTGTCCACGTTCACGTACTTGACCGCCAGGGTCCGGAACGGCTCCCGCTCGACCGTCATCCGGCCGTACTCGTGCTCGACCAGCGGCGCGTAGCCGGTGGTCCGGAAGCCGGAGGCGGGGTTGCCGGCGAGCCGCTGCCCGAAGATGTCACGGAGCGCACTGTCGGCGACCACGGCGTAGGCGGTGTGGGGGGTAAGTTCGGCCTCGAGGTACCAGGTGTCCGACTGCTCGGAGGTGTCGGAGACCGAGAAGGTCACCTTGGGCAGCAGCGAGAGCCGGCGCTCGACCTCCGCCCCCTTCACCGGAGTCGAGAAGGTGACCCGGACGCCGCCGATGGGGCAGCTGTCGCCCCCGGCGCAGCGGGCTTCCTGAAGCTGGAAGGGGCCATAGGTGGAGAACTTCCAGCCCACGAACGGCCGGGTGTTCTCCGGATCCACCACGGTTGGCAGGACCAGCTCACCAGCGCAGTCGAGCGGCAGCGGCTTCTCGGGGACCAGCTCCACGATCCGGCGCAGGGAGTCGGCGGTCCGGTCCCGCTCCCAGCCGCCGGCCTCCCGGAACTGCCACGGCGCCTCATCGTCGATGGGACGCTGGGCCCGGCCCCGGAGGCGGATGGTCCCCGGCTGGTGGCAGGTGGCCCCGAAGCGGAGGTGGCCGAGGTCGCCAAGCGCCGCGGCCTCGAGGGGGGCGTTGTAGACCACCTCGAAGGTGGCGTCGCGGCCCAGGAAGCGCGGGTGCTCGTCGCCGCTCACCGGGAGCCCGGTGAGCAGGGTCGGACCGCTCACCGTGAAGCTGTAGCTGAACGGCTCCGCCAGGCGGCTGCCATCCATCGCCTCGAAACTGTTGCTGACCGTCACCGTGTAGCTCCTGCCCGGCGTGAGCGGCGACGCGGGGAGGAAGCGCAGGGTCACCGGGTCCCGCCACTCCGCCCGCCCCGGCAGCGCGGGGGTGATCCGCAGGATCGCCGCCGGATCCACCGAGCGATCAAGCGACCCGGCCACGGGCCGGTCGAAGATCACCTGGATGGGCGCGGTGAGCGGAGCCTCGCCGGCGGGAGAAGAAGAAAGCACGCTGAGCGGAGTGGAGGGCTCGGACGCCGTGACAGCGAGTGCCAGGGCGGCGAGGACACGCGGGGACCACATCGGAGGGAGCTCCTGGGGGCGAGCGGGAGAAGATCGTCGTCCCGCTGGAGACGGTCAATCCGGGAAAAAGTGACAGGCGGTGAATGGCTGCCTGGACGGTCCCCGCACCGCCAGTCAACGACCGACCACCTGCCACTCTTCCTTCCCCTGATGCCAGGCTGCCGTCCGCCACCCGGGACGCGGCCGCGGCCCGGTCCAACTACCTAGCGCGCGGGCTTCTGCGGCCACCACACCCGGGGCGACCGCGGCAGGCGGGCGCCAGCACGCCGGTGCCGGCGCGCGCGCCTGCGCACGGAAGTGCCCTGGGTTCGGGCCCAGAGTCCCACGCGGGAACTCACCGGACCTCCGCGATCCAGCCGTAGTCCTCCAGGCGGACGGTGTGTCCGCCGGCGCCGGACGGGAGCGGCACTTCGAGGGAATGGGCCACCGAGAAGTAGAGCCGCCGCACCGAATCCTCGAACGCCGGGGCGCAGTCCCCGCTCACCGTGGCCTCCCCTGCCCCGTCCGGCGCCTTCCAGCTCACCAACAGCATGGCGGTGCCGCCCGCCGCGTACACCAGGGCGGTGGCGTCCACCGGACCGGAGCTGGTCAGGGTGAGGGTGCAGGCGTCGCTGACCTGGCCATGGCTGCCGCAGAACCGGATGGTGGCGTCCCGCCGGAGCGTCCCGGCATAGCCGGACGCCGTGGCCTCGAGGGTGCCGGTCAGGACCTCCTCGCCCCCGTTCACGCAACTGGCGCCCGAGCGATACTGCGGCCAGTCGCTGGTGAGCCTGAGGAGGTAGGCGTCCCGCAGCGGGCTCGCCGCGATGGCGGGCCGTGCCGGCGGCGTGTGCCGACCGGCCAGGGCGAGGGTGCCCTGCCCCGCGAGCGGGGCGGCCAGCAGGAACAGCGGAACGAAGAGCGCGGTCGGGCGCGGCAGGTATCGCATCGGGTCTCCCAGCGAGTGAGGCCCGCTGGTAAGACAAGTCCCGTGCCGCACCGCTGGAGCGAGTCCGCCGTACCGCGGCAGGAGGGGGAACGAACACTGGCGAAAGGAGTTGCGATGCGGAGGGGGGCCGGGGCGGTGGGCGGGCCTGGCAGCCCGTTACCACCATTCTTGTCACCCGGCATCACCCCACTGACGGAAATGGGGTGATTGAACATCCAGGGTCAGGAGTAACGCCCCGGCCTGATCCGGTACTTCCGCAGCTTGTAGCGGATGATCCGCTCCGTGCTCCCCAGCAGCCTGGTGACCTCGCCGACCGACCCCCGGGTCTGCTTGAGGGCATCGATCAGGATGTCGGCCTCGAACCGCTCCACCATGGCCTTCATGGCCCCGCCCGAGGGGCCGGCCGCCTCGGGCACCTGGAGGCTGGGCGGGAGGTGGCGGCCGTGGATTGCGGGCCCTTCGGCCACAACCACTGACCGTTCGATGACGTTTTCCAGCTCCCGGACGTTGCCGGGCCAGTGGTAGCGCATCAGCATGTCGATCGCGGGGGTGGTGATCCGGGTGACCTGCTTCTGGTGGGCCCGGGCGTACTTCTCGACGAAGTGATCGGCGAGGAGGAGGATGTCCGCCTTCCGGTCCCGGAGCGGCGGCAGGAACAGCGGAAAGACGTTGAGCCGGTAATAGAGGTCCTCCCGGAAGGTCCGCTCCCTGAGCGCCTGTTCCAGGTCCCGGTGGGTGGCGGCGATGATGCGCACGTCCACCGCGATGGGCTCCCCCCCGCCCACCCGCTCGAACTCCCGTTCCTGGAGCACCCGGAGGAGCTTCGACTGGGTGGCCGGGGAGAGCTCCCCGATCTCATCCAGGAAGATGGTCCCCCCGTTGGCCCGCTCGAACCGGCCCGCCTTCCGGCTGAGGGCGCCGGTGAACGCCCCGCGCTCGTGCCCGAAGAGCTCCGACTCCATGAGCGTCTCGGGGAGAGCGGCGCAGTTGACCTTCACGAACGGGCCGGCGGCGCGGGCGCTGTGATAGTGGAGCGCGTGTGCGATCAGCTCCTTCCCGGTCCCCGACTCCCCGCGGATGAGGACGGTGGTCTGGGTGCCGGCCACCTGGGACACCTGGGCCAGGACATCGCGCATCGGCCGGCTGGTGCCGATCAGGTGGGAGAAGTCGTACCGCTCCCGCAGCTCCTCCTTGAGCTTCCGGTTCTCCTCCTCCAGCGGGCGCTGGGTCTTGAGCCGCAGCGCCACCAGCGCGGCCACCACGTGGAGGAAGCGCACCAGTGGCGCGGTGTCCTGCCCGGGCCGGTGCGGCAGGTCCACCGACAGGGCGCCGACCGCCCGGTGGTCCACCAGGATGGGCACGCAGGCGAAGGTGATCGCGTCCTCCGGATGGATGCCGCGCCGCAGGGTCCGGTGCAGGAAGCGGGGCTCCCGCGCAACGTCCGGCACCACGATCGGTCGCCCGCTGGCCACGACCTCACCGGTGATCCCCTCCCCCACCCGGTACCGGGCCAGCCGGGCCTCCGCTGGGAGGTCGAGCGAAGACTCGATGTAGAGCTCCCCTGTCTCCGCATCCAGCAGGGTGAGCGCGCCCCGGATCGCCCCCGGGTGCCGGCGCAGCAGCGCCATGACATGGCGGAAGCCATCGTGCAGGCTGGTGAACCCGCCGAGGGCCTGGCTCACGTCGAAGAGGGTGGTCAGCTCGACCAGGTCGTCGGCCGGCGGGGGCGAGAACGACGAGCGTGCTGCGGATCCAGTCACGGGGTGTCTCCCTGCTCGGAAAAGCGAACGGCCCGCTCGGATGGAGCGGGCCGCGGTACCTGCGATGGCGCCGTGGCGCCGGCCTCGCTCCAGGTCAGCGGAACCGATTACCCCGGCAATTGTCGCTGGGATGGCGGGCGGAGCGGCGGGCGGCGTTCATGGGTGAAAGAATATGCAGGCCGGTGACTGCCGTCAACGCGCCCCGCGGACCGAGGCCGGCGGGCGCACCGCCGGCCGGAGCCGGGAGAAGGAGAATTCGCGCCCGGTGATGATGAGCACCACCGAGGCGACGATCACCAGGCTGGCGATCAGCGCCCGGGGGGTGAGCGCCTCCCCGCCGAAGGCCCAGCCCAGCGCCACCGCCACCATGGGGTTCACGTATCCGGCGGTGGCCACCTTGTTGGGGGTGCTGACCTGCAGCAGCCACGCAAAGGCGGTGAAGGTGACCAGCGAGCCGAACACCACCAGGTAGAGGAACGCCAGCAGCGACTTGAGGGTCACGAGCGATGGATCGAAGACCCGGTGATCGCCATGCAGCAGGCTGGCGACAAGCAGCAGCACCCCGCCGGCGAGCATCTCCATCCCCGAGACCTGCGGGGCGTAGTCCGGAAGGTCGGCGGTGCGGGACAGCACCGAGGCCAGCGCCCAGGCGAAGGTAGAGCCCATGAGGAGCAGCACCCCGGCCAGCGGGGCGTGTCCGGCACCGCCCCGTGCCGGCAGCACCAGGAGCGCCACCCCCAGGAACCCGAGGAGGATGCCGGCGAGCACCATGCCGGGCGGGCGGGCGCCTCCGGGGCGGAACCACTCGAGCAGGGCGGTCCAGACCGAGACCATGGCCACGATCAGCGCCACCAGCCCGGAGGGAATGGTCTGCTCCACCCAGACCACCGCCCCATTCCCCACGAGGAAGAACAATCCGCCAAGGAAGAAGGCCCAGCCCCACTGCACCGGACGTGGGCGCGGCGCCCCGCGGAGCCGGGCCCAGGCGTACAGCGCACCCCCCGCCAGCAGGAAGCGGCCCGCGGCCATGAAGAGCGGCGGGATGCTGTGAATCGCGAAGGCGATCGCGAGGTAGGTCGAGCCCCAGATCAGGTAGATCGCCGCGAAGGCCGCAACCAGGGTGAACCGCTGGCGGACCGCGACCTCAGGCGCCATGGCCGACCTCCTCCCCGGTGGGGAGCGGCAGCGGGGCCCCTTCTTTTACGGTGGCGAGGACAATGGTGCTGCGGGTATTGCGCACCCCCTTGAGCCGGCCGAACCGCTCCTGCAGCAGGCGGCTGAGGCTGGCGGTGTCGGGGACGCGCACCTTGACCAGGTAGCAGTCCTCGCCGGCGACGTGGTGCACCTCGAGGACCTCTGGGGAGCGGGCGAGGGCCTGGCCGATGGTCCCCAGCCCCACCCGCTCCTCGGTACGCACCAGGATGAAGGCGGTCAGGCCGAGGCCCACGAGATCCGGGTCAATGCGGGTGGTGTAGCCCTGGATCACGCCCTTCTGTTCCAGCTTGCGGATGCGATCGAGGATGGCGGAGGGCGCCATGTCGAGCCGGCGGGCGATGTCGGCGTTGCTGACGCGGGCATTGGCCTGGAGCTGGTCCAGGATGGCGAGATCGGTGGTGTCGAGCTGCATCGGTTCATCCCCCATCGTACCAACGAATCGTCGGCGTAATCAACAATCTACCGAATAATCGTCTGGTATCAACCCCGCCGGGCGACCACCAGCCGGCCTCAACCCCCGCACGCCACCCGCCGATACTCAGGACAATGACCGACCCGACTTCCTTCCCCCGACCCGGCTTCGGCCGCACGACCACGCCCCCCCGGCCCGCCGGGATGGGGGCGGCCCTGGCGGCCCTGGAAGCCGCCATCCGTCGCTTCGAGCATCCGGCCGAACGGCTGGAGGCGGAGGCCGCCGTGCGCCGCCTCGCGCGGATGCTGGCGGAGAGCGGAAGCCTGGAGGGCCGGCCCGAATTGCGGACCGCCACCGACGCGGTGCTGCAGGCTGGGGGCGGCAACCTCGCCGCCGCCTCGGCCGGCCTCGTCAGTCTGCTGCATCGCTCGGCCCGGGCGCCGGGCGGCGGGAGCGCCGGACTGGTGCTGGTCGTGGAGGACGATCGGCTCTTCGGCCGGACGCTCGAGGCCGGACTGGCCGCCCAGGGCCGCCATGTGGTGCTGGCGGACAGCGCCCGTGCCGCCCGGGACGTGCTGCGGCATGCCAGCGTGGATCTGGTGGTGCTGGACCTGATTCTCCCGGACGACGACGGCCGGAGCCTCCTGGTCGAGCTGCGCTCCGACCCCCGCACCGCCGGCATCCCGGTCTTCGTGGTGTCCGCCCGGCTCGGCGCCCAGACCAAGGGTGAGTGCTTCGCGCTGGGGGCGGATGCCTATTTCGAGAAGCCACTCGCCCTCGACGCCTTCAGTATTGCGGTGACGGCGCGGCTGGAGCGACAGTCCACCCAGGCTGATGCCGCCCGGCGGGATTCCGTGACCGGTCTGCCCAACCGGGCCGCGTTCCTCGAACGGGCGGCGCACCTCCGCGAAAGCCACGGCCCTGACAGCCGGATCTCGCTCGCGGTGCTCGACCTGGATCACTTCCGCTGGCTGGAGGAGCGGTGGGGCCGGCAGTTCGCCGAGGGGGTGTTGCGCCGGTCCGGGAGCAGGCTGGAGATGGCGCTTCGGCAGGCGGCGGTCTTCGCCCGGTGGGACGGGGCCGAGTTCATCGCCCTCTTCGTTGGACGCACCGCGGCCGAGGCCGGGGCCCTGGTGGACCAGGCGCGGACGATGCTGCGCCGGGTGGACTTCCGGGGCGAGGGGGACACGCCGGTGACCCTGAGCTTCTCGGCGGGCGTGGTGGACCTTCCCCCGAAGCTCTCGATCGAGGAAGGCATCGCCCAGGCGGACCGGCTTCGCTACCTCGCCAAGGCCTCGGGCCGGGACCGGGTTGTGGCGGGCGAGCCGGTAGAGACGGCGCCGCGGCCCCGGATCCTGCTGGCCGAGGACGACCCGGCCATGGTCAGGGTGCTGACGCAGTACCTGGGTCATGAGGGTTTCGATGTCCTGCACTTCCCCGATGGCGCGGCGGCCCTGGACGGCCTGCCCACGAGCGGCGCGCACCTGATCATCAGTGACATCGAGATGCCGCGACTCGACGGCCTCGGCTTCCTGCGCGCCCTCCGGGAGCGGCCGGAGTTCCAGCACCTTCCGGTCATGATGGTCACCGCCCTGGGCGACGAGAAGCACGTGGTCCACGCCTTCGAGCTGGGCGCCGACGACTACGTGACCAAGCCGGTCTCGATGCGGGAGCTCGCGGCACGGGTGCGGCGCCTGCTGCGGCGGCCGTCGGCGTGCGGCGTACCGGCGCCGTAGGCGGCCGACGGTAGCGCCGGGCATCGGCGCCGGTACATTGGGGGCCCATGATCTCCAGCCCCGTCACCTATCGCCGCACCCTCGGACTCTTCTCCGGCACCATGGCCGTCGTCGGCGGCATCATCGGCTCCGGCATCTTCATCAATCCGGCCATCGTCGCCGAACGGGTCGTGACCGCGCCGCTCACCCTCGGGGTCTGGGTGCTGGGTGGCGTGATCGCGCTGATCGGCGCCTTCTGCTTCGGGGAACTGGGGCAGCGGCGGCCCCGGGCGGGCGGGAGCTACGTGTACCTGCGGGAGGGACTGGGGCCGCTGCCGGCGTTCCTCTACGCCTGGGCGCTGCTCCTGGTCATGGCCACCGGCGCCATCGCCGCGGTGGCGGTGACGTTCGCGAACTACGCCACGCCGCTGCTGGGGCTCCCCACCGAATGGGGCCGGGGGCTCGCCGCGGCGGCGATCGCGGTGCTCACCCTGGTCAACTACCTCGGCATCCGGCCGGCCGCGGTGACCACCAACATCTTCACGGTGCTCAAGCTCGCGGCCCTCGGGTTCCTCATCGCTGTCGGGGTGACCGTCGCCCTGCCGCCGGCGGCCGCGGTGGAGGCCCTCGTACCGCCCGCCCATCCCGCGCTGGCGATCGCCGCGGCGCTGGTGCCGGTGCTGTTCGCGTATGGCGGCTGGCAGCAGACGAATTTCATCGCCGAAGAGATCGTGGAGCCGGAGCGGAACCTCCCCCGGGCCCTGGTGCTCGGGGTGCTGATCGTGGTCCTGGTGTACCTGCTGGCCAACGTCGCCTACCTGCGGCTGCTGGGTCCCGCAGGGCTCGCCGCGAGCGGCGCGCCGGCGGCGGAGGGAATGCGGATCGCCCTGGGGGCAACCGGGGCGGTGGTGATCAGCGCCGGCATCGCGGCCTCGACCTTCGGGTTCCTCAACCTGGTGATCATGGTGTCGCCGCGGGTGTACCAGACCATGGCCGCGGACGGGCTGTTCGTTCCCGCCGTC
>JAEUJI010000131.1 GCA_016794805.1 Gemmatimonadota bacterium
GTGTACCGTCGGTACCGTCCCTACCGTCGGTACCGTCGCAGCTTCCCGGGCCCGCCACCGCTCCCCCAACCGGTCCAGCGCCACGTAGATCACCGGCGTCACGTACAGCGTCACGAACTGCGAAAACAGCAGCCCCCCAACCACCGCCAGGCCCAGGGGCCGCCGGGCCTCGGCCCCGGTGCCGGTGGCAAAGGCGATGGGCAGGGTGCCGAGCAGCGCGGCGAAGGTGGTCATCATGATGGGGCGGAAGCGGACCCGGGCCGCCTCGAGGATGGCCACCTCGGGCGGCTTCGCATCCTTCCGCTCCGCGTCGATGGCAAAGTCCAGCATCATGATGGCGTTCTTCTTGACCAGCCCCACCAGCATGATGATCCCGACGAAGGCGTACACGCTCAGGTCGAGCCCGGCGATCAGCAGGGTGACCAGCGCGCCGAACCCGGCGAAGGGCAGCCCCGAGAGAATCGTGAGCGGGTGGATGAAGCTCTCGTACAGGATGCCGAGCACGATGTAGATCACCACGATGGCGAGGACCAGCAGGATCAGCAGCCCCTGCTGCGACTGCTGGAACGCCTGCGCCGTGCCGGCGAAGCGGGCGGTCACCGCCCCGGGCAGGAGCGGCGCCGCGGCGGTTTCCACCGCCGCCACCGCCTGCCCGATCGAGACCCCCGGCACCACGTCAAAGGAGAGGGTCACCGAGGGGAGCTGCCCCGAATGGTTCACGGTGAGGGGACCGACGTCGGGGGTGACGTCCGCGAGGGCGGTGAGCGGCACCAGCGAGCCGTTGGCGGCGCGAAGGCCGAGGAGGCTCAGCGCCCCGAGGTCCCGCTGGTACTCCGGCAGCAGCTCCAGGATCACCCAGTACTGGTTGGTGGCGGTGTAGATGGTGGAGACCTGCCGGGCGCCATAGGCGTCGTACAGCGCCTGCTCCACCGCCTGCACCGTGAGGCCGTAGGCGGCGGTGCGCTCCCGGTCGATCTTGACCCGTACCTCGGGGTTCTTGATCTGCAGGTCGCTGGTGACGTCCCGCACCTCGGGAAGGGCGCGCAGCGCCGCATCGAGCTTCGCGGCGGTGGCGTACAGCTCCTGGATGTCCGGTCCCTGGATGGTGTACTGGTAGAGGCTCTTGGTGCTGCGCCCGCCAATCGAGATCGGGGGCGGGTTGGTGAAGTAGACCTTCATCCCCGGCACCGCGGACATCTTGCCGGAGAGGCTCCTGGCCACGTCATCGGCGGAGAGCTCCCGCTCCCGGCGCGGCTTGAGGTGAATGAAGAACCGCCCCTGGTTGATGTTGCTGCCGCGGCCGCCGGAGCCCACCGCCGACATGAAGCCGGCCACGTTGCTGTCCGCCTGCACGATCGCGGCGGCCTGCTGCTGCAGCCGCAGCATGGCGTCGAAGCTGGTTCCCTCGACCGCCTCGGTGGTGCCGCGGAGCTGGGCGGTGTCCTCGCTCGGCAGGAAGCCCTTGGGAATGATGATGGCGAGCCAGACCGTGGCCACCAGGATCACGAGCGAGGCGAGGAGCGCGGCCCCTCGGCGCGCCATGACCCAGTCAAGGGAGCGGAGATAGAGCTGCAGGGCGCCGTCGTATACCCGCTCGGTGGCGAGATAGAACTTCCCCTGCCCCCCGTGGCGGCCCGGCTTGAGGAAACGGCTGCCCAGCATCGGGGTGAGGGTGAGTGACACGAAGCCGGAGACCAGGATTGCGACGCCGATGGTCACCGCGAACTCGCGGAACAGCCGCCCGATCAGCCCGCCCATGAACACCAGCGGGATGAACACCGCCACGAGGGAAATCGTCATCGAGATGATCGTGAACCCGATCTCGCGGGCACCGTCGAAGGCCGCCTGCCGCGCCGATTTCCCCATCTCCATGTGGCGGACGATGTTCTCCAGCATCACGATGGCGTCGTCCACCACGAACCCCACCGACAGCGTCAGCGCCATCAGCGACAGGTTGTCGAGGCTGTAGCCCAGCAGGTACATCACCGCGAAGGTGCCCACCAGCGACATCGGCAGGGCCAGGCTCGGAATCACTGTGGCGGAGAGGTTCCGGAGGAACAGGAAGATCGTCAGCACCACCAGGCAGAGCGTCAGGTACAGGGTGAACTTCACCTCGTGCACCGACTCCTGGATGGTCTGCGAGCGGTCGTACAGGGTCTCTACTTTCACCGCGGCCGGGAGCTGGCGCTGGATCTGGACCATCGCCTCCTTGACCCGCTCCGCCACCTCCACCGTGTTGGTGCCGGGCTGGCGCTGGATCGCGAGCACGATGGCGCGGGTGCCGTTGAACCAGCTCGCCGCCTTGGTCTCCTGCACGCTGTCCACGACCCGGCCCAGGTCGCCCAGGCGGACCGGGGCGCCGTCCCGCATGGCCACGATCAGCGGCCGGAAGGCCGCCGCGCTCTCCAGCTGGCCCTCCGCTTCCACGGCGTAGGCCCGGTCGGTGCCCCAGAGGATCCCCGACGGCAGGTTCACGTTGCCGGTACTGATGGCCCGCGAGACCTCGTCCAGCCCGATCTTCCGGGCCGCGAGCGCCTGCGGGTCGAGCTGGATCCGCACCGCGTACTTCTGGCTGCCGTACACCGCCACCTGCGCCACTCCCTCCACCGTGGAGAGCCGCTGGCTGATGAGGGTCTGGCCGTACTCATCCAGCGTGGAGAGGGGCAGGCTGGCGGAGGTCAGGGCGAAGAACAGCACCGGCGACTGCGACGGGTCCACCTTGGAATAGCTGGGCGGCACCATGTTCTGCGGCAGCTGCCGCAGCGTCTGCGCGATCGCCGCCTGCACGTCCGCCGCCGCCGCGTCGATGTCCCGGTCCAGGGTGAACTGCAGGGTGATGGAGACGTTGCCCTGCCCGCTGGTGCTGGTCAGGGCGTCGAGCCCGGCAATGGTGGAGAACTGCCGTTCCAGGGGCGTGGCCACGGAGCTGGCCATCGTCTCGGGGCTGGCACCGGGGAGGCTGGCGTTGACCGAGATCGTGGGATAGTCGATGGTGGGCAGGTCACTCACCGGCAACTTGAAATACGCGGCTACCCCGAAGACGAGAATCCCGGCCATGACCAGGGTGGTCATGACCGGGCGCTTGATGAAGAGCTCCGCAATGTTCATGGCGTCAGCACCCGGACCCGGGCGCCCTCCGTAACGCGGACCTGGCCATCAATCACCACCCGGTCTCCCTCACCGATCCCGGTGCCCAGCACCGCCAGCGAGTCGCTGGAACGCAACACCGTCACCGGCTTGAGGTGCACCCGGTCGCTGTCCCCCACGACGAAGAGTTGGGTCCCCTGCTGCCCGGTGATCAGCGCGCTCACCGGTACCACCAGGGCGTTCCGCTCCACCGTCACCGTCAGCGTCACCCGCACCAGCGCCCCCGGCCAGAGCAGGCGGCCCTGGTTGGGGAAGCTGGCCTTGAGCACGATGGTGCCGGTGAGCGAATCCACCGCGTTGTCGATGAAGACCAGCGTCCCTCGCTCCACCTGGCTGCCGTCCCCCACCGGCATGGCGGTGACGGAGAGGCCGCTCCCGGCCTGCTGGATCCCCGGGAGTTCCCGCGCCGGCACCGGGAAGCGCACCAGGATCGGGGCAATCTGATTGATCAGCACCAGCGGCTGTCCCGAGCTGGCCCGCACCAGGTTGCCGGTGCGCACCAGCACCGAGCCGGCCCGGCCGGAGATCGGCGCCCGCACGGTGGCGCGCTCCAGGTCGAGCCGGGCGCGCTCCAGCTGGGCGGAGTCGGCGCGGATCGTGGCGGCCAGCGCCAGCGCCGCGGAGCGCGCCTGGTCCACCTGTTGCTGGGTGACGTACTCCTTCTGCGCCAGGTCCTCCATCCGCACCCGGTCCCGCTCGGCGTTGGCGAGCTGCACCAGGTCCCGTCCCAGCATTGCTTCCGCCTGCGCCAGCGCCGAGGCGTAAGGGCGGGCATCGATCTGGAACAGCACCTGCCCCTCCCGCACCTCGTCCCCCTCGCGGAAGGTGACCCGCTCCACGATCCCATCCACCTGCGCGGCAACGGCGGCGGTCTGCATCGGCTCCACGCTGCCGGTGGCCTGCACCACCACGGGCACATCCTTCCGCACCGCGGTGGCCACCACCACGCTGGCCGGCGGCGGCGCGGTAGGCGCCGCGTCCTTGCAGGCAAGGGAGAGGGTGGCCGTCGAGAGCACCGCGAGCATGCGCGCTGGATGGATCATGGCTGACTGTCGGTTGGAGCGAGTTGGGGCTGGAGCCGGAGCGTGCTCCCGCCCCGAAGATCGAGCACACCGGCATTCTGGGCCAGCGTCACCAGCGCGGCCTGCCAGCCGAGCCGCGCCTGGATCCGCTGGGCGCGGGCGCCGGCGAGGGCGTTCTCGGCGGTGAGCAGTTCGAGCAGCGAGCCCACCCCCGACTGATAGCGGCCGCGCGCGGCGGCGGCGGACTCGGTGGCGCTGGTGAGCAGCTCATCGGCGGTGGCCACCCGGAGGGTGGCGGTCTGCAGCGCGTAGTAGGCGCTGAAGACTTCGTAGATCACCTGCTGCTGCAGGCTCTCGGCGCGGGCGCGGGCGGCGTCGGCATCCGCCACGGCCTGGGCGCGCTGGTACTCCCAGCTGAAGCCGTTGAAGATCGGAAGCCGAAGGCCGAGGGAGAGGCTGTAGGCCTCACGGCCGCCGCTCTGTCCCGGCTGGAAGGTCACCCCGGCGTTGCCCCCGCCTACTAAGGAAGGAAGCCGTGCCGCGCCGGCCACCCTGATCCGGGCCCGCGCCTGCTGGTAGAGGGCGCGGGAGGCGGCGAGGTCGGGCCGGGCGGAGAGCGCCCGCTCGATCAGCGTGTCCACCTGCTCCGCCACGGCCAGCACCGGATTGAGCACGGCGGTGGTGTCGATGTCGTACTCGAGGGTGGCGGGGTACCCGGTGGCAGCGGCGAGGGCGCCGCGGGTGGTGAAGAGGTTCCCCTCGATGCTCTGGAGATCGAGCCGGGCCTGGGCCAGCGCGGTGCGGGCCTGGAGCACGTCGGCGATGGTGGCGACGCCCACCCGGCGCCGCTCCTCGGCGGCGGCCAGGTTGGTCTCCGCCTCACGCACCGACACCTGCTGGGCGGAGAGCAGCGCCTTGGCGGCGGCATACTCGAAGTAGGCGCCCGCGGTCCGGGCCACGACAGACTGCAGCGTGGCGTTGTGGGTCC
Source organism: Gemmatimonadota bacterium (assembly GCA_016794805.1). Taxonomy (GTDB): domain Bacteria; phylum Gemmatimonadota; class Gemmatimonadetes; order Gemmatimonadales; family GWC2-71-9; genus JADJOM01. The sequence goes on from JAEUJI010000131.1 coordinate 5,158, forward strand.
AGTTGGCCGCGATGAGCCCTTCCCGCGCCGCACCAATGGAGCCACCGCGGCCGCCGGCATCCAGCAGCAACCATGTAAAGGAAGCGCTTGGCTCATAGACCGTCTGCTGCACCGCGGAACGACCCTGGGTGGCGGAGGTCTGGAGCCGGGTGGCGCTGGCCTCTCCAGTAATTGT
>JAEUJI010000168.1 GCA_016794805.1 Gemmatimonadota bacterium
TCGCCGAAGGGTTCCTGCACATCCCACCAGGCGGGATGCGCCACGCCGCCGACTTCCAGGCGCACGCCGCGGCTGGGGGCCAGCGAGTGGTCCCGGCTGTCGAAGGCCACGCTGGCGCGCGCGCCCAGCTCGCCGAAGTCACCCACGCCGTAGGGGTTGAGGGTGGCGAGGAAGCGCCGGGGCCGCCGGTCGGTGGCGACATAGGTCAGCTCCGGCCCGATCGTGAACCGGAGCCGGGGGGCCAGCGGCAGCACGAGGGTGGGGGCCACCCGGTAGTGCTGCTGGGTGACGCGGTAGAACTCGTCGCTGCCCCGCGCCCGGGTCTCGTTGCCGAAACCGTAGAACCGGATCACCTCGATGCCCGAGGCGCGGAGATCGAGCTGGGCGGTGAGCCCGGAGTTCTCCCGGTGGAACTCGCCCAGGTAGTCCACCCGGAAGGCCTTGGCGCCGGTGGCAAAGCCGGCCCGGACTCGCTCGCGGTACGCGAAGGGCAGCTTGCGGAAGCCGTAGCGGGTGAAGGCGTATCCGCCCCCAAGGAAGAAGCCGACGTCGGGCGCGGCGCTGCCCCAGACGAGGTACTGCCGGCGGGTGCCCCAGTCGCGCGGGGGCGGATCGGAGGGGCGCCGTGCAGGCGGCGGGGCCCAGGAACCGCGGTCCACCGGGGCGCTCAACCCAACCGTCCTCGCCGGACCGGTGGCATCATCGTAGAAGTGCAGTGACCCGCCGGTAGCGGAATCCACCAGCCAGTCATTTCCCTTGCCGCCCAGCAACCGGACCGTGATCCCGCCGCCCGATCCCCGCACCGTCGCGGTATCGTCACCACCCTCCAGGAAGAGGCGGAGCTCGCGGGTCTCCCTCGGGTCGAAGCGCCGCACGACATAGGGCGCCGAGTCCCCCACGGCGGTGAGCGTCAGCTCAACCGCCCCGTCGTCGAGCCGGCTCACACTGGCGCGGTCGCTGCCGCCGGTCGCGTGCACATCCACCTCGGCGGCGAGCAGCAGGTAGTAGCGGGCCGCCGCCTCCGGCAGCGCATTCCGGCGCGCCACGATCCACCGCTCCAGGGGGCGGCCCACCAGCGCGTAGTGCTCCCGCGGCAGGGCGCGCACCGCCTCGGCGATGACGCTGTCGGTCAGCGCGGAGGCAAGCGCCCGCGCCACCGAGTCCCACACCGGCTGCTCCAGGCCCACGAGGAAGCGCCGGTCGAGGTCCCGGCCGTTCCAGGTGGCGCCCACCATCCCGGGGTAGTCGCGGCCGAAGTTGGTGAGCTGCGCCACGCCCGCCTGCCGGCCGATGCCGAGCAGGAGCCCATCGTACTTCGCGAAGGCCTGGTCGCGATCGAGCGGCACCGGCTGCCAGGCCCGCGGCGCGCGGTCGTCGAAGCGCGCCCAGCGCCACTGGTCCCGGTGCCGGTCCCAGTCGCCGATCAGCACGTCGAAGAGCCGCGCCTTGAGGTAGGTGCGCGGGTCCACCCGGTCACCGGTGGAGCGGATGGTCCGGGCCACGAGCGAGTCGCTGGTGATCACCTCCACCGCGCCGTGCCAGTGCGCCGCCGGCCCCTCCCCGCCCACCCGCTCCTCCAGGGTGCCGACCAGCCCCCGGAAGTCGGGACGGAACTCGCCCAGCCGGGGATCATCGGGCAGCACCACGATCCGGATGTCGTCGTGCGGGATCCCGGCGGCCGTGAGCAGCCGCGCCACCACGAGGGGCGCGGTGGGGAGGGCGGACTTGGTCTGGTCGCGCACCAGGTCCCCGGCCACGGTCTCGGAGAGGTCCGGGGGGAGGACGCTGGACGGGTCCTTGTCGAGCGAGCGGAAGAAGAACTCGTGCCCGTCGGGCGAGCGGAACCGGAGCGCCCGGGTCTGCTGGCCGCCGGCGCGGGCGACCGGCGTGAGGCCGCCGGCGTAGGTCGCGAGGTCCAGGACCGGCGCCTCGAAGGGGGTGGCCCAGAGGGAGCGGTACCAGGTGCCGAAGAGGAAGCGGTGCACCCCGCTGGCCCGATAGTCCTGGCCGGCGGCGATGGTGTCGGTCGCGCCGGCCTGGGCGCGCGCGGGAGCGGCTCCCAGGCCAACCAGCGCCAGGAGCGCGAGCAGCGCCGTGCCCGGGGCGATGCCGCCCGCCGCCCGAGTCGAGCGCGTAGTCATTCGAGCGTCACCGTGAGGAATCTGAGCTGGCCCCGCCGGCCCACGTGGAGCACGGCCACGCCGCCCGCGGGGAGCGCGGCCAGGGTGGTGCGGAGCTCCGCCAGCCCCGCCACCGGCGCGCCGTTGAGGGCATACACCACGTCGCCCGGTTCCAGGCCCGCCACCGCGTCCGCCGCCACCGCGGCGACCGCCATGCCGCGTGGCGCGCGCACCCCAGGAATCATCTGGGCCAGCTCGGGCGTGAGATCAAGCCCCAGGACGCCGAGCCGCGGGATGAGGTTCTGCTCCGGGGTGACGAGGGTGCGCAACTGCGCCGCCTCGTCCCGCCGTTCCACCACCGGCACCCGCAGCACCAGGCGCTGCGGGCCACGCACCACCTCGAGCGTCACCGGCTGGCCGATGGGCTTGCGGTACAGGTTCACGTCGAACTGCCGGCCGTTCTCCATCGGCTTGCCATCGAGCGCGTAGATCATGTCGCCCTGGCGGAGCCCGGCGCGGTCGGCGGGGCCGCCGGGGTACACGTCCCCAAGCACCACGCCCCACTCGCGGGGAAGCCGGAGCCCGGCGGCGAGCGCGGGGGTGACGGTCTGGGCGAAGACGCCGATCTCCCCACGGCGGACCCGCTGCCACTGCCGGAGCTGCTCATACACGTGGCGGACGATGGTGCTCGGCGCCGCGAAGCCGACCCCCTCGCTTCCGCCCGACCGGCTCGCGATCAGGGTGTTGATCCCCACCACCCTCCCGCTGAGGTCCACCAGCGGCCCGCCGCTGTTGCCGGGGTTGATGGGGGTGTCGGTCTGGATGTAGAGCATCCGGCCCTCGTCCTCGAGCTGGCGGCCGACGGCGCTCACGATCCCCATCGTGACCGAGTTGCTGAGGCCGAGCGGGCTGCCGAAGGCGAGGACCAGGCGGCCGGGGACGAGCGAGTCGGAGTCGCCCAGGGTGGCGAAGGGCAGGTCGCCGAGGTCCACCTTGAGCAGCGCGAGGTCGGTCTCGCGGTCGCTGCCGACCAGCCGGGCGGGGACCGCCTGGGGCACCGGCGGCACGGCGGAGCGGCCGGGGGTGCCCGGGACGGCGGGACGGGTCAGCACCACCACGAAGCGGCGGCCCCCCTCGACCACGTGGGCGTTGGTGATGATGTACCCGTCGGCGCTCAGGATCACGCCGGAGCCGGTGCTGCGGGCGGTCCGGAGGAGCGCCGCGGCGCCGCCGGCCAGCTCGGCCACGCCCGGTGCGTAGGAGGTGACCTGGATCTGGACGACCGTGGGAGCCACCCGTGCGGTCACCTCCTCGAGTGCGCCGCTCAGGGCGCGGGGACCGGCCGGCGCCTGCGCCCGGGTAGCGCCGGGGGCCGCGACGGTCACCGCGAGCAGGAGCCCCGCGATCATCCGAGCGCTCATGTCATGCTCCCTTCTGCGGCCAGGGGCCGCGGTTTGGCTGCAAGGAGACAAGAGCCACGGCGAACATTATATCTGAATCGGAGCGGGACCCCTAAGGAGGCGACGCATGGAGGTGGGCAACATCGTCGGGGGACCGGTGACCCCACGCCTGGCCCGCTACCTCTGGGCGGCACCCAACAGCCTCATCGGGCTCCTGTTCCTGCCGAGTACGCTGTTCACCAGCGGCGGCTGCCGGGCGGTGGATGGGGTGCTGGAACTGCACAGCGGGTTCATCGCGTGGGTGCTGCGCGCCTGCGTGCCGCTCCCCGGCGGCGCGGCGGCCATGACCTTGGGCCATGTGGTGCTGGGCCGCGACCCGCAGGCGCTGGCCCGGACCCGGGCGCATGAACGAGTCCACGTGCGGCAATGCGAACGGTGGGGCCCCGGCTTCATCCCCGCCTACCTGCTGGCCTCGACGTGGGGGCTGGTGACAGGGGCGGGGATGTATCACGGGAACTGGTTTGAGCGGGAAGCCTTCGAGGGGGAGCGGGCGGAGACGTGATGCGCCTCCTCCTCGTCGCCCTCGCCGGCGGACTCAGCCTGCTGGCCGCGCTGCGGGTGGCGCGGTCCGCCCGGCCCGGCTCGCCGGAGGCCGGGCGGCTGATCGGCCTGGCCATCCTGCTGCTCATCATCGGGCTGCTCGCCGCGACGGTGGGAGGCGACTGGCTCGGCATCGAGCTGCACACGTCACTGCTGGCGACCTTCGGGGTGTTCTTCGCCGGGATCGGAATCGCCGCCGCAGTGGGTGCGGCGCGGGGGATCAAGCGGTGAGGGCGGCAGGGGCACCCTTCGCCTCGTAACGGTTCACCACGGAAGCACGGAAGCCACGGAATTGCACGGAAGACAACTTGTGTTCTTTCCGTGTCATTCCGTGTGTTCCGTGTTTCCGTGGTGCGCAGTTCACGCCTGAGCAAGTGACTCAACACAAGAGGCAGGGATAGACAGATGCCGTTTGATCTCGAGCAGTGCACCCAGGCGCTGGCGCGCACGCCGGCCACGCTGCAGGCGCAGCTCATGGGCCTGCCCGAGCCGTGGGCCCGCGGCAACGAGGGGCCCGAGACCTTCAGCCCGTTCGACGTGGTGGGGCACCTGATTGACGGCGAGGAGACCGACTGGATCCCCCGCGCCCGGATCATCCTGGCTGGGGGGCCCAACCCGGTGTTCGAGCCGTATGACCGGTTCCGCCACCGGGCCCGCAACGTGGGCCGCACGCTGCCGTCGCTGCTGGAGGAGTTCGCGCGGCTCCGCGCCGCCAACCTGGTGACGCTCCGCTCCTGGCGGCTGACGCCTGCCCAGCTCGCGCTCCGCGGCCTGCACCCGAGCCTGGGCCCCGCGACACTGCGCCAGCTGATTGCCACCTGGGTAGCGCACGACCAGGGGCACGTCGCCCAGATTGCCCGGGTGCTGGCCAAGCAGCTGCGGGACGAGGTGGGGCCGTGGGCGGCGTACCTGCCGGTGCTGCATGACCGGGAGCCGTCGGGGGGGTAGGGGGACCGCGCACGCGGAAACGTCAAGGACAGGGAGGACCGGATGATATCGCGTGGGATGCAGTGGACCGGCTTTGCGCTCCTCGCCACCTCCTTTGTTGTGGGGATGGTTGCGCTGCTTCACCGTTCGGCAGCCGCTCAGCCGCGGACCCGATGGCTGATCCTCGGCGTCCTCCTGAACTGCCTCGGCGGCATGATCCTGTTCGCCGGGCGGCTGTGGCCCGCCATCGCACCCTGGGAGGACACGCTGGCCCTCGTGCAGATCGGGCTGTCCGTGGCCGGCTTCGGATGCCTGATCAAGGCGCTCCTGAGCCCGATCCGCAGTCTGGAGGCGGGGCAGGTTCAGTAGCGTCGCGCCGGAAGTCGGGTGGTCGGCGCTGCCGTTTCGGCTCTGCCGTCCCGTCGGCCCGCCACCTTGCCGTCCGCCCTCATCTCCCCCACCATCCCCCATGCCCCTCTGGTTCCGAGCGCTGTTCGTGACGCTCCTCTTCCCCGGCACCGTCGCCGGGTTGATTCCCTACCGGCTCGCCGCCGGGCGCCACGCGTTTCCGCTCACGCTCGGTCCCTTCCGCTGGGCGGGGATGGCGCTGCTCGTGGCTGGACTCGCGCTGCTGCTGCTCACGGTCTGGGACTTCGCGAGGGCGGGGCACGGCACCCTCGCACCGTGGGACGCGCCGACCGCCCTGGTCGAGCGGCGGCTCTACGCCTGGGCGCGGAACCCGATGTATCTCGGCGTTCTCGGCTGCATCCTGGGGCAGGGGATCTGGCGAGAGTCGGGGGGCGTGCTCGCCTACGGCGCGCTGATGGCCGTGGTATTCCAGGTGCGGGTGGTGGCGTTCGAGGAGCCGGCGCTGCTCAAGCGGTTCGGGGCGGCGTACGCCGAGTACCTGAGACGGGTGCCGAGGTGGGGGGGGTAGGGGGCGGGCGCCTGAGGCCGCGGGGGGTCGGCTCTGCCGCGTGCTCGCGTCGGAGGGTGGCCGCACAGGAACGGTGGGCCCGCTTCGCGGCGCACCCTCCGCCGCTGCGCCGCGGCATCGCCTCAAGACGCGGCCCTTGCCGTCTTGCCGTCTTGCCGTCCTGCCGTCGTCCCACTGTCCCGCCGCGAGTTGCCACGCCCCAATTCGACCGGTACGTTGGCACCGTCCGCCGCAGCGCCGGAGTGCCCCATGCCGCTCGCCAGCCCCAGCATCATTCGTCGATCCCCCAAGTACCTGCTGCTGTTCGGTTTGCTGAGCTTGAGCCTCGGCGCGCCAGGCGACGATAGCTGCACCATGTCCGCCGGCGGCAATGGGCTCTGCATCGGGCTGGCGCTGGGCCCGAGCGACCCGGTGCTGCATGTCGGCGAGAGCCTCCAGATCCTGGTCAACGCCGATGGTTGCACCGCGGCCGGCGGATGCTCCTGCGCCGAAACGGTGGCGGAGAACAGCCGGTGGCGCTCCGCCGACCCGAAGACGGCGACGGTGGATGCCGCGGGCGTGGTGACCGCGATCGGCCCGGGGAAGGCGGTGGTGGAGCTGGTGCCCGCCGACGGCGGAGTGCCCCTTTCGGTGGTGGTGACGGTGGTGCCGTAGGCGGCCGGGCGGTGAGGCGGTTGGGGACCCTTCACCGCGTAACAGCTCACCACGGAAGCACGGGACTCACGGAATGACACGGAAGAAACACAAGTTGCCTTCCGTGCTATTCCGTGTCTTCCGTGTTTCCGTGGTGAGTCGTTTCGCCGGCCGGCCCGGCGCAGAGCCTACCTCCCCACCCGCAGCGCGTACTCCTCCCCCGGCCTGGCGAGCACCACCGCTCCCGGCACCCGGTTCAGTACCTGGCGGCGCACCGCGGCCGTGTCGGCCAGTGGGATGTGGCTCGCGACCCAGAGGCGGGCGCCGATGGAGCGGCGCACGGTGTCGTCCGCTCCGGTGAGATACCAGAAGGGAACGATGGCGATGTCCACCGGCCGGCTGGCCAGGCGGTGCGGGTCGTAGTTGGCGGCGGTGGGGTCGGCGTCGCCCACATGGAGGATGCGGAGCCCGGCGCAGTCGAGCAGGAAGCCGACATTCGCCACGCGGGGGCTGGGCGTCGGGTTGTGTGGCAGGTGGAGTACCGAGAGCTCCAGCCGGGCGACGGTCAGCCGCTTCTCTCCTCCTGCGGGCGGGTCCACGCCCAGCACCCGGGGATGAGCCGCGGCCAGGGCGGTCCGGGCGTAGAGCGAGTCCACGGTCTCGGTGGCGGCGAGGTACCTGGTGCCGGAGTCGGCGCCCAGTCGGGCGGCGACGGAGGCGGCGTCGAAGTGATCGTGATGGCGGTGGGTGGAGAGGGCCAGGTCCAGCCGCGCGACGGGAGGCCGAGCCTGCTCCAGCGCCGCCAGCAGCGCCGGGGGAACCGCCGCGTACTCGGCGAGCGCGCCGCGATGGAGGCCGTCAATGACCACCCGCCGGCCGCCGCAGTCGAGCAGGACACCCATGTTGGCCAGGTAGGTGAGCGACGCGGGCGGGGACTGCGCCGGCAGGGACGCAGCTTGGGCGGCCAGCAGCGTGAGCGCGAGGAGGCGGGGGCGCATGACGATCACCGGGGTGAGGGGTCGGAGGCCGTACGGGCGCGGAGTGGCGGGGGTGTCGGTGCCGGGCGATTGGGCGATTGGGCGTCCCGCCGTCCTTCCGCCCTGACGCCGTACGGGTAAGTTGATCGCACCCGACCCCTCCGAGGTTTCGATGATCGCGTCGCTGCTCCGCTGGTCCACCGGGCGCATGGCCGCGCTGGGCGTGGCCCTGATGGTCATCGTTGGCCAGGTGGTCTTCCGGTTTGGGCCCTACCCGCGGCTGGAGGCGCTGCCCGGCGGCGCCGACCTGCCCGAGACCGCCTCCACCGCGCCGGAGCTGGTGGCGGCCTACCTCGAGCGGATCGGCCCGGAGGGACGGGAGCTGTACGCCCGGTTCCAGTGGTTCGACCTGCTGAACCCGGTGCTGATCTGCGTCGCGCTGGTGCCGCTCATCGGCTGGCTGATCGGCCGCGCCGGCGTCGCCGACCGGCCCTGGCGCTACCTGATCCTGCTGCCGTTCGTGGCCGGCGCCATGGACCTGGTGGAAGACTTCCTGCTGATGGGCGCCATCGCCGCCTACCCGGCCGCCGGCGCCGGCAGCGGGGTGCTGCCCCTGATCACGATGCTCAAGTTCGGCGCCGTGGTGCTGGCGCTGCCGGCGGTGCTTGGGCTGAGCATCGCCGGGGTGCTCCGGGCGAGGAGGGGGCGATAGGGCATGCACCTGATCTACGCCCCGATGGCCATCCTGATCGAGTACCCCTGGCTCGCGGCGCTGATCGGCGCGGCGCTGGTGGGACTCGGGAAATGGCGGCGGCGGCGGATCGTGGTGCTGATGGGCGGGCTCTGGCTCGTCTACGCTCTGTACGAGACCGGGATGAAGCTGCGCTGGCTCTGCAGCGGAGAGTGCAACATCCGGATCGACCTGCTGGTGCTGTATCCTCTGCTGCTGGTCGCGCTGGTGGTGGCGGGGGTGGGGGTGGTGAGGCGGTAACGACGGTAGCGACGGTAGCGATGGTAGCGACGGTAACGGTGGGGTGGGATAAGCGCATGAGACGACGCATTGGGATCTGCATTGCGGCGCTCGGGCTCGCGGCCTGTGATACGTCGAACGGGGTGGTGTGCACCGCGGAGTTCCGGGCGCTGACCGTCACCCTGCTGGACAGCGCCGGGCAGCCGGTGCTCGACGCGACGACGGTCACCACCATTCCCCGCACCGGCGACACGCTCCCGATCACCTGGCTCGGCACGCCGGTCGGCGGGACCTACGTGTATGTGGACGACGGCGCCAACAACGCCATCCGGGAGCTGGGCGACTCACTCCGGGTGGACGTGGACCGGAGCGCCGGGACGGACTTCTCGATCGCCTACTTCGTGGACGTGCCCAGCGGCTGTCATGTACGGAAGGTGACGGGGCCGGATACGGTGGTGGTGCCGTAGGGGCGGCAGGGGCCCCCTTCGCCGCGTCACAGCCCACCACGGAAGCACGGAAGACACGGAATTGCACGGAAAACAACTACTGTTTCTTCCGTGTCATTCCGTGTTTTCCGTGGTGAAGCGCTGCTCCAGCTGACCCGGCGCAGAAGCTACCGCCCTTACCGTCCCGCCACCGAGGCCCCGATGCGACCCGCCAAGTCCGGCTCCTGGTTCACCTGGTTTGCCAAGGCCACCGCGCGGTACTCGGGTCGGCCGGTGAGCTTCTTCGCGGCGGTGGCGATCGTGCTGCTGTGGATCGCCACGGGCCCGATCTTCGGCTTCAGCGACACCTGGCAGCTGGTGATCAACACCAGCACCACGATCATCACCTTCCTGATGGTGTTCCTGATCCAGAGCACGCAGTATCGTGACGCCGAGGCGGTGCAGATCAAGCTGGATGAGCTGCTGCGGGTCACGGCGGGGGCGCACAACGCCCTGCTGGACCTGGAGGAGCTGGAGGAGCGGGAGCTGGACCTGGTGCGTGCGCGGTATGCCCGGCTGGCGGAGCGGGCCCGGGCGGAGCTCCGGAGCGGTGGCGCTGATACCGGGGTGCCAGAGGTGGAGTAGGAAACGGTCTGTTGTAAACTGCACACCACGGAAACACGGAATACACGGAATGGCACGGAAGAAACAACAGTTGTTTTCCGTGCACTTCCGTGTATTCCGTGTTTCCGTGGTGAATGGTTGCACTAGCCGGTTCGGGGCAGTAACTACCGTCGCTACCGTCGCTACCGTCGCTACCGTCGCTACCGTCGCTACCGTCGCTACCCCCGAGGTCCCCCATGTCCCCAGGCTCCCGGTTCCATCCGACGCACGTTGAGCGGAGCGGGTCGTTCACCCTGCCCATGGCGATCCGGCACGCCTTTCCGCTGTTCACGCCCGAGGGGGAGCGGGCGTGGGTGGCGGGATGGGATCCGGAGTACCTCCACCCGGATCATCCCTCGATCGCGGCGGGGACGGTGTTCCGCACCGCGCACCAGGGGGAGGAGACGCTGTGGCTGGTGCTGGACTACGATCCGCACACCTGGACCGCGCGGTATTGCCGAGTGACGCCGGGGTCGCGGATGGGGACGGTGGCGGTGCAGTGCGAGGCGGCGGGGGAGGGGGAGACGGTGGTGCGGGTGAGCTACTCGCTGACGTCGCTCACGGCGGCGGGGAACGCGGTGCTGCATGCGCTGACCCCCGCGGCGTACGCGAAGATGATGGAGGAGTGGCGGGAACTGATCCTGGCGTCGCCGGGGGCGGAAGAGTAGGCGGCGCCTGAGCTTTCGCGGCGCCGCTTGCCCGCGAGCTCCCTCCGGGCGCCTGAAGCTGCGGGCAGGGCTCCCGCACAGCACGGGAGAGGCAGCAACGCGCCCGCCGGGAGCATCGCGGGCTGCGCGGCGTGCTAACTTTCGCAATCGCCCGTCGTCCCGTCGTCCCGTCGTCCCGTCGTCCCCCAGCCCGGAGACCCGCCGCATGAAGCCCCCCGTTCCGGTGACACTCGAGGGCCACGGCGTCCGGCTCGAGCCGCTCACGGCGGCGCACGAGGCGGGGCTGATCGCCGCGGCGCGCGACGGGGAGCTCTGGGAGCTCTGGTTCACCTCGGTGCCGCGGCCGGAGGAGACGGCTGGCTACATCGGGGCGGCGCTCGAGGGGCTGGCGGCGGGCCACATGCTGCCGTGGGCGGTGCGGGACCTCGCCACCGACACGATCGTGGGCTCCACCCGCTATCACGATATCGTCACCAAAGTGGACCGGGTGGAGATCGGCTACACCTGGTACAGCGCGAGCCGGCAGCGGAGCCACGTGAATGCCGCCTGCAAGCTGCTGCTCCTCTCCCACGCCTTCGACACGCTGGGGTGCGCGGTGGTGGGGTTCCGAACCGACAACTTCAACTTCCGCTCGCAGCGCGCCATCGAGGGGCTCGGGGCCAGCAAGGACGGGGTGCTCCGGCATCACTTTGCCCGCCGAGACGGCAGCGTCCGCGATAGCGTGATGTACACGATCCTCGCCTCGGAGTGGGGGGATGTGCGGCGGAACCTGGTGGCACGGCTGGGGCGGGGAAGAGGAAATCCATGACCAGGCACCTGCTGTTCGCGGCATCGCTCGCCGGCCTGGCGCTCCTGCCGGCGCCATCTGCTCCGCCTGGTGCGGCGGTCCCCGCCGGACCCTCAGACAGCCTCAAGGTGATCCTGCTCGGCACCGCGGTCGGCCCACGGGTCAACCTGCAGCAGTACGGCGCGAGCATCCTGGTCGAGGCGGACGGGGAGCGGTTCCTCTTTGACTGCGGCCGCGGCGCCACCCTCCGACTGGTGCAGGCGGGGGTGCCGATCGGCTCGATCCGCCGGCTGTTCCTGACCCACCTGCATTCCGACCATGTGCTCCAGATTCCCGACCTGATGCTGACCGGCTGGGCCGGCGCCCGCCGCACGGAGCCGCTGGAGGTCTGGGGGCCGGCCGGCACCCGCAGCATGATGGAGCACCTGCAGCAGGCGTTCTCCTTTGACATCCACATGCGCCGCGACGTGGACGAACGGCTCCCGGCCGCCGGGATCCAGGTGCTGAGCCACGACATCGCGGAAGGGGTGGTGTTCGACGAGGGCGGGGTGAGGATCACCGCGTTCCTGGTGGATCATGGCCCGGTGCGGCCGGCGTTCGGCTACCGCATTGACTATCGGGGGCGCTCGGTGGCGCTCTCCGGCGATACCCGCTTCTCCGAGAACCTGGTCCGGGCCGCCCAGGGGGTGGATGTACTGATCCACGAGGTGATTGATCCGGTCGCCATTCGGAACAACGTTGACCATCCCAACCCGTCGGCGATCGAGGCCATCATCGCCCACCACACGACGCCGGAACAGGCGGGTGAGGTGTTCAGCCGAGTGCGGCCGCGGCTGGCGGTGTATTCCCACGCGCCCAGTACCGAGAGCGTGATCCGCCAGACGCGGACAACCTACGCCGGCCCGCTGCAGGGGCCGGAGGACCTGCTGACGATCGTGATCGGCGATTCGATCGTGGTGCGGCACGCGCCGAGATAGCCCGGCGCGTCCGCGCTCACGCCACCCGCGCCTCCACCTCCAGGTAGTCCCCCACCACCGCCGTCTCCCCGCCCCCCGCCTTGGTGTGCTCGGTGAAGAGCCGCACCAGCTCGGCGCGGAGCCGCGCGCCGCCGGCGGCGTCCGCCGCCTTGAGGGTCGCGACCGTGGGGCCGTAGTTGGTGGCGAAGAGGTCGGCCACCGCCTGGGGCGCCATCGGGAAGCGCAGCTCGATGGTCCGCGGGGTGCAGACCACCGCGCTCACCCCGCTCCCGAACCGCTGCCGCACCACCTCTTCCTGCCCCCACAGCAGGGTGCTCGGCACTCCCGCCGGCGGCGGCGCCACGGCGACATGGGCCTTGAGCAGCTGCCCGATGAACCCGCCCGGGGTCCAGTTGGCCATCGCCACCCTGCCGCCGGGGCGGGTCACCCGCAGCAGCTCCGCGGCGGCCAGCTCGGGCCGGAAGGCGAACATGGCGCCGAACATGGTGACGGTGGTGTCGAACGAGTCATCCAGGTACGGGAGCGACTGGGCATCGCCCACGTCGAACCGGATCTCGACCCCCGCGGCGCGGGCCTCCTCGCCGGCATGGGCGATCAAGTTGGCAGCGATGTCCACCCCGGTGACGATGGCCCCGGCGCGCGCCGCCGGGATGGCCAGGTTGCCGGTGCCGCAGGCGACGTCGAGCACCTCCTCCCCCTTCCGGAGCCGGCGGCGCGCCACGAACTCCGCCGCGCCCGGCGCGAAGCTCCGCGCGATGGGGAGGAAGTCGGCCCCGCCCCAGATGGTGCGGGCGCGAGTCGTGAGGGGATCCTCGGTCATGATCTGGGACGACATATCGGCTCCTGAGGGTGCGGGTAGACGCGCGGCCTGGAGGGCCCGCCGTTACCGGGTAGTGCGCAGGAAGCCGGGCTGGGGCGACATGGGGGGGTAGGGCTATTGGACGATTGGGCGATTGGGCGATTGGGTGGAAACACGGCACCCTGGGCGGCCGTACGGCTGGCGCCACACGCGGTCACCCCTCCACCACCGAGACTCCCATGCGCCTGCTCGCGCTGTTGCCCACGCTGCTTCTTGCCGCCCCGGCCCTTGCCCAGGGGGCGCCGGCCGATCCCCGCGCCCTCCAGGTCTGGGACCTGGAGCGGGAGCGCCGCCTCACACTGGCCATGGTGGACTCGATGCCGGAGCGGTTGCTGCGCTACCGGCCCACGCCGGGGGTGCGGGACTTCGCCGAGCAGATCGCGCACGCGAGCGGACCCATCGCCGGGTTCTCGGCCCGCGCGGCGGGCATCCAGCCCCCCGCCCCCGGCGACAGCGCCGTCTTCCTCAACAGCCGGGCGTCGCTCCGGGCCTACGTGGCCGCATCCTATGACTTCGCGCTCACCACCCTCCGCGCACTGCCGGAGGAGAAGTACCGCGGCTCCGCGACGATTGCGGGGCAGGTGTTTCCGGTCTGGAAGATCTTCGCGCTGGCGCACGAGCACAGCGTCTGGACCCGCGGCGAGCTGGTGAGCTACTTCCGGCTGAACGGGATGGCGCCGCCGGCGTACGATCTATTCGGAATGGGAGGGGGGTGAGGTAGGGGCGGATAGGCGGTTAGGCGGATGGGCGGTTGGGGCACCCGGCACCACGAAACAGCTCACCACGGAAACACGGAATACACGGAAGGGCACGGAAGACAACTGAAGTTCCTTCCGAGGGATTCCGTGCATTCCGTGCTTCCGTGGTGAATCGCGAATTCAGCTGTCGTTCCGCCCAATCGCCCAATCGCCCAATCGCCCAATCGCCTAGTCCCGCCCCGGCGCCTTCCCCCCCATCAGCTCCACCCCGCCCATCATCTCGCCCATCATCCACCAGTGTTCCATCTCCATCGTGTCGCGGCTGCCGTCCTGGTAGCGGGCGAGCGCGGCGTAGATCTCCGCCTTCTTCCGGCCGGCGGGGACCTTCTCTGACGTGAGGATGTCGGAGATGATGTCGTGGAGGGCGTGGAGGTTGTCGAAGATCACCGCGGCGCGCGGGTGGCGGCGGCTGAACTCCGGGGCGACGGCGGCGGTCATCGGCATCACCCGCGGCATCCCCGCCGGCGGGCTGTCCAGCATCTCCCAGAACCGCGCCACCGCCGCCTCCACCCCTGCGCGGCGCGCGGCGGGCGTGGCGCGGGTGACCATCGGCTCGTACAGCCCCACCTGCAGCCAGTGGTAGGCCCAGATGAGGCCGTTGAACTTCGGGTAGCGCTGGCGGAAGACCTGGCTGTAGTACGCCTCGTCCATGAGCTCCATGCTCTTGGGCGCGGTGGTGAAGGCCAGGGCGGTGTTGGCGAGGTAGTGATCGGTGACCCGCTCCACCAGCGCGACGCGGGCCGAGTCGCTGAGCCGCTCGTCGGCATAGAGGTCGTAGATCTGCCGGTGGAGGATGTGGGCCCACTCGAACATGAGCTTGGCCCGCCAGGCCAGCCGGGCGTAGGCCGGCGCCACCGACTCCTCCGCCACGCCGAGGCGCGGGGGGCGACGGAGCAGGTCGCCCACCAGGAAGTCGAACTCGCGCTGCTCCAGCGCGTCACCGGCGGCGCCGTGGGAGGTGAGCAGCCGCTCGTAGAGCACCGCGTGGCCGTAGTCGAAGGCATTGAAGAGCCGCGCGGCGTCGGGATAGCGCTTCAGGAACTGCCAGTTGAAGGGGCCGGGGAAGTAGAAGGTGGCGTCGCGCTGTTCCAGCGACGGTACCGACGGTACCGACGGTAGCGACGGTACGGTCCTCCGCGGCGCGAACCCGAAGGCATGGGTCAGCCCCACGCCCATGGCGATATCGTGCCCTTCCGCGCTCAGGCGGCGGCGGAGGCCGGCATCGAGCACCAGCGTCGGGGTCCACTGCCAGCGGAGGCCGAGCCCCGCTTCCACCTCGGTGGGGGCGTCGCGGTCGGCGGCCCGGCCGATGACGTCTCCCACCAGGAGCAGGCTCTGCCGGTAGAGGGTGCGGTCGAGGGCGGCGCCGGCGCTCCAGCGGGGCAGCGGCTCGACGGCGCTGGCTGCCGCCGGATCCGCGAAGCCGTAGCCGCCGTTCAGGTGCATCCGCCACGGGCCGAACGAGCGGGTGGCGAGGAGCTTGAGGCTCACCCGCGCGTCCTCGCCCGCGAGCGCGCCGACCGGGAGGTGGAGATCGCCGCGCAGCGAGAGCGCCGGCAGCGACGGAGCCTCGGTGAAGAAGTTGTAGAGGGAGAAGAGCCGGATGCCGGCGAGGCCGGTGCTTGTTCCCGGCGCGTCCGCGGCGCCGAGCGGGGCCTTTACGCCGAGGGCCAGGTTGGGGAGCGCGCCCCAGGCCAGCTCCGGGGTGGAGGCGTGCAGGGAGCGCCCCGCTTCGCGGGAAAAGTGGTAGGGCAGCACCAGCTCGAAGGCGCGCCGCTCCAGTGGATAGGCGTCCTCGACGCCGGCGGGGCGGTCGTCATCGAGGTTGCGATAGTCGGTCTGTGCCGCCAGCGAGTGCGCGCCGAGCGCCGCGGCGAGAATGGCGATTGAGATGCGTTGCATGCCGCCAATATACCCGGCACTCAGCGGCCCAGGCGCCGCCTGCTCTCCAGCCAGAGCCCGGTGAGGGCGGCCAGCAGTGCGAGGAACGCGACAACCTGGAGCCAGTGGCTCGGCGGGGCGCCGGGCGTCTCGCTGCTGGCGGCGGCCGGCGCCTCGAGCACCAGGAAGGGAAGCTCCCGCGCCCCGAGCCGGAGCGCGTGCCACCCCGCCTGCCGGGGCCAGTAGGCGCCGGTCCAGCGGCGGGTCTCGACCGGATCGCGGGCCAGCGCGATGGGCTCGAGGGTGCCGTCCGGCGCGGCGATGCTCACCGTCTCCGGGCGGGCCGATGCCAGGAGGCTCAGCTGCAGCCGCCGGTCCACCCTCGGCGCCGCCCCGCCCTCGATGCTCGCACGGGTGGCAGTATCCCGCGCCACGGCGGAGATGAGGCGGTCCCAGTATCCCGCGAAGAGGTCCTGCTCTCCCTCAAGCACCCAGCGCGAGGGGGTGCGGACGAGGGTGACGGCCCCCCGTCCCGCCCCCGCGTTGCGCCGGGCGGCGAGCCAGCCGCCGGCATGGTCGGTGATCAGCGGGAAGAGGCCGGGCCGCGGCCGAAGGGTGGTGCCTGCGACCTCGATCCCGGTGCGGGAGCGGCGGGGGATGTGGGGCCAGGTGAGTCTGGAGGTTCTGGCCTCGTCGTGGGCACCGGATCGAGGAGAATCAAGCACGAAGGGCGCGAAGGGCACGAAGGGAACTGCTGTGGGGGTCCCGGCGGTGAGCAGCAGACCCAGCTCGTCGGCCTCGATGGCGTCGGTAAGGGCGCGTCGCTCCACCGCTGACAGTGCGGCGAGGGCGGCGGAGTCCGCCAGCACCGCATCGAAGCCGCCCAGCAGCGCGGGGGTGAGTGGGCCGTCAGCGGCGGGGGCGCCGTTCAGCCGTTCGATCCGGCTGCGGCCGCGGGTGACGGTGGTGCGCAGCGTGAGCCGCCCCCCGCGCGCGGCGAGCCAGCGCTTGAGGTAGGCGGTCTCGAAGCTGGGCGAGCCGTCGAGCGCCAGCAGGGTGGGGGGACGATCGGGGCGGACCGAGACGCCGAACGAGTCCGCGAAGGCCTCGTCATTCGACTGGCGGAGGGAGAGCCGGTACACCGCACCGCCGGCGGCGCGGGGGCGCGCCGCGAGCTGGAACCACGGGGCGGCGGCGCTCACCAGGGTGGAGTCGCGGCCTCCGTCCGGTGCCTCGAGGATGACCCAGCCGGAATCGGGAAGCGTGGCCCTGCCCCGAACCGGGATGGGCTCGCCGAGGCTGACCTCGTCAGGCAGGTCGAGGGCGGCGAGCGCGGGGAGCGCCGGCTTGGCGGTGGCGCTCGGTTCCCCGGGGGTCGAGAGGCGCGCCAGGGCTGCAAGGCAAAGCACCGCCACGATCACGAGGGCGATGCGAAGCGCGCGATTGGCGCGATCCGCCCGCCGCCACTCGATGGCGGCGAGTGCCGCGCCGAGCGTCAGGGCGATCCACTCGATCTGGCTCACGGGGTCGCCTGGCGCAGCAGCGCATTGAAGCGACGGCCCACGACGGAGACCCCGCGCGGTTCGGGCGGGGTGGCCGGCGCCGCGGGGGGGAGCGCGCGGTAGAAGCCGCGCGCCACCCGTGCCGCGCAGTCCGCGCACGCCGCGCCCGATTGGAGGGCGTCGGTGTAGCGCCGGAGATCCCGGACCGCGCCGAGATGCGCCGGATCCTCGACCGCGAGCCCCGCCAGCTCCTGGCCCGCCCGCTCGAGCAGGGTGGCGAGTTCCGCCCCGGCGATGCCTGGCCGGGCGAGCGCCACGAGCGCGGCGCGGATGGCGGGAAGCGTGTCCCTGGTGGCGGTGGAGTCCGCCCGGCGGAGGGCCGCCAGGTCCTTGAGGCTGCCGGTGAGCCGGAGCTTCGCGACCTCGATCGGCGGCGGCTCGAATCCCACCCGCTGCACGTACACCCGCGCGTCCTGCTGCACCTGCTTGAGCATCTCGAGCGCGCGGTACTCGTAGGGGAGGGCGGTGCGCGGCTCCGCGGTCCGCAGGTAGAGCTCCGCCTGCCACATGGCGCTGATGGCGGCGCGCAGCTTGTCCTTCACCGTCTGGCCCAGCAGCGTGGCGTTCTCCGGATCGTCGTGCGCATGCACCTCGGCGGCGTCACTCGCCTCGGACTCGAACTCCTCGCCGAGGAACTGGCCGTAGCGGAGCCGGAGCAGACCCTGGTCCATGCCCAGGTCATTGGCCCGCTGGCGGAAGTCGGAGACGCTGAGGCGCGGCTGGTCGGCCAGGAGCTTCTCGGTGTCGATGATGATCTGCCGCTGGCTGCGGAAGTATTCCGGCTGGACGGTGAGCGCCATGCGCGCGAGGTCGGCGGTGGGCGGCCGCGCCGTGTCCACGACCGAGAGGAAGACGGTGCCGGAGCGGCTCCGGTTGGGCACCGGCTCGCGGTGGTCGGTGACGTCGGCGACGAAGTAGAGCTCGTCGCCGGGGCCCAGGCCGAGCGCGGGGAGATCGAGGGTGGCGCGGAGGCGGAGGGCGCCGCCGGCGTCGGGGGCA
>JAEUJI010000173.1 GCA_016794805.1 Gemmatimonadota bacterium
GGATGCCGCTGTATGTCGGGAAGGCCGTGACGGAGCTCGGGGGGCGGTAGGGCGGTAGGCGGTAGGGCGGTAAGGCGGTAGGGCGGTGAGGCGGTAGGGCGGTAAGGCGGTTCGGCGGTTCCGCGGTTCGGCGGTTCGGCGGTTCGGTGGTTCGGCGGTTCGGCGGTTCGGCGGTTCGGCGGTTCGGCGGTTCGGCGGTTCGGCGGTTCGAGGTGGTGCTACCCCGCGAGGCCCGCGATGCTCCCGCAGGGTGCGTTGCTGCCTCACCCGTGCTGTGCGGGAGCCTTGCCCGCAGCTTCCGGCGCCCGGAGGGAGCTCGCGGGCGAGCGGGGGAAGGCGATTAGGCGATTGGGCGATTAGGCGATTGGGCGATTAGGCGATTGGGCGGTTGGGCGGTTGGGTGATTAGGCGATTGGGTGATCAGGCCGTGGGGCGGGCGCGGGCCTGCTCCACCAGGCGGCGGATCTCGGGGTCGGGGGTGATCTCCAGTTCCTTCCTGAGCAGGGCCATGTGGCGCTCGGCGTAGCGGATGGCGCTGGGCCGGTCGCCGGCGGCGAGGCAGGCGTGCAGCAGGCCGCTCACGGCGCGGACGTCGAGCGGATCCTCTTCCGTCAGCCGGACCCACCAGTCGGCGGCGACCCGGGGCTCGTTCCGGCCCATGGCGCCCAGGGCCAGGAGCTCGATCTGCGCGGCGAAGCGGCGGCGGAGGCGGTCCCGCTGGTTGTCCATCCAATAGCCGAACTCGGGCGTGTCCCCCAGGTGAAAGCCGTCGAGGAAGGGGCCGTGGTAGAATGAGACGGCGCGCGCCGGGTCCCCCTCCTGCACCGCGCGCTCGAACTCCCAGAGATCCACGGCAATCACCGCCGGATTGAGCCGCAGGTCCGCCCCCCCCACGATCAGCTCCGGTTCCTCCAGCTCCTGGCGCAGCAGGTAGAGCGTCTGCTTGAGCGCGCCGCGCGCCTTCTCGCCGTCCCCCTCGGGCCAGAGGTAGGCCACCATCTTGTCGCGGGTGACGCCCAGCTCCCCCGCGCCGGCCAGGAGCGCGAGGAGGGCGAGCGGTTTCCGGCGGCCTTCGGCCAGGAGCTCACCGGCGGGTCCGCCGCGCAGGGCCAGGCCACCGAGGGTACGGAGGGAGTAGGGCACGGGGTCCGGATGACGAGGGGGTGACCGCCGGGTGACGGTGCCGGGGATAGAGTTACCCCGCGGTGGGCCACCTCGCAACTCGGGCCCACCCCCCAGCGCCCCGCCCGTCCCGGAGACCCGCCCGATGTCGCTGCCCGCGCCGCGCTTGCCCTCCTTCGGCGCGGCCTGCAAACTATCCCTTGTCGGTGTCCTCGCTTCGGCGACACCCGTCGAGGGACGATCCCTGCACCTGGACCTGGCCGGCACCCTTCGGACAGCATTGGCGGCGCGCTACCTGGTCGATGAGGAAATCGGCCGGGGGGGCATGGCCGTGGTCTGCCGCGCGCGGGACCTCCGGACCGACCGGGAAGTCGCGATCAAGGTGCTGTACCCCGATCTCGCCCGCGCGGTCGCGGGAGACCGCTTCATGCGGGAGATCGGGATCCTCTCCCAGCTGTCCCATCCCAACATCCTGCCGCTGCTCGACTCGGGGACCGTGGAGGTCCAGCCGGGGCTGGCGGTGCCGTGGTACGTGATGCCGCTGGCGGCGGGGGAGACGCTCCGGGCCCGGCTGGAGCGGGAGGGGGCGCTGCCGCTCCCGGTGGCGCTTTCCCTCACGCGGGACGTCTGCGCCGCGCTGGCGCACGCGCACCAGCAGGGGGTGATCCACCGGGACGTGAAGCCGGAGAACATCCTGCTGCATGACGGGCGGGCGGTGGTGGCGGACTTCGGCATTGCGCGGGCGATCACCCTGGCCGGGGGCGGGCAGCTCAGCTCGACGGGAATCGTGGTGGGGACGCCGGCATACATGAGCCCGGAGCAGTCGGCGGGGAGCGAGCGGCTGGACGGCCGGAGCGACCTGTACAGCCTGGGAATTGTCCTCTACGAGATGCTGGCGGGGCATCCGCCGTTCACCGGCTCGACGCCGCAGGCGGTCGCGGCGCGGCACCAGTTCGAGCCGCCGCCGCCGATCACGGTGGTGCGGCCGGGGCTCCCCGCGGCGGTCGTGGCCGTGGTGGAGCGGGCGCTGGCACAGGTGCCGGCGGACCGGTTTGGCAGTGCCGATGACTTCTCCGCGGCGGTGGCGCGGGCCCCGACTCACCTGGTTGCCGCGGCGCGGCAGCCGCCGTGGCGCCGCTGGTGGCCGGTCGCGGCGGGCGTCGTGCTCCTGCTGCTGGGCGGGTGGGCGCTCGGCAGCCGCCTGCTGGGTGGCGCCGCCGCCGACCCGAACCGGTTCGTGGTGCTGCCGTTCGAGGTGCAGGGGCGCGGGACCGGGGCCCTGCTCAACGGGGACGAGGCGGCGTCGCTGGTGACCGACGCGCTGACGCGGTGGACCGATTTCGGAATGGTGAGCGGGCTCACGGTGGGGAGCGCGCTGGCGGCGGAGCGAGAGTCGCTCACGGTGCGGCGGGCGGCGGCGCTCGCGCGCGGCCTCGGGGCGGGGCACCTGATCTGGGGGGAGATCGCGCGGGACGGCGAGCAGCTTCGGATCACCGGGGTGCTGTACGACACCCGCACCGGGCGGGAAGTCCTCAGCCGGACTGTGCGGCTGGTGCCGGAGGGGCTCGATCCCGGGACCCTGGCGCTCCGCTTCGCCGAGCTCACCTACCAGCTGACGCTGCCGGGGCAACCCACCCCGGCCGACGCGGCGGAGGCGCTGGGAGCCAAGTCCACCGACGCCTGGCGGCTGTATGCCACCGGCGACTCGGCGCTCAACGCCTGGAACCTCCCGCTGGCGGAGCGGAAGTACGGGGAGGCGCTGGCGCTCGATCCGGAGTATCCCAACGCCAACCTCAAGCTGGCGCAGGTGGGGAACTGGCTGGACCGCCCGGTGGCGGCCTGGCGGGGGAACGCGCTGCGGGCGCTGGCGGCGCGGGAGCGGCTGACGCGGCCGCAGCGGCTGGTGGCGGAGGGGCTGGTAGCGCTGGCGGACTCGGCGTATCCGGTGGCGTGCGGCAAGTACCGGGAGCTGCTGGCGCTGGACTCGCTGGATTTCCGGGGGTGGTTCGGGCTGGGGGAGTGCCAGGCGCGGGATGACATCGTCCTGGCGGACAGTGCGAGTCCGACCGGCATGCGCTTCCGCAGCAGCTACGAGGGGGCGCTCCGGTCGTACACCCGCGCGCTCACGCTGGTGCCGAGTACCCACCTGGCGTACAGCGGGGCGGCGCTGCGGCAGCTCAGGAGCCGGCTCAAGGTGGAGCCGGGGGATGTGCGGGGGGGGCGGGGCCCGGGGGACGCGGCGCAGAGCTGGTTCGGGTATCCGGAGCTGCGGGGGGACACG
>JAEUJI010000178.1 GCA_016794805.1 Gemmatimonadota bacterium
TTCACCTCTCCGCCGATGGGGATCACCTGCGACACCCCGGGCACCGCCAGCAGCCTCCGCCGGATGGTCCAGTCCGCGACGGTGCGCAGCTCCTGTGGCGATTGGCTGCCGGTGAGCCCGATCATCATGATCTCGCCCATGACCGAGGACACCGGCGAGAGGACCGGCGGCGACACTCCCGTCGGCAGGCTGCCCGCCACCGTCTGCAGCTTCTCCGAGACGATCTGCCGATCCCGGAAGATGTCGGTGCCCCAGTCGAACTCGACCCAGACCACGGAGATCCCCTGGGCGGTGGAGGAGCGCACCCGGCGCACCCCCGTCGCGCCATTGACCGCGGTCTCGATCGGGAAGGTGACGAGCGCCTCCACTTCCTCCGGCGCCATGCCGTGCGCCTCGGTCAGGACCGTGACGGTCGGCGCGGTCAGGTCGGGAAAGACATCCACCGGCATGCGGGAGGCCGTCCATCCGCCGGTCGCCAGCGCCAGGACGGCCGCGGCCAGCACCAGCACCCGGTTCTTGAGCGACCACGCAATGAGCTGATTGAGCATGGGGATGGCTCCTAGTGCTCGGGGCCGTGGGCGGGCGCACTGGTCGAGAGCGAGGCCAGCCGCACCTGGTAGGCGGCGCCGCTGACCACGCGATCGCCGGCAGTGAGCCCGCCCACCACCAGCGTCCGCTCCCCCTCCCGGCCCCCGATCGTCACCATGCGCTTCTCGAAGCGCTCCCCGTCGAGCTGCACGTACACGATCGAGCGGCCATCCTCATCCAGAACGGCGGAGGCGGGAATCACCAGCCCCGCCGCGCGCCGCCCGGTGCGAATCGCCACCCGCGCATTCGCCCCGATCTTGATCGCGCCATCGAGGTTCGCCGCCTGGTACAGCACCGGCACGGTCCGGCTCAGCGAGTCGAGCACACTCCCCACGGCGATGGTGCGGGGTGCGTCGAAGATCCGGGGCGATCCCTCCAGCTGGAACGAGGCGCCCGACCCAGCCCCGATCCGCGCCGCATCGGTTGCGGGGACATTCGCCTGCACCCACACCGTCCCGGCATCCACGACCGTGAAGAGCGGGTCCCCCGCCGCCACCCGGCTCCCGGCGGACACGCTCCGGCTGGTCACGACGCCGGCGATCGGCGAGCGCACCGCCAACCGCCCGTCACTCCGGGGCGTCCCCCCGCCGGTGAGGCCCGCCAGCGCCTCGCGCGCCACCTGCAGCCGGCTCTCCGCCTCCCGCAGGCGCCGCTCGGGTATCGCCTCCACGGCGTACAGCCGCTCCGCTCGCGCGTGCTCGGCTTCCGCCTCCCGCAACTCCCCCCGGGCCTCCGCGTACGTGCTGCCCGCATCCCCCAACGAGGGCGTCAGCACCAGTAAGACCTGTCCCGCCGTCACCCGCTGCCCCGGGACCGGTGCGTCCGCCACCCCTGCCGCATCCACCAGCCCCGCGATCGGCGCCGCGACCTCGGCCAGCCGGCCCGCGGCCGGCACGATCGTGCCGGTCGCCTCGAAGGCCTCCTGCACTACCCCCTCCCGGGCAAACTCGGTGCGGAACCCCGGGGTCTTCCACTGCTGCTCCTTCAGGAACGCGATGCCGCCTCCCGCATCGTCATCAGCCGGCACGTCCGCCTCCGTGGCATGCACCCGGAGCCCGGGCACCACGATCCGGTCCCTCGCCTGCGGACTCTCCACCTCGATCGTGAGATTCCACACGCCCGCCCGCGGAAACTCGGGGGATGGCCCATAAATGCCCGGTCGGCTGGGCGCCTCCTGCACCACCGAAAACCCCTCCCCACCCCCGTCCGGTTCGAACCGTAGCACGATCCGCCCAGAGGTGAGCGGCGCGAAGTCCGTCAGGTCGGTAAGGTGCACCGCAAACTTTCCCGGACGGCCGGGCAACAGCGCGGGATGCTCCATGAAGAGTTCGGTGGAGTCGGTCCAGAGGGTGACCGAGCTTCCCGGCAGTTCTGCCGCCGCCGTATCCCCCGCGCTCGCGCCACCGCCACAGCCGGCCGCCGTCATGAGCAGCCCCACCGTCAGTACCCGGATGACCCGGGTCCCATCCTTGTATGCCTGCCGGTCCATGGTGGTCATCCTCAGTTGAGTCGGGTGCCGACCGCACGCTCGAGCGCGGCACGCTGGATCA
>JAEUJI010000180.1 GCA_016794805.1 Gemmatimonadota bacterium
TTGACCACGACCCCGTCCGCGTCGAAGGGCAGGGACTTGAGCTTCCCCTGCAGCCGCTCGGCCTCGGCGTGGACGGCGGCGAGATCGGGGTGGCGCTTCCGGTGCGGCTCCACCTGGAAGCCCCAGGCGGCCAGCAGTTCGAGGACCTCCCACTGGCGCTGCACCGCCAGCTTGCCCTCGATCACCTCGACATGAAAGGCGAACATGCGCAGCCGGCGACGGCGGGTGAGCTTCGGGTCCAGCAGCTTGAGGCTCCCCGCGGCGGTGTTGCGCGGATTGGCGTAGAGGGGTTCCCCCGCCTCCTCCCGCTCCCGGTTGAGCCGCTCGAAGGCGGCGCGGGGCAGGTACACCTCGCCCCGGACCTCCATCAGGGGTGGATGCGCGTCGCCCGCCAGGCGGAGCGGGACGTCCGGCAGGGTGCGGAGATTCGCCGTCACCAGTTCCCCCACCCGGCCATTCCCGCGGGTGGCCCCGCTCACCAGCGCCCCGTCGCGGTAGGTCAGGCTGACGGCGGAGCCATCGATCTTGACCTCGGTGGTGTACCCGCCGCTCCGGGCGTCTTCCGTGATGCGTGCGTTCCGGTCCTCCCACGCCGTGAGTTCCTCCGGCGTGAAGGCATTGTCCAGCGACATCATCGGGCGCAGGTGGGTGTGCTTGGCCAGGGAGGGGGCGGGGTCCGCCCCGACCCGCTGGGTGGGACTATCGGGGGTGCGGAGCGCGGGGTGCGCGGCCTCGAGCGCGACCAGCTCCCGCATCCAGCGGTCGTACTCGGCGTCGGAGACCTCCGGCGCGTCGAGGACGTAGTACGCGTGGTTGGCGCGGGTGATGAGCTGGCGCAGCTCGGCGGCGCGGGCGGCGGGGGTCATCCTACCGGGCGGCCGCCTCCTGCTGCAGGACGGTGAGCGCCACGCCCACCAGGCGCTCGAGCTCTTCCGCGCTCGCCCGGGCCAGGACGCCCTCGCTCCAGGGGCCCTCCCGCGCGGCGAACTCGTCCAGCAGCCGCCGGAGGAAGCCGATCAGCGCCACCCGCTCCCGTTCCACCGCCCGGCTGCCGCCGCCCTCGCCCACCCGCGCCTGCAGCTTCTCGAAGCGGTGGGCGTTGCGGAGCGCCTTGGCGGTCAGGCTGGCCACCACCTGGCAGAAGCGCACGTCCGCCTCGGAGAAGGCGGGTCCGTCCCGGAAGGTGCGCAGCATGATGGCCCCGATGGAGGCCCCGCGCCAGGTGATCGGCACCACCGTGATGGACCGGACATTCCGGGTGTCGAAGGCCCCCTTCAGGTGGGCCATCGTCGGGTCCAGCTCCACGTCGGGGATGTAAACCGTCTCCCCATCGGTGAGCGCCCGGCGGAGCTCGGGATACCGCTCCAGGTCCACCACGTAGTTCCGGATGCTCGGATCCTCGAAGCTCGCCACCAGCCGCGCGGTCTTCGCGTCCCGCTCGGCGAGGAAGATCGACGCGCGGTCGAGCCCGAACACCTCGCCCAGCCGGCGGGCGATGGCCTGCATGATGTCCACGATGTGCAGCGAGCCCGCCAGCTCCTGCAGGATCTCGATGACGGCGAGGAGGTGCTTGCGCTCGTGCTCGAGTTCACGCACCCGCGCCTGCAGGCGTTCGACATCCTCGGTCACAACGGCCTGAACGGTCATGGGCGATTCGGGAAAGGGTGCCGAATTGTCGCGGCGTGGCGGGAGGCGGTCAAGGCGGGGTACCTTTCAGCACGACGACCTGGAGGTCCAATGCGCGATGACCGTGATCCCCGTCACCCTCCCCGGGACGAGGCAGAGGACGCCCCCGAGGAGCGGGCCTGGGACGGCGGCACCTTCCTGACCGGCCTGGTGATCGGCGCCGCCGTCGGCGCCGGGCTGGCGCTGCTCTTTGCCCCCGCCTCCGGCGACGATACCCGGCGCCTGATCCGCAAGCGGGCCCGGAGCCTCAGCCGGGACGCCGAGCGGGGCTGGAGCCGGGCCCGGAAGCGGGCCGGCGGCATCCTCGAGGAAAAGAAGGAGGCCCTGCGCGACCGTCTCGCCCAGGGCCTGGAGGCGGTCGAGGACCAGCTCGGCGTCTAGCGCCGCTTGTCCTTCTTGCCCTCGATCCGGCTGGCCAGCGCCGCGCCCTGCTCCTTGTATTCCGGGTCCATCACGTCGAAGATCGGCAGGCTCGCCACCTGGTCGAGGTGGAGCCGCGCCTCGCTGAAGCGCTCCCGTTCGGCCAGGATCTCGGCCAGGTCGAGGTGGTGGTAGATCGTCTCGGGGCTCGCCGCGACCGACTTCTCCATGTAGACCACCGCGCTGTCCCAGCTCGCCGCGTTGAAGATCTTGCCGCCCAGGAAGTTCTTGGCGAAGAACCGCTCGAGCCCCGACAGCCGCATGATCTCGGCGTTCCACCGCCCCATCACGTGATAGGCCTTGTGATGGGCCGGATCCAGCTCGATGGCCCGGAGCGCCGCCCCGCGGATCTCGCTGGCGCGCCGCACCCGCTCCTTCTTGCTCT
The DNA here is from genome assembly GCA_016794805.1 of Gemmatimonadota bacterium. Taxonomy (GTDB): domain Bacteria; phylum Gemmatimonadota; class Gemmatimonadetes; order Gemmatimonadales; family GWC2-71-9; genus JADJOM01. Next base: position 2,492 of record JAEUJI010000180.1, read on the forward strand.
TGGTGAGCGACGCCCGCCCGATGGCCGCTGCCAGGACATAGTGCCCGTCGGCCCCGTCCGGCCGCAGTTCCACCGCCCGGCGCCCCAGCACCTCCGCCCTGGCGTAGAGGGAGTCCCGGGTGGGGCTCTTCACCGAGTCGGGCGTCTGCTTCCCGATATCGAGCAGCGTCTCGGAGGCCCGCCAGGTAGCCTCGTAGTTGTCCGGCTCGGCCGCCAGCGCCGCCTCGAAGTACCGGAGCGCCGTCTCCGGATCCCGGGCCAGGTGGGTCTCGATCCCCCGGCGGAGTTCCTCCGCTGCGGCGGACTCGGATTGGGCACCGAGCGGCGCCACGAAGGTCGAGCCGATCAGGGCCGCGAAGGCAACCCAGTGCTTGCGATGCAGGCGTGTGCGCGTCATCCTTGCTCCCGTTTCCCGTTTCCCGTTTCCCGTTTCCCGTTCCTCATCCCCCGGACTCAATGCTCGTCCCATCGCTGATCGAGCGCAAGCGAGACGGCGGCGCCCTCGCCGCCCGGGAGTGGACCGACCTGCTCCAGGCCTATGGCCGCGGCGACGTCCCGGACTACCAGATGTCGGCGCTGCTCATGGCCGTGGTCTGGCGGGGGCTCACCGGCGAGGAACTCGCCGCCGTGACCGGGGCCATGCTGGACTCCGGTGCCCGCCTGGAGTGGGCTGCCGCCGGCCGCCCGCGGGTGGACAAGCACTCCACCGGGGGCGTCGGCGACAAGGTCTCCCTGGTGCTGGCGCCGCTGGTGGCCAGCCTGGATGTCGCGGTGCCGATGATGTCGGGCCGGGGGCTGGGCCACACCGGCGGCACCACCGACAAGCTCGAGTCCATCCCGGGTTTCCGGACCGACCTGTCCCTGGCCGAGGTCCGGGCCCAGGTCGAGCGCATCGGGGTTGCGATGTTCGGCCAGAGTGACGCCATCGCCCCGGCGGACCGCCGGCTCTATGCCCTGCGGGACGTCACCGGCACCGTGCCCGCCACGGCCCTGATCGCCGCCAGCATCATGTCCAAGAAGCTGGCCGAAGGGCTCACCGGCCTGGTGCTGGACGTGAAGGCCGGCAGCGGCGCCTTCCTGCCCAACCTGGACGATGCCCGCGGCCTGGCGCGCACCATGGTGGACCTCGGCACGGCCCACGGCTGCCCCACTGCCGCCCTGATCACGGCGATGGACCGGCCACTCGGCCGCGCCATCGGGAACGCGCTCGAGGTCGAGGAGGCGCTGCTGGCACTGACGGGGCAGGGGCCGGAGGATCTCATGACGGTCACCCGGGCGCTCGCCGTCGAGATGCTCCTGCTCGCCGGGCGGGCTCCCGACGTGGCGGGCGCGTTGCGCCTGGTGGACGGCGCGCTGCGCTCCGGCGCCGCCCTGGAGCGGTTCCGGTTGCTCATCGAGGCCCAGGGGGGCGACCCGAAAATCGTGGATGATCCGGGGCGCCTGCCGCAGGCGCTGGAAGTGGAGCTCTTCGAGGCGCCCGGCGCGGGGACCATCGCCGCGGTGGATCCCCGCCCCCTTGGGGAAGCGGTAGTGGCGATGGGCGGAGGCCGCCGCCGGCTGGGCGACCGCATCGAGCCGAGTGTCGGCTTCGTCGTCTCGGGACGCCCGGGCGCCACGGTGGCGCGGGGAGAGCCGGTCGCGTCGGTGTTTGCGCGCGATGGGGAAGGGATCGAGGTCGGCATGGCGGCGCTCCGGCGGGCTATGCGTTTCGGCCCCCCCGAGCCGCAGCTCCCGCTGCTGCTCTGCCGGGTCACCTCGGCGGGGGAGGAGCCGGCCTGATGGGCGGCGTCTTCACCGCCGTGCTCATCGTCGGCGTGCTGGCCTGGCTGTTCGCCCCGGGACGGCGACGGCCGGCCGATCCCGCCGACCCCCCGGAGCCGGCGGACCAGGATGAGCTGGAGGCGGCGGAGCGGGAGGTGCGGGACCTCGGGGCGGGGCAGCAGCCGGAGGACGGATTTGCCGGGGACGACTGGGGGCCGGGTGCCCCGAAACAGTGAGGCGCCAGGGCATGCCCCGGCGCCTCTCCTGGCATCCCGCCGCTTCCGGGCGGCCTACACGTCCAGGTGCGACACGTACTTCGCGTTGCGCTCGATGAAGAGCCGGCGCGGTTCGACCTCGTCTCCCATCAGCTCGTCGAACAGCTTGGAGGCCTCCACCGCGTCGTCGAGGGTCACGCGCAGGATGGTCCGCCGCCCCGGGTCCATCGTCGTCTCCCAGAGCTGTCCCGGGTTCATCTCACCCAGGCCCTTGTAGCGCTGCACTGCGACGGTGCCTCGCCCCTCGCCGTTGGAGAGGCGCTTGATGTACTCGTCCCGCTCCTTGTCGTCGTAGGCGTAGAACTTCTCCTCCTTCTTGCCGCTGCCCCGCGCCACCCGGAAGAGCGGCGGCTGGGCGATATAGATGTACCCCGCCTCGATCAGCTCGGGCATCTGCCGGAAGAAGAAGGTGAGCAGCAGGGTCCGGATGTGCGCCCCGTCGACGTCGGCGTCGGTCATGATGACGATCTTGTGGTAGCGCACGTCGTCCAGGGTGAAGTCCTCCCGCACCCCGGCGCCGATCGCGGTGATCATGGCCCGGATCTCCTCGTTGGAGAGGATCTTGTCGATCCGGGCCTTCTCCACGTTCAGGATCTTCCCCCGCAGCGGCAGGATGGCCTGGAACTGCCGGTCCCGCCCCTGCTTGGCGCTGCCGCCGGCGGAGTCGCCCTCGACCAGGTAGAGCTCGCACATCGCCGGATCGTCGAGCGAGCAGTCCGCCAGCTTGCCGGGGAGCACCGCGCCCTCCAGCCCCGACTTCTTGCGCACCAGGTCCCGGGCCTTCCGGGCGGCCTCGCGGGCCCGGGCGGCGCTGACCGCCTTCTCGATGACCGCGCGCCCGACCGCCGGCTTCTCGTCGAGGAAGGTCCGCAGCTGGTCGTACACCACCTGCTTGACGATCCCTTCCACCTCGGAATTGCCCAGCTTGGTCTTGGTCTGGCCCTCGAACTGCGGCTCCCGGACCTTGCAGTGGATGATCGCGGTCAGCCCCTCGCGGATGTCCTCGCCGGTCAGGGTGAAGTCTTCCTTCTTGAGCGACCCCTGCTGCTTGGCGAACTCGTTGATCGCCCGGGTGAGCGCGGCCCGGAAGCCGGTGAGGTGGGTGCCACCCTCATGGGTGTTGATGTTGTTGACGAAGGTGAAGATGTTCTCGTTGTAGCCATCCTCGTACTGGATGGCCACGTCCACCTCGACCTCGTCCCGGGTCACCGTAAAGGCGATCGGCTTGGGGTGCAGCGGCTTCTTGTTCCGGTTGAGCCACTCCACGAACTGGACCAGCCCGCCCTTGGCGAAGAAGGTCTCGTTCTTCGGCTCGTCGGGGCGGTCGTCCTTGAGCGAGATGGAGACGCTCTTGTTGAGGAACGCCAGCTGCCGCAGCCGGTCGGCCAGGGTGCTCCAGCTGAACTCCAGCACGGAGAAGATCTCGGGGTCCGGCTTGAAGCGGACCAGGGTGCCGGTGTCCCTGGCCTTGTCGAGCTTCTCCAGCTTCTTGACCGTCTGGCCCCGGACGAACGCCATCCGCCACTTGAAGCCGTCGCGCTTGACGATGACCTCGGTGCGCTCCGACAGCGCGTTGACCACCGAGACGCCCACGCCGTGCAGCCCACCGGAGACCTTGTAGTTCGACTTGTCGAACTTGCCGCCGGCGTGCAGCACCGTCAGCGCCACCTCCACCGCGGGCAGTTTCTCGGTCGGGTGCATCTCCACCGGGATGCCGCGCCCGTTGTCCTCCACCGAGATCGAGTTGTCCTTGTGGATGGTGACGCGGATGTCGTCGCAGTAGCCGGCGAGCGCCTCGTCGATCGAGTTGTCCACCACCTCGTACACCAGGTGGTGCAGCCCGTTCTCCGCGGTCGAGCCGATGTACATCCCCGGCCGTTTGCGCACCGCCTCCAGCCCCTTGAGGACCTGGATCGAGTCCGCGCCATACTGCTGCTCGCCGTTGCCGTTTTCCTTGGCCATGCCCCGTCCGTTCGTGGGTTCCTTGGCGGGCGCCCACACGGGGCGCCCATACGTTTCCGCCCTGCCGTCCTACCGCCGTGCCGCCCGGTCGTCTCCCACCCCGCCCGCCAGCCACCGGATCTGGGTGATCCGCCCGCTCCGGCCGGTGTTCAGCCGCGCCAGGATCTGCGGGGTCATCAGCGACAGTTCGGAGGCCCACGCCGCCGTCGCCACCCGCACCCGCAGCACCCCCTCGGGGGTCACGGATTCCGCCGCCGTCACCTTGGCAATCTGGGGCCCGACCAGTTCGGCCCAGGATTCCACCACTCCCGCCTGGCCGATGCGGCGGACCAGCCCCGCCCGCTTGAGGTAGCGCTTCAGCGCCTCTGCCAGCGGGGTGAGCCCAGACCGCTCGGGGTCATACCTGATTGCCATGCGTCTCCTCGCCTCCCCGCTCAGTCGCCGGGCTGGCACTGGCCCCGGGAGACCCGCCACACCGGGAGCGCCAGCCCCCGGGGCAATTCATCGGGGCGCGGCGCGGTGATGAACACCTGGGCGCTCCGCCCCCCGAACAGGCGCGCGGCGAGCCGCGCCTGCCGCTCGGGGTCCAGCTCCGCGAAGACATCGTCCAGCAGCAGGGCGGGGCAGCGCCCCGTCGCCCGCTCGATCGTGTCCAGCTCCAGCAGCTTGAGCGCCACGGCCGCGGTGCGCTGCTGCCCGGTGGAGCCGTAGTCCCGGAGCAGCCGGCCTCCCAGCCGCAAGTCCAGGTCATCCCGGTGCGGCCCCACTGTGGTAGCCCGCCGTGCCAGGTCCCGTGGCGCGGCCTGGACCAGCCGCTCGCCCCAGGCGGCCGGGTCCGCCAGCTCCACCGCGCCGTGGTATCCCAGCGTGGCCTCGCCGCTCTGCTCTCCCAACGCCACGAGCCCGGTGGTGAACTGCTCCCCCGCGGCCTGCACCCACGCGAGGCGCCGGGACACCACCGCCGCACCGGCGTCCGCCAGCGGGAGGTCGAACGCCGCGGCGAGGTCCGCCCGCCCCTGGCGCAGGGCCGCGTTCCGCTGGGCCAGCGCCGATCGGTAGCGGGCCAGCGTTGCCAGGTACCGCGGGTCGGCCAGCGCCAGCGTGCGGTCCAGGTACAACCGCCGGCCGGTTGCCGCGCCGGCGGCGAGTTGCACATCCTCGGGGGCGAAGACCACCGCGAGCCAGGCGCCCGCCGCATCCACCAGGCGACGGGTCGGCACGCCGTCCACCTCGATCTGCTTGCGGCGCCCGAGGAGTCGGAAGGTCGCCGCCACGGTCCGGGCCCGCGCCCCATCCTCGAACGCCACGCCGATGTGGAAGCCCGGCTCGCCGAAGCGGACCACCTCCGCATCCATCGCGGTGCGGAAGGACCGGAACAGGACCGGGAAGGCCATCGCCTCGAGCAGGCTGGTCTTGCCCTGGCCGTTGGCCCCCAGCAGGACCGCCCCCGCGGCCGGCAACTCCAGGGTCCCGTCGGCGAGGTTGCGGACTCCCCGGACCGTGAGGCGGGTGAGGCGCACTACTCGACCGTGATCACACGGATGGCGGTGTCACCCCGGTTACCCCGTTCGTCGGTGCCGAACACCCGCACCGTGATGAATTTCCCCGCCTGCCCGGCGGTCGTGATGGGCAGCCCAAACCGGACCGAGTCGCTCGAGCCGATGAACGGGGGGAAGCTGGACACCCCGCCATTGGTCTCGAAGTAGACGGTGTCCACGCCATCGTCGTCGATGGTATAGCCGGTGACGAAGTACGTCATGGTGTCACCCACCGTCGTATCCCCGGAGGGCACATCGATGACCGTGACCGGTCCGTCGCTCCCGGGCCCACCGGGCGTCGGAAAGGTGAGCCGGTCGCGCTCATTGCAGGCGGCCGTGGCCGTCAGGGCGAGGCCGCCCACCAGCCGGGCCCACGCCCAACCTGAGGCCCGGAGTCCTGATCTCATGAACCGAAATTTACCCGGTTCCCCGGGGGATTGGCAGTCGCGGAGCGGCGTTCAGCGGCCCTCGAACCGGGGGGTCCGCTTGGCCAGGAAGGCGGCCATCCCCTCCCGCATGTCGGCGGTCGCGGAGAGGAGCCCGAAGTGGTTGGCCTCGAGCAGCAGCGCCTCCGCCTGGGGCATCTCGAACCCCGCGTCCACCGCCTCCAGCACGGCCGCGACGGCCAGGGGGCCCATCGCCAGCATCTGGCCCAGCAGGGCGGTGGCCTCGGGGAGCAGCCGTTCCGCCGGGACCACCCGGTTCACCAGCCCGATGCGCCAGGCCTCCGCGGCATCAATCATCCCCCCCGTGAGGAGCAGTTCGAGGGCCCGGCCCCGGCCGACCAGCCGGGGGAGCCGCACGGTCCCTCCGTAGCCCGGGCCGATGCCGAGCTTCACCTCCGGCTGACCGAAGCGGGCGGTGTCGCTGGCGATCCGGAGGTGGCAGGCCATCGCCAGTTCGCAGCCGCCGCCGAGGCAGAAGCCGTTGACCGCCGCGATGACCGGCTTCCGGAGCGCCTCGAAGCGGCGGAAGACCGCCTGTCCCGCCAGGGAGCGCGCCTTGCCCTCGAGGGGGGACTGGCTGGCCAGCTCGCTGATGTCGGCCCCCGCCACGAACGCCTTGGGGCCCGCCCCCGTCAGGATCACCCCGCGCACCGCGGAGTCCCGCTCCAGCGCCGCGATGGCCTGGCCCAGTTCCTCGATCACGGTGGTATTGAGGGCGTTGAGCTTGTCCGGCCGGTTGACCGTGACGGTGGCGATGGCATCCTGCGTCGTCAGCTGCAGCGTGGTGTAGGCCATGGCGGATCTCGGGAGGTGGAGCGATGGCGTCGGGGGAGCGGGGAAAGTAGTGCCGGCGTCTGTGGCCCGCACCCAACGGGTGGCGGCCGGGCAACACGGATCGGCACCACAGGGGTCGGGTTCCCGAGCAGCGCAGGTGTGAGGAATGACCCGATTCGCCCGTGATCTTCGTGCAGGACTGTACTATTAATGGTCGCATGATCCGTATCATGTGCATGCGTAAGACCAAAATCAACAACGTATTACTGCGCATTATCAGTATTCCGTCGTCTATTATTTGTTCGATACCGCAGAATCTCTGGCATCGCAGTTGCCATTTGCAAGGTCGGCTTTGGGGACCGCCCGGTGGCAAGGGCTTCCTCCCCGATCTCACCTCTCCTGGAGATAGCGATGCGCTGCCCCCGTCCGTTGTTCGCCCTCCTGGCCACGCTGGTTGTGGTCCTCGGATGTGCACCTGAGCGAGACCCCACCGCGCCGGCGGTGCCGGCGGCGGCCCAGGAGCAGCAGGTCCTCGGACCGCTCCTGAACGGACTCCTTGCCTGCTATCCGCAGCCGTATGCCCGAGCCACGGCCGTCATCGGCCCGGCGGGGGGTACCCTGCAAGTGGGCAGGCATACGCTGGTGGTCCCCCGCGGGGCGCTCACGCGGCCCGTCCTTATCACCGGTGAGGCGCCGGTCGGGGTCGTGGCCTCCGTGAGCTTCGAGCCGCACGGGCTCCAGTTTGCTCGCACCGCGGCCCTGACGCTGGACTATTCGACCTGTCCCATGGGCCGGCTGCGCCTGCTCAAGCGCGTGGCCTACACCGACGACGACCTCAACATCCTCAGCTACCTGCTCTCGCGTGACGACCTCCTGCGGATGCGGGTCACGGGCGACCTCGACCACTTCTCCCGGTACGCGGTGGCCTGGTAGCCGGATGCCGATCGCACGGCGGACGGGCACCCCCGCCCGGGGAATCCTGGCCGAGCCGCCGAAGGCGGCGGAGTGGCTGGCCGAGGGCCGGAGCCATGAGCGGTCCGGCCGTCTGGCCGAAGCTCAGGGCGCCTTCGCGGCGGCGGTGGGTGCGGCGGAACGGGAGGGGGAGGCCGCGTTGCTCGCTGAGGCGCTCCGGCGCTGGAGTGTCGTGTGCCATCACCGCAACGAGGCCGACCGGGCCCGCGAACTGGCCGAGCGGAGCTTCCAGGTGTCCATGGAGGCCGGCCAGCCGGGTCTCGCGGCCGAGGCGCTGAATGCGCAGGGGGGCATGGCCTTCGAGCTGGGGCAGATGCAACTCGCCCGGAGCCTATTTGGGCGGGCCCTTGTGCTGGGGGAGAGCCAGCCGGGGCTGCGCAGCCGGATCGAGCAGAATCTCGGCATCCTGGCGACCATCCAGGGCGACCACCATGCCGCGCTGGGGCACTATCGCTCGTCGCTCGACGCCTGCGCCGCCACCGGCGACGATCAGGGGTGTGCCATCGCCTATCATAACCTCGGCATGATCCGCGCGGACCGCCGCGAATGGGCCGATGCGGAGCGCTGCTATCGCCAGAGCCTCGAACTGGCGGAGCGGATCGGCGATATCCACCTGCAGGGGCTCTGCCTCCTCAACCAGGCCGAGGTGCACCTGGCGCGCGAGGCATTCGAGGAAGCCCGCGCTGGCGCGGAAGCGGCGCTGGCGATCTTCGACGAACTCGGCTCCCGGATGGACAAGGCGGATGCGTACCGGGTGCTGGGCGTGGTGTACCGCGATACCGGCCGCCACGCGCTCGCCGAAGCCCGGCTGCATTCCTCCATCGAGGTGGCGGTGGCCACGGGGACGGTGCTCAGCGAGGCCGAAGCTTGCCGGGAGCTGGGCCGCCTGTACCAGGCCATGGGCCGGAACCAGGAGGCGCTGACCCGGCTCAATGCCGCCTATCGCCTCTTCCTGCGGCTGGACGCGCATCTCGACCTGGTGGACGTCCAGGCGAAGGTGGCCGATCTGGAGGGCACCTTCCTCGCCGTGGTCCGTGACTGGGGCCAGTCGATCGAGTCCGCCGACAGCTATACCCACGGGCACTGCGAGCGGGTGGCCACCTACGCCGCGCGGGTGGCGGAGGAACTCGGCGTCAGCGACGTGGAACTGACCACGATCCGGCTCGGCGCCTACCTGCACGACGTGGGCAAGGTGCGGGTGCCCCATGAGGTGCTCAACAAGCCGGGCCGGCTGACCCCCGAGGAGTTCGCCATCATCCAGCAGCACCCGGTCTGGGGCGTCGAGCTGCTCGCCGGCATCGACTTCCCATGGGACATCACGCCGATCATTCGCTGGCATCACGAAAAGCACGACGGGAGCGGCTACCCCGATCGCCTGGCGGGCGATGCCATCCCGCTGGCGGCGCAGATCATCTGCATCGTGGACATCTATGACGCCCTCACCACGACCCGGAGTTACCGCCCGGCCATGACCCAGGAGCAGGCGGTGGCGTGCATGCTGGAGACGCCGCAGTGGTGGCGGCCCGCTGTCCTCGAGGCCTTCCTGCGCACCGTCGGGGTCGGGGTCCAGGTCGCGGCATGACCCGGGCCCTGCCGGACCGGGAGGAACTCACCGCCGTCCGGGCGATGGCCCGCCGCGGTGAGCTGGCGGAGGCGGGCCGGCGGGCCGTGGCCCTGCGGGACCGGGCGCCGGCCGTGAGCCTGGCCTGGGGGGAGGCCGCCCACCTGTGTGGCAGCATTGCCTTCGAACAGGGGCGGATCGAGGAGGCGGAGCGGCACTTCGAAGAGGCACTCGGTATCGCGCGCGCGGAGGGGGACGATGCGCTCGTCGCGCGGGCGACGACCAACCTCGGTTCGATCGCGCACCTCCGCGGCAAGGATACCCTCGCCCTCAGTCTCTACCGGTGCGCGCTGATCGCCTGGCGGGGCCTCGGGGATGCCGCCGGCGTGGCCCAGGTCTCCCACAACCTCGCACTGGTGTTCCGGGAACAGGGTGACCTCGGGGCCGCCGCCACCGCCGCCACCCGCGCGGTGCGGGCGGCGCGCGCGAGCGGGGATACCGCGCTCGAGGGAACCGTCCGGCTGGGGAATGTGGAACAGGCGCTCGCGGAGGGTGCGCTGGGGCGCGCGACCGCCGAGCTGGACCACGCCCGGCGCTGCGCCGAGGCGGCACGGGATGGACTGGGTCAGGCGGAGGCGGCCCGGCTCGAGGGGGCCATCGCGCTGGCGGAGGGCCGGTTTGCTACCGCCGTCCGACGGGCGGGACTGGGCCAGCGACGGGCACTTCGGCTCGGTGGCCTGCAGTGCGCCGCCGAGTGCGCGGAACTGGCGTTCCGGGCCAGCCTGATGCTGCGCCGGGTCCGCAGCGCCCAGCGCTTCTACCACTCGGCGGCGCTCGGGTACGCCCGGCTCTCCGCGGGTCCCGCATTGCGCCGGCTGGAGACCCGGAGCCCCACCTGACTCTCCCGGCCCGCGCCGGGGCGAGTATCTTCGGGGCGTGCATCCCCAACCCATCTCCTGGGCCGCTGGCCACTCCATCCGGCTCCTGGACCAGACGCTGCTCCCGCTCGACGTTCACTACCTGGTGCTGGAACAGGTGGACCAGGTCGCCGAGGCCATTCTCCATCTGCGCGTCCGCGGCGCCCCCCTGATCGGCATCGCCGCCGCGATGGGCGCGACGCTGGCGGCCCGGGGCTCTCCCACCGACCCGCTGGCGGCCGTTCTCCGCGCCTGTGACCTGCTCGAGGCGACGCGTCCCACGGCGGTGAACCTCCCCTGGGCCATGACCCGGATGCGGCGCCGGGCGCGCCACGCGGCAAGACTCGGGGAGTCGCTGCACGCCGCGCTCCTGGCCGAAGCCAGCGCGATCTGGGACGAGGACCGGGAGATGTGCCGCCGGATCGGGGAGGCGGGGTTGCCGCTCATCCCCGAGGGGGGAACGGTGCTCACCCACTGCAACGCCGGCGTGCTGGCCACGGGAGGGATCGGCACCGCGCTGGCGCCGATCTACCTGGCCCATGCCGCCGGGCGGAAGGTCAAGGTGGTGGCGGACGAGACCCGGCCCCTGTTGCAGGGAGCCCGGCTCACCGCTTGGGAGCTGTGCCAGAGCGGCGTTCCCACCACCGTGATCGCGGACAGCATGGCGGCGAGCCGGCTGCGGATGGGGGACATCTCCTGCGTGATCGTGGGGGCGGACCGGATCGCCGCCAACGGCGATGTGGCCAACAAGATCGGCACCTACGGGCTCGCCCTCGCTGCCCGGGCGCACGGGGTGCCGTTCTACGTGGCGGCACCGCGTTCCACCTTCGACTTCCGCACCGCGGACGGCCCCGGCATTCCCATCGAGGAACGGCGGCCGGAAGAGATCCGCCGCGTCGGCGGCGCTACCATCGTGGCGGAAGGCAGTGGCGTCTGGAATCCCGCCTTCGACGTGACCCCGGCCGACCTGATCACCGGTTACATCACCGACCTGGGGCTGCTCGGCCGCGGCGAACTGGAGCGGCTGCGCGAGCCGGCGGTTCCCGCGCCGGCCTGATCCCATGCCGTCCATCCTGGCCCTCGACCAGGGCACCACCGGCTCCACCGCCCTCGTGATCCACCAGGACGGCACGGTGCTCGGCCGCGGCTACCGGGAGTTCACCCAGTTCTTCCCCCAGCCCGGCTGGGTTGAGCACGATCCCGAGGAGATCTTCCGCGTCACCCTCGAGGCGGCGCGCGAGGCACTGGCCGCCGCGGGGGAGCGGCCGGTGGGGGTCGGCATCACCAACCAGCGGGAAACCGTCGTACTCTGGGAGCGGTCCACCCTCCGGCCGGTGGCGCCGGCGATCGTCTGGCAGGACCGCCGCACGGCGGAGCGCTGCCGCGCCCTCCGGGCCGAAGGGCGCGAGGTCGCCATCCGCGAGCGCACCGGCCTGGTGCTCGACCCCTACTTCTCCGCCACCAAGCTCGAGTACCTGCTCCGGGACCCGGCCCTGCGACGGCGCGCGGAGCGGGGGGAACTCGCGGCCGGCACCATCGACTCCTGGCTGGTGGCGCGGCTCACCGGCGGGGCGATGCACGTCACCGACCATACCAACGCCTCCCGCACCATGCTGTATGATCTCGCCGCGCGGGACTGGGATCCGGACCTGCTCGGGCTCTTCGGCGTGCCCCGCGAACTCCTGCCGGCCGTCGTCCCCTCCTCCGCCGTGGTTGGGTTGACCGCGAAGGAGCATCTCGGTGCCAGCCTCCCGGTTGCCGGCCTCGCCGGCGACCAGCAGGCGGCGCTGTTCGGCCAGGGATGTGTAGTGGAGGGGGCCGCCAAGAACACCTACGGCACGGGCGCGTTCCTCCTGACCTACACCGGCCAGCGGCTCCCGACGTCGGCGCACGGACTGCTGGTCACCGCGGCCGCCGGGCCACGGGGGGAGCCGGCCTACGCGCTGGAGGGGAGCGTCTTCATCGCCGGGGCGGCGGTGCAGTGGCTCCGCGACGGCCTCGGGCTGGTGACGCGGGCGGCGGAGACGGAGGCGCTGGCACGGAGCGTGGCGGACACGGGCGGGGTCTACTTCGTGCCGGCGTTCGTGGGGCTGGGCTCTCCCCACTGGGAGGCCGAAGCCCGCGGCACCATCGTGGGCCTCACGCGCGGCTCCACCCGCGCGCACCTGGTCCGGGCGGCCCTCGAGGCGATGGCCTTTTCCAGCGCCGACCTGCTCGAGGCCATGACCGCGGACGCGGGGCTGTCGGTGGCGACGCTGCGGGTGGATGGCGGCGCCACCGCGAACGACTGGCTGATGCAGTGCCAGGCCGACCTGCTGGGGGTGGCGGTCGAACGGCCGGACAACGTCGAGACCACGGCGCTCGGCGCCGCCGGCCTTGCGGGGCTCGCGCTGGGCGTCTGGAGCTCCGTGGACGACTTTCTCTCCCACCGCCGGTTCGTGCGTTTCGAGCCGATGCTTCCCGAGCCGGAGCGCGCGGTCCGCTGGGAGGGGTGGCGCCGCGCGGTGTCCGCCACCCTCGCCTGGGCGCGCCACGGGTAGCCCCGCATCTCAATCGCCCAATTGCAGACCGCCCCTCAGAACCGCCAGGTCACCCCGCCATAAAACTGATTGGTGTTCCCGTCCGGCCCATTCTCCCGCTGGGTGGAGAAGGAGAGGAACCAGGCCCGCGCCAGGCTCAGGTCGAGGTCCAGCCCATACCAGGTGAACTGCCGCACCGAGGAACTCGCCACGGGGTTGTCCTCCCGCCGCACCCCCCCATTCAGGTCCACATGCAGCGGCTGCAAGGGATCGGCGCCGACGCGGAGGGTGTAGAGCTGGCCGTCGAGCGTCGGATTCGAGTACCAGGTGCCGCGGGTGGTGAAGGACAGCTTGAGCGGTGTCACCCGGTCCATGCCGAAGGTGCCGCTCCATGACGTGGCGTTGCCGGCGGTGGCGCCATCGGAGCGCCGCACCTCTCCCCCCACCCGCACCTGCCGCCCGATGATCGAGACGCCGCCGGCGATGCCCTGCCGGTAGGCGTCGTCGAAGGCGATGCCGGGATCCAGGAAATCGCGATACAGCCGGACGTTCCGCCGATTGTCGTAGGAGGCGTTGAACGCCAGCCAGCGGTAGGGCCGGAGGGAGGTGCTGAGATAGGTGCTGGTCCAGGAGACGGAAGGTTCCCCCGCGCTGACTTTCCAGTCGCGATAGTAGTCCACCTCCTGCAGGGCGTAGATGGACAGGGGGCGGGTGCTGACCGAGAGCTGCGCGAAGCCGAACTCCCGGTTGGCCTTGCCGGCGGCGTACGAGCCGACGGCGCCGGTGGTTAGCGCCCAGATGTTCCGGCTGCCGGGCCGGCTGTGAAACTGGGTGTACGCGCCGACATCCGCGATGTCGCTGGAGAAGCCGAGATCCACCGGCTCCGGCTCGAAGCCGCCGAAGGCGCCGAAGGAGAAGCGGGAGCCGTTGAGCTCCATGAGGGCGCCGTCGAACAGGCTGATCGACGTCACCGCCGTGAGGTACTGGCGCCCGGCCACCGAGTGGAAACGGGCGCCCGGGGCATTCCAGTGGAGGGCGGCCTGGTAGACGCGGGTGTGGCCATCCGCGGTGCTGGAGCCGTCGGCCCGGGTGGTGGTGGTGCGGCGGGTGCGCAGGTCCACGCCGAGCCCGAGCGGACTGCCGCCAATCTGCTGCCCATCCAGCCGGAGGTCGGCGGTCGGCTGGCTGAAGCCGCTGCTGGTGGAGTCCTCCCGCGCCACGAAGTAGCGGGCGCCGACCCGGCCGTGGATGCCCGGGCCGCTGAGGCGGCGGGGGCCGCTGCGCCGGCTGGTCGTCGTGAGGGCGCCGGGGGCCGCGGTGGCCTGGCTGGCGACGTAACGGACCATCTCGCCCACGACGATGTCGGTGGCGCCGCTTACTACCTGGCAGGAGGCCTGGCGGGAGGACAGGAAGAGGACGCGGAGGGTGGCGGCCACCGCGTCGCGCCGGATCACCTGCAGCTCCTGGCCCTCGACCAGGCCATCGGCCCGGCCGGCCCCGACGTAGACCGAGGTACCGGCCAGGTAGGTGACGGTGGTGGTGCGCACCGCCGTCGTGTCCTGGGCCGCGAGGCCGACGGTGCCGAGCCCAGCGGCCAGGCCGAGGCAGGCGCAGAGAGTGCGGATGGGGTGATGCATCAGGAACCTCGGGGATGGCAGCGCAGGCACTCGGTGCTCACGTAGGCGTAACCCGACCGGCCCCGGTGGTCCGCGTCCATCTTGGTCTTGTTGTGCTCGTGGCACGTGAGGCAGGTGAACTGGGCGTAGTCGGTCGGCACCTGGTGGCATTCGCTGCAGGTGCTCCACTTGTTGTTGTGCTTCCCGCTGTAGATCGGGAAGAAGTTGCCATCATGGTTGAAGGTCGCTCCCAGCCAGGTCGTGCTGGTGTGGCAGGTGGCGCAGTCGGTCGAGAAGCTCGACGCCTGGTGGTTGGGGTTGGTGGTCTGGTTGTAGTCTGCCTGGTGGCAGCTCACGCAGGTCGTCGGCGTGCCGTTGTACAGCCCGTTGACGTGACAGGCGGCGCAGGGCGTGGTCGTGTGGGCGCCGGTGAGCGGGAACTGTGTGGCGCCGTGATTGAAGGTCGCGCCGGTCCAGGTGATCGTCGTGTGGCAGGCGGTGCAGGTGGTGGAGAACCCCGCCGGGCCATGCGGCGGGTTGTTCGCCGTGTTGTAGTCCGTCTGGTGGCAGCTGATGCAGGTCGTGGGCTTCCCGGTGTACACCCCGTCCGCGTGACAGTCGGAGCAGGGCGTCGCGACATGGGCGCCGGTCAGGGGGAACTGGCTGGCGCCATGGTCGAACACCGCCCCGGTCCACCGGTTGGTGCTGTGGCAGGTGGTGCAGGTGGTGGAGAACCCCGCCGGTCCGTGGGGCGGATTGGTGGTGGTGTTGAAGTCCGCCTGGTGGCAGCTCACGCAGGTGGTGGGTTTCCCCCGGTACACGCCGTCCGCGTGGCACTGCTGGCAGGTCGTGGCCTTGTGCCCGCCGGTCAGCGGGAAGGCCGTCTTTCCATGGTCGAAGCCGGCGTTCCAGGCCTGGGTGGCGTGGCAGGTGGCGCAGTCGGTGGCGAAACCGACCTGCCGGTGGTTCGGGGCGGTGCTCCGGTCGTAGTCCCCCTGGTGACACTCCACGCAGGTGAGCGGGGTGCCCTGGTAGCGGCCGCTGGCGTGGCACTCGGTGCAGCCCGTCGCCTTGTGCGCGCCGGTCAGCGGGAAGCGGGTGCCGTCAGGGTTGAACCGGCCCCGGCCCCAGAGCACCGTGTTATGGCAGGACCCGCAGTCACGGGGCATGCCGCTGGCCACGTGATCGGGGTTCTTCGCGCCCACGAACTGGGGCTGGTGGCAGCTCCAGCATTCCGCGGCCACCGCCACGAACTGCATCCGGCCCTGGTCGGTGGGCCGGTGGCAGCTGGTGCAGTCGGTGGCCAGGTGCCCCCCTTCTAGGGGAAAGCGGGTCGTCTGGTGCGCCCGGGTCATGACCGAGCGGTCGAGAAAGCTCCGCGGGGTGTGGCAGCGGGTGCAGTCGGCGCCCAGCTCCCCGCGGTGGACGTCCTGGTGACAGCTGGCGCAGGTGGTGGCGGCGCCGGTGAAGTCGAGCGACTCATGACAGGAGCGGCAGCTCGCCGTCTTGTGGGCGCCGAGCAGGGGAAATCCCGCCCGTCCATGGTCGAAGGCCCGGCTGATCTTCGGCGGCGTCCAGCCATCGGAGCGATGGCAGGTCTCGCAGGCGAGATCCAGGCTGCCATGGGGCGACCGCGTCCGGTCCTGCGCGGAGAGTGGGGCCGCGAGCACCAGGGCAATACCACAGAGGAACAGGGGCTTCATCGCGCCTCCTTGCCGTGACAGCTCTCGCACTTGCCCGAGAGCGGCCGGTAGATGAGGGCCTTCGGATCCCGGCTCTTCGTATCGCTGGGATGACAGCGGTTGCAGGGTACTCCTTCATGGCCGCCGCGGAGCTTGAAGGCGGCATCCCGGTCGTGGTCGAACGCCGACGCCGGCTGGAAGGCGTCCTCGCCGTGGCAGGCCTCGCAGCGGCCCTGGTCCCGGCGGGTGGCGAACTGGTCTCCGTGCACGTTCTCATGGCAGTCGGCGCAGGCAGTCTTCGCCTCGAATGCCATCGGGCCGATCACCCTCCCCGAGCGCACCAGGGTAGGCCTGGGGCCGGCGGCCGTGCGCTTCATCTCCGCATGGCAGGCGACACAGGGCGTGGCCCGGTGCGCGCCCTTCAGCGCGAAGCCGTACTCCGCATGGGCCGCGACATCCGCGGTAGAGGGCTGGAACCCGCGGGTGTCGTGGCAGGCGAGACAGCCGCCGGCCTTCCCGCGTGGCCCGCCGGCCGAGAACCGGCTGCGGTGCGGGTCCAGATGGCAGGCGCTGCACTCGACCTCCGGCACCTGGAAGAGGAAGCCGGCCTTGCCGGTCCGGACGGCGGCAGGGAAGGGGGGCA
>JAEUJI010000242.1 GCA_016794805.1 Gemmatimonadota bacterium
GGCACCAGCCGGCTGGCCACCCTTCCCACCCATCGACGGCGCAGGGTAGGCACCGGCGGGGCCAGGGCATCGGCGGCCGGCACCGCCGGCAGCCAGACCGGACGGGAGACTTCCATGCAACCTCCTGCTGCGAGAGCGGGCGACCGGCCCGGACCACGGACCGGCCGCCCTTGAAGCGAATGTTACGGGTGCTTCACTGCACCTGCGACCGGCTCACGGCGTGGTCGCGGTGGTCCAGACACGGGTCCAGCCGGCGTACCACGGAATCCCCCCCGAGGCGAGCGGCGGCACGGCGCCACGATAGTTGGCCGTGACATCGAAGAACCCGTTGCTGGGCGGCACGGTGCTGCTGCCCTGCGAGACGGCGGCCGCGCTGATCGGGCGGAAGTCCGGGGTGATAACGTTGTACGGCGCGATGAGCGGCAGCGCCGCGGCGGTGAGGTTGCCGAAGGCCGCCTCGTTGTAGAACTCATCCTCCATGCTCGTGGCCGCGGCGTACGGGAAGCAGACCGCCTCGTTGTCCGCGTTGTCGATCCGGGGGACATTGAAGGCCACCACGGACTGCCACTTCACCTCGGTATCGAGGTTGACGCCGGTGGGGCAGGTGGCGTCGTCGTCCAGGTCCATCAGGGTCGGAAACCCGATCATGACGAAGTTGAAGAAGTCCGGCCGCGCGCCACGACGCAGGTTGATGGCGTCGTTGACGTTGTTGCCGGCCGCGCCGCTGGTGCTGGCGGGGGCCTCGGCGCCGACCATGGTCACGTTGTAGATCTGGGCGTTGACCCGGGGGGAGTCGTTGTAGGTCGCGGCCGCCTCGGTGTTGTCGATCTCGAACCCCTTGTCCCCATCCAGCGAGTCCTGCTGGATGACCAGGAACTGGGCGCTGCCGCTCCAGCCGGAGGCAAAATCGAAGGCGTCGTCGGAGTTGGCCGTCATGACCACGTTCCGGATGTTGAGGTCGCCGCCCCAGATCTCGACCCCGTCGTCCAGGCCGGCGTGCGCCTGGATGAACTCGAGGGTGGTGCCGCTGCCCACGCCGCCCATCGTCAGGTTGTTCAGCTCGCGGTTGGCCGCGAAGGAGAACCCGCCGTACTCGATGATGGCGTAGCGCACGATGCCGCTGTTGTCCCCCGTGGTGCAGCCGCCGAACCGGGTCTCGGCCGGGGTGCCCGCGGTGCCTTCGGCCACCACCTCGAAGCAGCCACCGGCCGCCGCGCGCCCCGGGATGACCGGACTGGTGGCGGTGGCGCTCTGGCTGCTGTTCAGGGGGCCATTCCCGGCGATGAACACGCCGCCCCAGCAGCCCTTGAACTTGGGCGTCTGGTCGCAGCTGAAGACGATCGGCTGCAGCGGGGTGCCGTCAGCGATGATCTGGCCATCCCGCTCAATGATCAGGGCGGTGATATTGGCCGCGCCGGCGACGTAGATCCCCTCGATCCGGGTGCCGGGCTGGATCGTGAGCACCGCGCCGCTGTTGACCCGGACCACGCCGCTCAGCTTGTACAGCGTGTCGCGGGTCAGGGTCCGGTTGCTGGTGATGTTACCACTGAGGGTGACCGTATTGGCCGGCGCCGGCTCGCGGCCGGGAATCAGGTCGCAGACCACCGGGCGCAGGTTGCCCACCGCCTCATTGGCCACCGCCTGCGCGTCGAGCACGTCGATGACCCGGGTTCCGCCCGCCCCCACGCCCGGAATCGGGGAGGAGTTGGGGGAGACGTTGCCCGCGACCACCGGATCGCGGGTGGGGAAGTCCACCGCGAGCACGCTGTTGTTGCCCACCGCGATGTTGCCGATGTAGCTGGCATCCAGCACGTTCACCGAGGTGCAGCTGCCCGGGCTCTCGGCGCTCAGGTTGGCGTTGCCGTAGCGCAGGTTGGCCAGGTACTGGCCCGCCGAATTGGCGGTCAGCGACTCGGCCCGCCACACATCGGCGTACAGCGACTGATTCCAGTCCACGAGGCCCATGGCCCGCGCGCCGGACGGCACCCGCAGGTCCGCTGCCTCGGTTGTCGCCGCGCGGCTGAAGCGCGCGATCTCCTTCGCCCCGGCCACGTCGGTCGCCATCTCGAGATCGAACGTCAGCGACGGGGCGTAGTCGCCGCCCTTTACCGCAAACACCAGGGTGCCCGAGCGGTTCCCGATGCCGGTGCCGCCCTCATAGCTGATCACCCGCAGCT
>JAEUJI010000257.1 GCA_016794805.1 Gemmatimonadota bacterium
CGAGCTGCTCGAAGAAGAATCGCTCGACGTTGCTCCTGGCCTCCGCCGCGACCCGGGCGGGCACGACCAGGGCCACGTTCGCCACCTGCGGCGCGAGCGCGATGCGGTTGAGTCCCACGTAGCCTTCCGCGCCCACGTGCATCTCGGTGACGCCCTCGAGCCCCGGGACCTCCGCGACATGGGCCACGAACGCGACCCGCTCCAGGCGCCCCACCCGCCCCGCCGCCGGGCCGCCGAGCCGCCGGGCCACGACCGAGCGGAGGCCATCGGCGCCGATCACCAGCCGGGCCCGGAGCGTCTCCCGGCCGCCGTCGGCATCGCGGAGCACCGCCCCGGCCACGCCACCCGATTCGTGCAGCAGCGCCTCTACGCTCCGCCCCTCGCGGAGCGTCGCCCCGGCCGCCACCGCCGCCGCGACCAGCTCCGCGTCCAGGATGCGGCGCGCCACCGCCAGTCCGGTTTCCCGCCAGGGCCGGACCTCCGCCCGCGCAAAGGTGCCGGTCAGCGACGCGCCCCGCGGCCCGTGCACGGTGGTGCCACGGATCGGCGCCCCGGCCGGCTCCACGCGCGCCAGTACCCCGAGCGCATCCAGCAGCCGGGCGGCCTCGGGGCCCAGGTACTCGGAGCAGACCTTTTCACGAGGGAAGTGCGCCCGGTCCACCAGCGACACCCGGAGACCCCGCCGCGCCAGGTGCCAGGCCGTGGCGCTCCCGGCCGGCCCGGCACCCACGATCAGCACATCGAGTGGCGCGTTTCCCATGGGCCGGAAAGTGACCCCCTCGGGCAGCGGATGCCAACCGGGAGTTGTCGAGGGTTTCCGCCTAGGGTGCGCTGCCCGGTCCGAGCATCCGCCAGGCGACCCAGCCCAGCCCCGCGGCCGCACCGGTGGCCAGGGCATTGACGCCGTCGTTGGTGAGCCACGGGAGCCCGCCAGTTCGGCGCGCCATCTGGCCGCACCGGTGCACCGGCCGCTCCGTGTCCTGTCCGCAGCCATCGCACCGGAACCGGCCCTGGAGCGTGGCGCCGAGCAGGGAGTCGAGCAGCATCCCGGCGACGCCGATGCCCAAGGCCGCGATGAGAAGGGAGCGCCACTCGGGGGCGAAGAGCGCCACCGCGGCCCCCACCGACCATGCGCCGACCGTTCCGCCGAGGCTTCCCGGCCAGGTTACCCCGCCGCTTGTGCCGGGGGGGACCAGCGCCCCGGTGACGATGTTCCGCGGTGGCCGCCGGCTCCACCCGCCGGTGGCGGTGGCCCAGGTGTCGGCGGCGGCGGCCGCCAGGCTCGCCGTGACCAGCCAGAGCCCCGCCTCCGGCAGCAGCGCACCGAGCGCCGCCGGGCCGCCATTGGCGAGCACCTGCCAGGGATCGCGCTGCTGGCCCTTGGCGCCGCGGGCCGCGGTATGATCCGGCGCCACCCGCCCGATCGCGCTCGACCCGACGAAGAAGGCGCCGAGCGCGGCCATCCCGGCCCAGCCGGTCGCGGCGAGGATGATGGTGCCGATGAGGATGGCGGTGGCGGCGGCGCCGGCGGTCAGGGCGCGCAGCCTCCAGCCGAGCCCCGCCAGCAGGGCGGACAGCAGCAGCGCATGCACGAGGGGCAGAGAAGAATCCGGGTTCGGGTGCCGGGGTGGCCGGGAACGACGGGGTTCGATCTATATTGTAGCGCCGGCAACCACCCCCCAGGCCCGTGGTGGCCCCGCCGGAACCCG
>JAEUJI010000258.1 GCA_016794805.1 Gemmatimonadota bacterium
CCCGCGAACAGCGTCAGCGTCCGCACGGCGACCCGCCCTTCCCGTCCAGCCCGGTCATTGAAGACTCGGTCCAGCAGGATTGCGGCCAGGGCCGTCATGGCGCTCAGTGCGATAAAGGTGGCGAGGCTCGGCGCCCGGAAATTCTTGAGACCCGGGATCGTGGCGTACATGAGCCGGAAGGCGGGGGTGGTGTCTCCCAGCGCATACAGCAGCGCCAGGGCCGCCATGATCCCCAGGCCCAGTCGCCGGCGATCCCCGCGGAGGGCAATAAGGGCGGACAACCCCAGCGCGAAGACGATGACGCCGCCGTACTCTGAGTTGTGCTTCAGTGGATTGCGTCCCCAGTACTGATCGTCCACGCCGGAGAAGTCGGGGAGGACGAAGTTGACGACCTCCTCCGGGTTGAGGGCGTAGCTTGCGGCCTTTTCGTACCCGAGGCCCGGGCCCGCGCGGGGCGATTCCTCCCGCAAGTAGCCGTACATCGGGAGCAGGGTGATAGCCGCGACCGCCAGCGCCACGCTAAGCGCCACCGCGCCCCCGCCCGCGCGGACCAGCAGGTGACGGGTGCCGGCCGATCGCCCCGCCACCAGCGCCACGATGGCGTAGCCGCCCAAGGCCAGGTAGGCATAGAACGCCAGCTGCGGATGCGCGATCAGCATGAGTCCGGCCGCGACGCCGAGCCATAGAAACCGCACCAGCGCCCCGGTCCGGAGGGCCGACACCAGGAGCCACAGCCCGGCGGGAAAGAGAGCGATGACGTACATCTTTCCGTCCTGACCGCCCCAGACCAGGCTCACCAGGTTCGGCCCCAGCTGATACGCCACCCCGGCAAGCAGGGCAACCCAGCGGGAGGCACCGAACGCCCGGGCCGCGAGGTACATGAAGACCCCGGCGAGGAAGACGTGGATGATGAGCTTCCAGGCTAAGGCGGTGGTGAGCGGCAGGAGGAAATGCAGCCAGGCGATGGGATAGAGGATATCACCGCTGCCGCCCTCGAGGGTCGGGACACCACCATAGAGGTAGGGGTTCCACAGGGGCAGCCGGTGCAGCAGCTGATACTGCTCCACGAAGAAGCCGCGGAACATGATCCCCGCCGCCAGTGTGTCCTGTCCCAGGAGCATCGAGCCCGCGGGGGACAGGAGGTACGTCCGGAAGACTACGAGCGTCAGGAGCGCGAAAAGCAGTGGCGGCAGCCACCGCGGCAGGTGGTCGAGTTCGGCCGCGGCCGGTGACGGGGGCTGGGTCACGACTCAGTCCTCGAGAGAGTTCCGCGCGGGGGCGGCCGCCAGAGCAGGAACGGCAGCGCGACCCCGAGTTCGGTCAGTGTCAGCAGGATCCGGCTGGCCACCGCCAGGGCCACGGCGGCTTTGGGGCCAAGGGGATCGGAGAGCAGAAGAATAAACAGGGATTCGCGGGCGCCCACCCCGGCCGGGGCCAGCAGCGCCACCAGGCCGACGACATAGCTGATCGTAAACACCGCGATCGCGAGGTCCGCCGCCGGCACTGACCCAGGAAGCAGCCCACGCGCCAGCAGCACCAGGGAGGCCCCGTAGGCACACCAGGCAACCGCGTTGGCCGCCAGCGCACCCAGGGCCACACCCGGGCTGAGTGGGGCCAGCCTGGGCCAGGCCGCCGGGAACCGCGCCTGCACCCACTCGAGCGCCGACGCGGAACAGAGGACAGCCACCCCACCGAGGGCGCAGGCGCCGAGGAGAAAGGAACCGATCAGGAGTCCGGTGCCGCCGTGTCCCAGAGTCCCTGGGGCTACGACGGCCACCACCAGCACTCCGCTGCCGAAGGCAAGCGCCTGCAACACCAGCGCCCCGGTGAC
>JAEUJI010000261.1 GCA_016794805.1 Gemmatimonadota bacterium
CACGGCGCGATGGGCGTTGAGATACTGCTCGAACGCCGCTTCGCGGTCTGTGGCTTTGAGGACGGAGAGAAACTCAGGGACGAGATTGATCAGCACGAGCGGGAATATCGGCAGTTCACGCGAAGGCGCAAGGTCTCCCGAGCGGTGATCCGGAGTCTGGACGGGTTGACAGTTTCGGGACGGATGTGATGTGGCGCACGGACGAGACGACGGACCGACGGCCCGTCGTCCCGTCGTCCCGTCGTCCCGTCGTCCCGTCGTCCCGTCGTCCCGTCGTCCCGTCGTCCCGTCGTCCCGTCGTCCCGTCGTCCCTACGGCAGCCCCGTCGTCACCCCCTGCGCGCTGGCCAGCCCGACCCGCGCCACGTGGTACGCCGTCAGGGCATTCACCACCACGTCCCGGGCCGAATTGAGCGTCAGCTGGGCGTTGATCACGTCCGCGTTGCCGGCCACCCCGTTGCTGAACCGTTCGCGGGCCTGGTACACCTCCCGCTCCGCCAGGGTGAGCTGCACCCGGGCCGCGGTGACCTGTTCCCGGGCCGCCCCCAGGTCGAGCAGGGCCGAGCGGACCTCCACCTCGGTGCGGCGGCGGGCATCCTGATACCGCGCCTCGGCCTCCCGCTCCCGGGCGTGACCTTCGGCGATGCGCGACTCGCGGCGGAACCCGTCGAACAGCGGTAGCGACACCATCAGCCCATAGGTGTGGGAGTCGAGGGTCCCGTTGCTGTTGCTCGCCGCCTGGGCAAACACCGACACCGTGGGCAGCCGCTCCCGCCTGGCGGCGCCGATCCACCGCTCCGCCGCGAGCCCCGAGGCCTGGGCGGCCAGCACGTCGCCCCGGCGATTGAGGGCGCCGCTCACCGCCTCGGCCTCGTTCACCAGCAGGTCGGCGGCGGCGGGGTCCCGCAGCGAATCGGCCAGGACCACGCGGGTGGCGATCGGGAGGCCCAGCACCCGCAGCAGCTCGAGCTCCATGCGGGCCCGCTCGTTGCGCCCGCGGATGAGGGCCGAGTTGGCGGCGGCGAGCTGGGACTCGGCCCGGGTCACGTCCAGCGCGATCGCGGTGCCGGCGGCGAGCTGCCGGCGGGCGATGTCGAGCAGCTCCCAGGCGAGCGTCGAGTCGGCGATCCGGGCGGCGAGCTGGGCCTCGGCACGGAGGACGCGGAGGTAGGCCAGCGCGCCATCCTCTCCCGCCCGGTCCTGGCTGTGGCGGGCGTCGTGGGCCGCGGCGTCGGCGTCGGCGGAGGCGGCGCGCCAGCGCCCGACCGCGCCGAGATCGAAGAGCGCCTGGCTCACCCGGAGCCGCATGTCCACCGTCCGGTCGAGGGCAATGCTCCCCAGCCCGACGCCCCCCAGGCCGCCGGGGACCGGGGTGTCGGTGCCGCCGTCAATCACCGCCTCGCTGGTGAAGGAGGGCAGCAGGTCGGCGCGGTACTGCGCGCTCCGGGCGGCGCCCTGCACGGCGCGCTCCCGCGCCACGACGGCAGGGGCGCTCCGCTCCGCGGCGATCCGGGCGGCGCCGCCCAGGGTCAGGGGCGTCGCGTCGCCCTGGGCGGCGAGGCCCAGCGGCAGGGCCGCGAGCGACAGGGCGGCCCACAGGATTCGGGATGCAGTCGGCATACGGTACTCCACTCCAGGGATGCGGGTTCGGGTCGTCATGGGTGATCAGGCGATGGAGCGGCGGAAACGGTTCCCCGCCAGCACCAGCCCACCCACCGAGGTGATGGCCAGCGCCAGGAACTGGGGCCAGAGCTCCGGCACCCCGGTGCCCTTGAGGAACACGCCGCGCACGATGTCGAGGTAATGCCGCACCGGGTTCACCAGGGTGACCCACTGGAACGGCTCCGGCATCGTCTCGATGGGCGAGAGGAAGCCGGACAGCACGATGGTCGGCAGCATGCAGAGGATCATCAGCATGAAGGCCTCCTGCTGGGTCGCGGAGACCGCGGAGATCAGCAGCCCGAAGGCCATCGCGGCCAGCAGGAAGAGGGTGGAGGCCAGGGCCAGCGCCGCCACCGTGCCGCGGAACGGCACGCCGAACAGGTAGAGGATGAGGCCGCAGAAGATGAGCAGGTGGAAGATTCCCACCCCCATCACCGGGGTCACCTTGCCCAGCACGATCTCGAACGAGGTCACCGGGCTCACCAGCAGCTGGTCCAGGGTCCCGATCTCCCGCTCCCGCACCAGCGTCATGGTGGTGAGCATGAGGCAGGTGCTGAGCAGCAGCGTCCCCATGATCGCCGGGACGTTGAACATCCGGCTCTCGAGGCTGGGGTTGAACCAGGCCCGGGCGCGGAGCTCGACGCCGGCGCCGGGGCGGATGGTCCCCATCGCCTTCACCCCGAAGGCGGTGGCCACCTGCCCCACGTAGCTCTGCGCCACGGTGGCGACGCTGGCGTCGGAGCCGTCAATCAGCGCCTGCACGGTGGCGCCGCGGCCGGAGCGGAGGTCGGCGGAGAAGCCGGGGGGGATCACCAGCCCGACCATTGCCTCGCCCCGGTCCAGCGCCTCCGGGATTCCCTCGATCCGGAACCCGTGCGACGCGATATCGAAATAGCCGGTGGCCGCGTAGGCCTGCACCAGCGCCCGGCTGTCGGCGCTCCGGTCCTGGTCCACCACCACGGTGCGGATGTGCTCCACGTCCGTGGTGGTGGCGTAGGCCAGCAGGACGAACTGGACGATCGGCGAGACCAGCAGCAGCGGCTTGGCCTTGGGATCGCGCAGCAGCTGCCGGGCTTCCTTCTTCACCAGCTCCAGGAAGCGGATCTTCGAGAACCAGGACATCAGGCCAGCTCCTTCCGGAAGGTGCGGATGCTCAGGCCGATCATCACCGCCCCGAAGACGGCCAGCCCCAGCAGCGAGGGCCAGATGACCTCCAGCCCGATCCCGCGCAGGAAGAGGCCGCGGGTGATGGTCACGAAGTAGCGCGCCGGCACCAGCCGGGACACGAACTGCAGGAACACCGGCATGCTGCTCAGCGAGTAGAAGAACCCCGAGAGCAGCAGCGCCGGCATGTAGGTGGCGAAGATCGAGGCCTGCACCGCCAGCAGCTGCGACTTGAGCGCGGTGGAGAGGAGGATGCCGATCCCCAGCACCCCCGACAGGAAGACGAAGCTCGACAGCGCGAAGAGCGGCAGGCTGCCGCGGAACGGCACCTCGAAGAGGTAGATGCAGCAGAGCAGCGAGATCGCCACGTCGATCAGCGCGATGACCATGTACGGCAGCAGCTTGCCGAACACCACCTCGGCCCGGCCCACGGGGGTCGAGGCCAGCTGCTCCATGGTGCCGCGCTCCCACTCCCGCGCCACGGTGAGCGAGGTGAGCATGGCGGAGATGATGGACATGATCACCGCGATGAGGCCCGGGGTGACCATGGCCTGGCTGTCCAGGGTCTCGTTGAACCAGACCCGGGTCTCGGCCTGGAGCGGCGCCCGCGCGCTCCGGTCGTGGAGCAGCACCTTGAGCGAGTAGCTGCGGGCGATGGCGTCGGCGTAGCCCCGGGCCACGGTCGCGGTCTTGGCGTCGCTGCCGTCGAGGATCATTTCCACCGGCGCGGCGCGGCCGGCGTCCAGGTCGGCGGCGAAGCGCTCCGGGATCACCAGCACCACGCGCACGGTGCCCCGGTCGATCAGCCCCTCCGCCTCCTCGGGGCGGGTGAGGGTCCGGCGCAGGTCGAAGTACCCCGACTGCGCAAAGGCGTCCACCAGCGCCCGGCTCCGGGCCGAGTGGTCGCGGTCCAGGACCCCGAGGCCGATGTTGGTCACGTCGGTGTTGATGGCGACGCCGAACAGGTAGAGCAGGATCGCCGGCAGGGCGAAGGCGAGCCCGAGGCTCCGGCCGTCGCGCCGGATCTGGGTCCACTCCTTCGCGGCCATGGCCAGCATCCGCGAGAACGAGAACGAGCGGCTGGTGGTCATCCGACCGGCGCTCCCCCGGCCCGGGTGACGCTGGCGACGAAGACGTCCTCCAGCGAAGGTTCGATGCGTTCCACGGCGCGGCAGCCGAGGCCTGCGGCCGCGAGCCGTTCGCGAAGCACCGTCTCGGCGCGGCCGGCGCCGGTCAGCACCACCCGCACGCCGCGGCCGAAGAGACTCACGTCCTGCACCCCCGCCACGCCGGCGAGCACCGGCACCGCGCGGGGTGCGTCGTCGGTGTCCACCCGCAGGATCGGGTCGGTCATCTCGGCGCGAAGCGCCTGCGGCGTCCCCAGGGCCACCAGCTTGCCCCGGTTCATGAAGGCCAGCCGGTCGCAGTACTCCGCCTCTTCCATGTAGTGGGTGCTGACGAACACCGTGGTGCCCCGGTCGGCGAGCATCCGGATCACGTCCCAGAACTGCCGCCGCGCCACCGGGTCCACCCCGGAGGTGGGCTCGTCGAGGAACAGCACGGCGGGCTCGTGCAGCACCGCGCAGCCCAGCGCCAGCCGCTGCTTCCAGCCCAGCGGGAGCGCGCCGGTGAAGCGGTCCCGCTGCGCGGTCAGCTCCGCCATCTCCAGCACCCAGGCGGCGCGCTCCGCCAGCCGCGCGCCGGTGATCTCCCGCATCCCGGCCGCGAAGGCGATGTTCTCCATCACCGTGAGCTCGGTGTAGAGGGAGAAGAGCTGCGACATGTAGCCGATCCGGGCCTTGATCCGGTCGCCGTCCCGGGCGATGTCGAGCCCGTCCACCTGGCCCCGCCCCGACGAGGGGCGCACCAGGCCGCACAGCATCTTGATGGTGGTGGTCTTCCCGGCGCCGTTGGGGCCCAGGAAGCCGAACACCTCGCCGCGGCCGACGCTCAGCGTCACCGCGTCGGCGGCGACGAAGTCGCCGTAGCGCCGGGTGAGCCGGTCGATCTCCACCGCGGGCGACAGCTCACGCGGCATGGGACACGCTCGTGATGTCGATGAAGACGTCCTCGAGCGACGGGGCGAGCGGCCGCACCGCGTGCACCCGCATCCCCCCCGCCTCGAGGGCCTGCGCCAGCGCCCGATCGGCGCCGGGCTCGGTGGTGGTGACGTGCAGCGACTCGCCGAACGCCGCCGCGCTCCGCACCAGCGGGTGGGCCCGGAGCAGCTGCGCCGCGGTCCGCGCGTTGTCGGTGTCGAACTCGAGCGCCCGGCCCGCCAGCCGCCCCTGCAGCGCCGCCGGCGTGTCCAGCCCCGCCAGCTTCCCTCCCTGCAGCAGCGCCACCCGGTCGCAGCGCTCCGCCTCGTCCAGGTAGGCGGTCGAGACGATGGCCGTCATCCCCTGCGCCACCATCTCGTGCACGATGAGCCAGAGGTCGCGGCGGCTGATCGGGTCCACGCCGAAGGTGGGCTCGTCCAGCAGCAGCACCTCCGGCTGGTGGATCAGGGCGCAGCAGAGCGACAGCTTCTGCTTCATGCCGCCGGAGAGCTTCCCCGCCAGCCGGTCGGCAAAGGTGCCGAGCCGGGAGAAGGCGTAGAGCCGCTCCATCCGGGCGTCCCGCTCCCGCCGCGGCACCTGGAACAGCCGGGCGTAGAAGTGGATGTTCTCCCGCACCGTGAGATCGCCGTACAGCCCGAAACGCTGCGACATGTAGGCGATGCCGTGCTTCACCCCCTCGGGATCGCGCCGCACGCTGATGCCGGCCACGAGCGCGTCGCCGGTGGTGGGCGGCAACACCCCCGCCAGGATGCGGAGCGCGGTGGTCTTCCCCGCGCCGTCGGGGCCGACGACGCCGAACAGCTCCCCCCGGCCCACGTCGAAGCTGAGCCCGTCGAGGGCGGTCACCGCGCCGAAGCGGTGACCCAGGTTCTCGAGCGAGACCATGGTCGCGGCGGTCATCAGCGGGCCGCGACGGTGGGACCGCAGGCGCTGGCGGTCGCGGGGGAGAAGGTCACGTCGGCCGGGAGGCCCGGCTTGAGGTCAAAGGCGTCGTCGCCCACGATCCGGACCCGCACCTCGTACACCAGGCGCACCCGGTCCTTGGTGGACTGCACGTTGCGCGGGGTGAACTCCGCGGTCCGCGCGATATAGCTGATGCGGCCGGTGTAGCGCCGGTCGGCGAATCCATCCGAGGCGATGCTGGCGCAGCCGCCGAGCGAGAGCCGGCCCACTTCATCGCCGGGGACATAGATCCGCACCCAGCGCTCGCCCAGGTTCTGGATGGTGAGCACCGCGGACCCGGGGCCCACGGCCTCTCCCGGCTCGCGGTGCCGCACCGTCACGGTGCCGCCGAAGGGCGCCGCCACGGTGGACTGCGCGATCAGCGCCTCGATCCGCTCCAGCGACGCGACCGCCTGCGCCAGCGACGCCCGCTGCGCGGCGATCCGCTCCGGACGGGTCCCCGCCTCCAGCAGCCGCAGCTCCTCGGTGGCCCGGGCCACCTCGCCCTCCGCCACCTCCAGCTCGGTCTGCTCATGATCAAACGCCTGATGACTGATCAGGGTCTGCTCCGCCAGCGGCCGGAGCCGCGCCACGTCCCGCCGGGCGCCATCCCGCTTCTCGACGGCCACGGCGAGCATCGCCCGCGCCCGCGCCACCTCCTCGCTGCGGGAGCCGGCCAGGTACTCGGCCAGCAGCGCGCGGGCCGCCTCCACCTGCGCCTTCGCGACCTCCCGCTCCGCCGCCAGCTCCGCCTGGTCCAGCACGGCCAGCTCGCGGCCGGCGGTGACCTCATCCCCCTCCCGGGCATCCACCCGCGCCAGCCGGCCGGAGACCTGGAAGCCGAGCTCGGCCTCGGTGGCCTCGACGGTGCCGGAAACGAAGATCGTGTCCGCGCCGCTGTCGGCGGCGAGGGCCCGCCAGGCGACGAAGCCGCCGATGGCGCTGAGGACGGTGACCGCGACGATGATCCTGAACTTCCTGGGCATTGCTCCGGGCTCCGGTAAGTGGTTGCCGGGTAGGAAGGCAATGCGGATACCACGACACAGATGGACGCAGAGTGATGGGCTAAGGTGTTGATTGACGCCGATTTGGATGGCGGGGCGGGGTGTCGCGAGGGATCGTGGGGGGAGGGGTTTGGTTACGAGATATCGCAGCCTTGCGGGATATCGTTACCGACAGGACGATACGAGAACTGCACGACACGGAAAAACGGAAACACGGAACACAGCCACGGAAGGCCGATAAAACCATGAAATGACTTTGTTGTTTCCGTGTGTCGTTCCGTTCTTCCGTGTTTCCGTGTCGTGCAGTTTGAGCAGCAGGGCCCCTCAGCTGCTCGCCACGGTCTTCACGGTGATGCCGAGTTTCTGCATTCGGGACCGGAGGGTGCTGGGGTTGATGCCGAGCATCGCGGCGGCGCCGGCGGGGCCGTGGACCTTGCCGTTGGCGGCGGCGAGGGCGCGGCGGATGTGGATCCGCTCGTTCTCCTCGAGGGGGATGATGCCGGCCGGGGCGGTGGGGCCGTTGCCGGTGGCGGTGGGGGCGCCACCGCTGCGGGGCCGGGCGCCGAGGGATTCGGAGACCTCCACCACCGGCGAATCGGCCAGGACGCAGGCGCGCTCGAGGACGTTCTGCAGTTCCCGCACGTTGCCGGGCCAGTGGTAGCTCTCCAGCCAGGTCATGCTGTCGGGGGTGACGCCCTTGAGCGGCTTGGCCAGCTTGCGCTGGAACTGGGCCAGGAAGTGCCGCACCAGCAGCGGGATGTCGCTGGGCCGCTCGCGGAGCGGGGGGATCCGGATGGGGAAGACGTTGAGCCTGTAGTAGAGGTCGGAGCGGAACCGGTTCTCCGCCACCTCCTTGTCCAGGTCCCGGTTGGTCGCGGCGACGAGGCGCACGTCCACCTGCTGCGGCCGGGTGGCCCCCACCCGCTCGAACTCCTGCTCCTGCAGCACCCGGAGCAGCTTCACCTGGGTGTCGAGCGGCAGCTCCCCCACCTCGTCCATGAACAGGGTGCCGTTGTGGGCCAGCTCGAAGCGGCCGATGCGGCGGTTGAGCGCGCCGGTGAAGGCGCCCTTCTCGTGGCCGAAGAGCTCGCTCTCCACCACCCCCTGGGGAATGGCGCCGCAGTTGACCTTGATGAGCGGCCGCTCCTTGCGCGGGCTGCCCTCGTGCAGCGCCCGGGCAATCAGCTCCTTGCCGGTCCCGGTCTCGCCGGTGAGGAGCACGGTGGTCTCCACCCGCGACACCTGCTGCACCTTCCTGAGCACCGCCCGGAGCGCGGGGCTGTCGCCGATGATCCCCTCGAAGCCCCGCTCCTGCTGGATCTCCTCCTGCAGGTAGGCGTTCTCCACCTCCAGCCGGTCGCGGTATCGGGCCAGGTCGCGGTAGAGGTAGGCGCTCTTGATCGCCATCGCCGCCTGGTCGGCGAAGATGCCGAGCAGCTCGAACTCCTCGTCGGAGAGCACCCTGGTGCTCACCATGCCGATCACGCCCAGCGCCTCGCCCTGGGAGAGCAGGGGATAGGCGGCCGCACCGGCCGCGCCCACCGCCTGCAGCATCGCGACCACTTCCGGGGGCATCGGATGCCGCTGGTCCGCCAGGATCGACTCGATCCGGTCGGGCTCCCGGGTGTTGAACACCCGCACCGGCGCCACGGGGAAGTCGAGCGGCAGGACATGGTGCTGCTCGTCCTGGCTGGACAGCACCCCGGCGCTCGCCGACAGGTGCAGGGCCGGCCCGGTGACCCCTCCCGCCAGCACGCCGGTGGGGCCGCGCACCCGGCAGAGGTCGCACTGCTGGAAGTCGCGCAGCAGGAAGACGCGCGAGGTGAGGATGCCGGGGAGCCCCGCGATGGCCATGACGATGGACTGCAGCACCGTCGGCAGGTCCTCGGTGGTGGCGACCTGCCGGGTGATCTGCCGGAGCAACTCCAGGCGGGAGCTGGCGGGGATGGTCATGGCGGCTCGGCGGCGAGGGGAAACCGCGAGATTTCACGAACTCGCTGAATCTCGCGCCCGAATCGGACCGCCACAAGAGGGACCGGGACACCGGGTGTTAGGCGGGTCGGAATGAAAGTCGTTGATCGGGAATCACTTAGGCGGGCCGTGCCGGCCGCCGCCCGCCGCCCGCCCGGAACGGCACCGCGGTTGCCTTACCTCCCCGGCATGACACCGACCCTGACTTCCCGAGAAGCCACCGGCGAGCGCCGGGAGGAACGGATCCTCCGCGCTGCCCTCACCGAGTTCGGCCGACGCGGCTTCGCCGCCGCCCGCGAGGGGATGATCGCGCGGCTGGCCGGCGTTTCGACCGCGACACTCAAGCAGCACTTCCCCACCAAGGAGGCATTGTTCCGCGAGATGGTGCGGTCCATGGTGGTCCGCACGCTGCATCAGGTGGAGCCGGATGCGGCCGCCGGACTGGCCGCGGAGAGCGCGGTGCGCCGGCTCCGAGAGTTTGCCCGCTGGTTCTGGCAGACGATGGATGAGCCGGAATACGCCGCGCTGCTCCGGCTCTCGATGGTGGAGCTGACCCGCTTCCCCGAGCTGGCGGTGTTCCACGCCACCGAAGTCACCGGGCGGGCGCTGCGGCAGCTGGAGCGCACCCTGGCGGATGGGGTGGCGCAGGGCGAGTTCCGCATCGGCAACACCCGGGCCGCGGCGCGGGTGATCCTCGCGGCGCTCATCACCCACGCCCACTGGTTCGCGCACCCGGAAATCTTCTCCGGCATCACCGGGGTGGACCGCGCGGCAGCGGAGGAATCGGTGATGCGGGTGCTGGTGGAGGGGTTGAGGGGGAGGTAGGGACGGTAGGGACGGTAGGGACGGTACCGTCGCTACCGTCGTTTCCGTCGCTACCGCCTACCCCCCCAACTGCCCCAACCTTAACCGTGCCCGCTCCACCCGGGGCTGGAACAGCGGCTCCGCGTTGCTCCAGTTGCGCACCACCTGCTGGTAGCGCGCGACGGCGCTGTCCCGTTCCCCCGCCGCGTCCCAGGCGAGGGCGCCGAGCTCGAGGAGTTCGGTGGTGGTGGTGTAGGTCTGCGAGGCGTCGAGGCCGCTGTGGCGCGCGGCGTCGGCCCAGTAGGCGGCCTCCCGCGGCTGGTTGAGCCGGAGCAGCACCTTGGCCAGCTCGATGTTGGTGCGGGTGTAGCCGCCGGTGGGGCTCCAGATGGCGGCGCGGAACTCCCGCTCCGCCTGGGTCAGGTCCCCGCGGGCGGCGAAGAGCAGCCCCCGCGCATGGTGGTGCGCCCGCTGGTCCCGGCCATAGGAGTTGAGCCGGCCCCACGCCTGCAGGCTGTCGGCGATGGCGGGAAGCGGCGCCGTGTCCCCGGCGGCCGCGAGCGCGGTGCTCCGCAGCAGCTGGGTCCAGATCAGGTTCCGGGCCCGCTGCGAGCTGGTGGTGTCCCGCGGCGAACGGGAAACCGAATCAAAGGTCGCCGCCGCGCGGCGGAACTCCCCCAGTTCGTAGTAGCACTGCGCCTCGAAGAGGGCGTTGTAGGGTGCCGATCCCCGGGGGAAGTCCCGCTCCAGGGCGCGGAGCTTCCGGGCCCACTCCAGCGCCTCTTTCGGGCGGCCCTGCATCCGCTTGCTGATGCTGAGCCACTTGTAGCCCTCGCCCGCGAGCCGGCCCCGGGCGATCTGGGTGTAGTAGCTGTCCGCCGCGGCGAAGTCCCCGGCGCGGAGCGCCACCTGCACCCGGAAGCCGTCCCGCACCAGCCCCGGATCGCGCGCGATGACCGCCTGGTCCGCCACCAGCGCTTCCTGGTAGCGGCCCATCAGCATCAGGCTCCAGCTGATCTGCCCCCACGGCCCGGCATCCTCCGGCTGCACTCGACTCCACTCCTGCGCCACCCGCAACCCCGCCTGCAGCGAGTCCATCTGGTTGTAGGTGCCGATGAGCATCAGGTAGGCGACGCAGGCATGACAGCGCACCGCCGGCCCGTCGGGGCGGCGGGAGGTGTACATCGAGAGGGAGTCCAGGCGGATCACCCGGCGGAGCGGGGCCACCGCGCCGGCGAAGTCCCCGGCGGAGCTCCGCGCCGCGGCCAGCCGGATGTACGGCTCCGGCTCGTTGGGGTACCGCACCGTCAGCGACTCGGCGAGGGCCATGCGCGACGGATGATCCACCGCCTCCGCCCACGCCGACTTGATGATGAGCCGCTCCCGTTCGGTGGCGCGGGCGGAGAGCGCGACCGCCCGCTCCAGCCCGCGGATCAGCCCGATGTCGTTGAAGGCGCCCTGGGTGGTGGCCAGCCAGTACTGCGCCATGGCAAAGGTGGAATCCTCCTCCAGCGCCTGCCGCATCAGCCGCCCGCCGGTCTCGCCGTCTCCGCGGAACAGCGCCCGCAGCCCCTCCTCGTAGAGCCGGTAGGCCACGAGGGAGCGGGTGGTGACGTCGCCGATGTTGCCGACCACGGTGGAGTCGAGCCCGGTGGCGATGCTCTTCCGCGCCTCGTCCACCAGGCCGAAGAGATCCGCCGCCTCCGCGGAGTAGGAGGCGACCACGCTGCCGCTCGCCAGGGAGGTGCGGGCCAGGTCCAGCCGGTAGCGGCCGTCGGGGCGGCGGTAGAGCGCGCCGTCCAGCAGCTCGGTGGCGCCGGCGGCGCGCGCCGCCCGCACCGCGGAGGCCGCGGAATCGCCGCCGGTCCCCTGCGCCATCAGCTCGTACATCCGCGCGGTGCTGATCACCTGCAGGCCGCGGTGCCGCGCCAGGTCGGTGGCCAGCATGTCGCCCAGCGGCCGCGCCATCCCCTCGTTGCTCCGGGTGTAGTCCTTGATCATCCCCACGGCGACGACGGGAACGGTACCGACGGTACCGACGGTATCGACGGTACGGACGGTAAGGACGGTCGCGACGGTAAGGACGGTAACGACGGTAGCGATGGCGAGGAGCCACCGGCGGCGGGGCGAGGCGACGGTAACGACGGTAGGGACGGTAACGACGGTAGGCACGGTACCGTCGCTACCGTCGCTACCGTCGGTACCGCTGGTACCGCCGCTACCGTACGGTCTCGGCCTCGCGTATTCGTCGGTATACCCGCTGATATGCTTCCGCGCCGACGGTTCCGGCACCGGCGCCGGTCGCGTCACCGCCGGGGTGCCGGGGATGGTGGAGAGGGGGACGGAGGAAAGCGGCTCGGCGGCTCGGCGGCTCGGCGACTCGGCCGCGGGCGTGGCGT
>JAEUJI010000317.1 GCA_016794805.1 Gemmatimonadota bacterium
CTGGCCATCGGGCTCGAAAGAGGGTCCAGCACTGTGGAGCAAGATAATGAAGCACATTGGTTTACGCGCCAGGACCAGGCCGATGGTCCCATGGTCTCGGCGACCATCCCGGCACCAACCGTGCAGTAGGCCATGGCTTCCCGAAATGCGATCATGACTTCCAAGACACCGCCCGCTCTCTCATTCCCCACCCGGCTGACCCGCTCCCTCGGCGGCCGGTGGCGCTCCCTCCGCGCCCACCCGTTGCTCAACCCGGTGGGCCTGGGCGAATTGCTCCGGGAACGGCAGGGAGGGCACCCCGCCGACCCCGAGCATGCCCCGCACCTGCAGGAAGCGGTGGACTGGGTCTGCCGGGCCCAGGACGCCACCCCCGATGACGGCATCGCCCGCGGCTACAGCGTGCTCTACAGCCCCTACTTCCGGCGCCGGGGCTGGCAGCCGTCCTATCCCGAGACCACCGGGTACCTGATCCCCACCCTGCTCGAGGCCGCCCGCGAGCTGGGCCGCCCCGAGCTGTCGGACCGGGCCCTTCGCGCCGCGCGGTGGGAGATCGCGATCCAGCTGCCCACCGGCGCCGTGCAGGGCGGGGTGGTCGGGGAGGGCCGGACCCCCGCGATCTTCAATACCGGACAGGTCATGTTCGGCTGGCTGGCCGCGTTCGAGCAGACCGGTGAAGGGCAGTACGCCGACGCCCTTCGCCGCGCCGGCCACTTCCTGGTGGGCGCGATGGATCCGGCGGGACAGTTCCGCCAGGGGGAATCCGACTTTGCGCGGAAGGATGCGACCCTCTACAACGCCCGCGTCACCTGGGCGCTGGCGGAGGCGGGGAAGGCGCTGGGAGAGCCAGGGTTCACCGACGCGGCGGCCCGGCACCTCCGCATGGTGGCGCGGCGGCAGCAGGCCAACGGCTGGTTCCCCGACTGCTGCCTCACCGACCCGGTGCGCCCCCTGCTGCACACCATCGCCTACACGGTGCGGGGCCTGCTCGAGGGGGGACGGGTGCTGGAGGATGCCGCGGTGCTCGGCGCCGGCGCCCGTGCCGCGGAGGCGCTCCTCCCGCTGGTCCGCGCCGACGGCTGGCTCCCCGGGCGGTTCGCCGCCGACTGGTCCGGCGCGGTGGCGTGGAGCTGCCTGACGGGGGAGGCGCAGATGGCCAACAACTGGATGCGGCTGCACCTCATCACGGGGGAGGACCGGTGGCTGGAGCCGGTGCCGCGGGTGCTGGGCTTCCTCAAGCGCACCCAGAATCGCGGCTCCGCCGATGCGGGCCTCCGCGGCGGCATCAAGGGCTCCGCCCCGATGGGCGGCGGCTACGGCCGGCACGAGATCCTCAACTGGGCCACGAAGTACTTCGCCGACGCGCTCATGCGCCATGGGCAATTGGCGCGGGGGACGGCGCGCGACCGGTCCATCGCCTACCGGCTGGCCTGACTCCTCGCCGCGACCGCGATCCGCCGCGCCCGGGTCCGGGGCATGAACAATGAGTCGGTGACGGCGAGCGAATCGTCGGTGAAGCGGCGCAGCATAGCGAGGCCGGAATCGGGCGGCAGCCCGGCTTTCTCCAGCAGCCACAGTCCCCCCGACGCCCGCGCCTCCGCCATCGCCTCCCGCGCCCGGTCCCGGTCCGCGGGTGTCAAGGTGACCTCCGTGTAGGGCCGGGTCTTGTCCGGCTCCGGGATCTGGTAGGTGGGGTTGGAGCGAGGGAAGTAGTACGAGAAGGGCAGGGCCCCGTCCGTGGCGAAGAACACGATCGGATCGCCGGCGCGCGCGTGGCCATTGAGATACCCCGCCACCCACTTCCAGTCGCCCTGGCCCCGGTAGTTGCGGACGTAGCTGGCCGTGCCCCCCGCAAAGACCAGGAAAGTGGCCGCGACGGCCACCCGCCGGGGCCATCCCGGGGCGGTTCCCTCGAGCGCCAGCCCCAGCAGCAGCAGGATCCCCGGCACCGCCACGATCCAGTGCCGCTCCTCCACCAGTGACAGGTTGCTCACCCTGAGGCCCATCAGGATCAGGACCGGAATGCCCCCGGCCACGACCAGCCGCCACTCGGAGGCGGGGATGCGGCGCGCGCCGGGGAGGAGCCGGCAGGCCGTAATGAACACCAGGGTGGCGAGCAGCAGCGCGGCCCCGGCCGGGGAGCGCATGAACGGGGCGGCGCGGAAGATGGTCAGGGTGACGATCCCGCCGCACCACTGCACCAGCTGCCACAGCCAGGCGACGCCAAAGGGCGCGACGGTCCACTCCAGCGGCGGCAGGTACTGCTGGCGGCCACCGAACTGCTGCAGGATGGCGGGCATCCAGGGGAGGAGAAGTACCCCGACGGCCACCTGGGCCCCGAGCAGGGCCCGCCGTCGCGGGGAGAGCAGCCCGGCGATCCCGTGTCCCACCAGGACAAACCCGACGTAATAGAAGGTGAGGAGCCCGAGGTACGAAGCCGCGACGTAGGCGAGCAGGTCGGCGGCGCGCACCTCGCGCGCCTCATCCATGAGGCGGAAGAAGAGCC
This sequence comes from Gemmatimonadota bacterium, assembly GCA_016794805.1. GTDB lineage: Bacteria > Gemmatimonadota > Gemmatimonadetes > Gemmatimonadales > GWC2-71-9 > JADJOM01. The sequence continues at coordinate 2,504 of JAEUJI010000317.1, forward strand.
AGGTGGACGCCGTGACCAGCAGGAGTGTCAGGGCATACACCCGCGCCTCGGAGGCGGCCCAGAGGACGTGTGGAGTGAGGGCGCCGAGCAGCGCCAGGCTCCACCAGCGGGAACCGAGCCGGAGATCCTCCGACATCCGCCAGAGGAGGAAGATGGTCCCGCAGATGAACAGGACCGAGAGCAGGCGGAGGAACTCGACCGAAGGGTAGAGCTGGCGCCAGAGCCAGGCGAGCCCGAAGTAGAGCGGAGGCTGCTGCTCGAAGCGCAGGGCTCGTTGGAAGGCATCGAGGGGACCGGCACTGGTCGTGAAGATGGTGCAGGCCTCATCGAACCAGAGGCTGTTGCGCAGGCCCATCGTGGTGCCGATGACCGCGACGTTCATGAACGCCGCGAGCAGGATCCAGCGCGTCGCGGCGCTTGACCCTGACCCGCCGCCGTTTCTACCTTGAACCTCGCCCACCGATGCCTCCCGCTCCCGAGAGATTCGAGCCCAGCCGCTGATGTCCGCCGCCCCGCCTGTCCCCACGCGTTGGCACCGCGTCCGGGGCGACCTGCTGGCCCTGCTGCTCGTGCTCCTCGTGGCCCTGCTTCCCCGACTCCTGGTCCTCGACGCCGATCCGCCCTCCAAGGTGCTGGGGGCGTTCCTGAGCGATGAGGGGTGGTGGGCGCAGAACGCCCGGCAGCGGGTGCTGTTCGGGCAGTGGATCATGGATGACCACAATCCGGCCCTGTTCGCGGCGCCCGCCTATACCGCCGTGGTGACTGCAGTTTACCACTATGTCGGCCTGGGGCTCGCGGAGACTCGGCTGGCGAGCGCGCTGGCCGGCACGGCGGCCTCCCTGTTGCTCTTCGCCGGGCTGCGGGCAGTGCTTCCCATCCGCCGGGCCCTGGCGCCGGCCCTGCTCCTGGCTCTTGGTGCCTTCCCGATCCTGATGAGCCGGCTCGCCTTTACCGAGTCGGTGCAGCTCGCCTTTGCTGTGCTGGGGCTCGCCGGCGTACTCTGGGCCACCCGGAGCCCCGGGTTCGGGATGCTGGGAGGCCTCGGCTTCATGCTGGCCGTGCTGAGCAAGCCCAATGCCGTGATCCTGGGGCCGGTGTTCGCGCTCTGGTGGCTGCTGGAGTTCCGGCGGCTGCGACGCGCGGGGGAGCAGGCCCGCCCCCTATGGCTCCAGGTCGGTGCCTTTGCCCTCGCGGTGGTGCTGGTCACCACGACAGTGGGGGTCCTGCTGGTGCTCCCGCACTGGAGCGCCATCCGGGAACAGCTCGCCGTCAGCCTTGCCAGTGTGTATGCGCCCAACCGCCGGCTCGCGGATGGCGGAAGCTACCTGTTCTTCCTGCCATTCCTGAGCCTGCGGCCCAGCCTGTTCTTCGTGGCGAGCACGATTCCGATGATCGGGCTGGGGATACTGCTGTGGCGGTCCCTCGTCCATTCGGACACGGAGGCCCCCGGTCCTGCCGAGCGCCTGGCCTGGGCCTGGTGGTGGGTGGTCCTCGGGTATCTGGCGACACAGTCATACCAGCCGGACCGCCGTTTTCTTCTCCTGGCGCCGGCATTGGCTATCCTCGCCGCAACTGGCTTCCGTGAGATGCCCACAACCGGGCGGGCCGGAGGGGGGCGAGGTCGACGCCTGCTCGCCTGCACCCTCATCGGAGGCCTGACCGGGCTCTTCGTGATGAGCTATGGAGTCCATCCACTGGAAGCGCTTCTGAGTAACGTGCGGCTCGGTGAGGACGCCGGAGTCTCATTCTACTCAATCCAACTCCTCCTCTGGCACGCGACGGTCGGGGCCGCTGCGCTCCTGGCCTGGTGGAACCCGGCACCGGCGTGGCGCCTCCGGGTCCCCGCGTGGGGCTGGGCCACGGCCTTCCTACTCACCGAGGCGGTCCCGTTGGCGCTGCACTACGCCCGGCCGCACTTCAGCGAGCGGGACGCCGCGCGGGCCATCGCCGAAGTGTCGCGCGCGCTGGAGCCGCAACGGCGGGTGATGACCGGATTCCTGGCCCACTCGCTGGCGCTCGAGAGCGACATCTTTCCCTTCTACATCCGCGATGACTCGGTCACCGGGGCCCGGATGAACCTCGATGGCTGGGAACGGTTCCGGCCCACCATGGCCGTCACCTCGATGCGCGGGGAGACGGTCGTGGGGCCTGCCATCGACCCGGCCGCCCACGGCCTGGCGCCGCTCTGCCGCATCCCCCTCTGGCACCAGGTGGCTGACCCCGACTCCGTCGAAGTGACGCTCTGGTTCACGACCGCGGTGCAGCCGCCCCCGGCGTGTCCCCCGCCGGCCGTTCCGGCTCGCTGAGTCCCGGCCCCGCTCCCCGGAGCGCAAAGAGGGCCCCGCCGGTGAGTCCCGACAGCAGGGGACAGGCGAAATAGGTCAGGCTCAGCGCCACCGCATCCGGCGCGGCCACGCCGAACGGCGCCAGGAACGCCACCCATGCCCACTCCCGCACCCCGAGTCCCGCCAGCGACAGCGGCAGCATGGTGGCCAGGGTCACCAGCGGCACCCCCACCAGGAACAACTCGGCCGGCAGGGTGAGGCCGACCCCGCGCGCCACCACGACCCAGAGCAGCACCATCAGTCCCTGCACCAGGAGGGAGACGCCGAAGGCCGCCAGCGCGCGCGGCCCCCGGCGCAGCGCCTCCCGGACCGCGTCCAGGGCCGCCGCCGGGATGGCACGGAGCCGCGCGCTCCGCCGCGCCAGCAGCACGAACACCCCCAGCAGCAGGGCTCCCGCCGCGAGGATCGGCAGCAGCCGATCCGGCGCGAGCACGCTGCGCACGCCCCGAAGCAGTGGAGCCGCCACACCGGGCTTGAGGATCAGGCCGGCGAGCCCGTAGGCCAGGAGCGCCGCGACACCGAATCCCCGGTCGAGCAGCACGCTGACGACCGCGGTCTCCGCCCGCGGCGTGACCCGGGCGACCATCGTGGCGCGGAAGGCGTCGCCACCCACCGCCGTGGGCAGGAAGAGGCTGAAGAAGCCCCCCACCAGGTACAGGTGGAACAGCGCGCCCCAGCCGGGCGCGCCGGGTCCGATCAGGAGACGCCAGCGGAGGGCCGCCAGCCCCTGGCTCAGCATGAGGAGCAGGGCCCCTCCCACGGCCGCGACAGCGGTGCCCGTGGTGAACCGCTCCGCCAGCGAGGCGGTTCCGGCGCTCCGGAGCACGAGGGCCACCAGCGCCACCGCGATCACGAGCCTGAGTCCGCTTCCCAGGAGCCGGCGGCTTGACCCGGCTCCCCGCGCCGCCATAGTTTCGCCCAGTGTCATCCTCCCACCTGACGGAAGCGCCGCGTGGACTCCGGCGGCTGCTGCATCGGTTTGTTCCGGCGCACTTCCAGGACCCCGTGGGCCTCGCCCGCCGGTTGCTCGGGAGCGGGGACGCCGACGCCTACGCCGCCATGGGTCACGCCGCCCTGGGCGTGGCCTGCGCCCCGCTCGACCTCCTGCTCGAACCCTCCGAACGGCGGCTCTACCAGGCGGCCTCCCCGCCGGTCCTGCCCCAGCTCTTCGTCTGCGGCCCGCCGCGCAGCGGCACCACCCTGGTGGCGCAGGCGCTCATCGCGCATCTCCCGGTGGCCTGGCTGTCCAATCTCACCGCCGTGTTTCCGCGCTCCCCGATCCGCGCCATGCGGCTGTTCAGCAGGCGGCTGACCCCGTGGCGGGCCAACTATCGCAGCTACTACGGGCGCAGCCGGCTGCTCAACGCCCCCAATGACTCGCTGCAGATCTGGGACCGGTGGCTCGGCGCCGACCGCACCCGGCTGCGGGTGGAGCTGACGGCGGAGGAGCGGGAGGCCATGGTCCGCTTCTTTGGCGCGCTGGAACAGCTCACCCGGCACCCGCTCATCACCAAGAACAACAACCTCAACCTCCAGGCCCTCCCGGTGGCCGCCGCGCTTCCCACTGCCCGATTCCTGGTCCTGGACCGGGAACCGGAGTTCCTGGCCCAGGCGCTGCTCGTGGCGCGGCGCGAGATCCATGGCAACCTCTCGGCTCCCTACGGCCTCCACCCCGACTTCCGGGCCGAGGATGACCCCATCACCAGCGTCTGCCGCCAGGTGGTAGCCCACCGCCGGGCGGGGGCCGACCTCCATGCCGCGCTCGGTCCCGCCCGATCCATGGTGCTCCCGTACGAGGAGTTCTGCACCCACCCGGAAGCGGCCATGGCCCGGATTGCGACCGGACTACTCGGCATCGATCCTGCAACGGGGTGTCCCATGCCCCAGGGGCTCCGATTCACGGTGTCCCGGAAGCGGCGACTCCAGCCTGACGAGTTTGCCGCCATCGAGGAGGGGCTCGGCCGACTGGAAGGAGCGTAGCGCCTGACGAGCATCCCCTCACCCGCCCGCGCCGCCTGGCCCGCCGAGGCCCTGACCGTGCTGGCCGTCCTGGCGGTGGCCCTGCTGCCGCGGCTGCTCTTCCTCGGCGCCGATCCGCCGCAGGACATGCACGAGCACTTCTTCACCGACGAGGCCTGGTGGGCGCACAACGCCCGGAACCATGCGGTCTTCGGCCGGTGGATCATGGACGACCACAATCCCCCGCTCTACGGGGCACCCCTCTACACCGTGGTGCTCCGGGGCGTCTACGAACTGCTCGGCACCGGCCTGGTCCCGACCCGGCTGCTCGCCGCCGTGTCGGGGGCGCTCGCCAGCGTGGTGCTCTATCTCGGGCTCCGGGCCCGGCACCCGCGGGGCGAAGCGCTGGTGCCGGCCCTGCTGCTGGGGTGCAGCTACTTCGCCATCAGCCACAGCCGGGTCGGGCTGGTGGAGTCCTTTCAGCTGCTGCTCATCGTCACCGCCGGCGTCGGGGTCCGGCTGGCCGCCGAGCGGCCGGCCTGGGGCTACCTGGGCGGGGTGGGGCTGGTGCTGGCGCTGCTCGCCAAGCCGACCGCCATGGCGCTCATCCCCGCCTTTGGCCTGTTCTGGTTGCTGCACTGGTACGCCGCGCGCCGCGACCCGTCCCTGCCCCCCTTCCAGCTCGAATCGCCGCGACGGGTCATCTTCGCCGCCGCCGCCGCCGGGGTGCTGGCGCTGGCGCTCTGGCTCTGGCCGGTCCGGCACGAGATCATGAACCAGATGCGCGTCAGCCGCATCGTGAGCTTCACCGACCACGGCATTCCGCGGGTCGAGTTTCTCGGCCTCGGTCTCGTCGGGCTCCGGCGCAACGGCTTCATCAGCCAGAGCGTCGTGCCCCTCCTGCTGGTGGCGCTCCTCGCGGCCGGCCGGCTGTCACGGCGGGAGGGTCCCCGGCCATCGCTCACCGAGTGGTTCGGCTGGGCGTGGCTGGGTGGCGCCCTGCTGCTGCTGCTGCCGCAGCACTACCAGGTGGACCGGCGCTTCCTCCTGCTGTGGCCCGCCGTCGCCATCCTGGCCGCCCCGGCCATGCGGGCTCCCGGACTTGCGCTCCCCGGCCGGTTCGAGGGCACCGGAGCGCGGTGGCGGGGCGCGGCCGCCGGCCTGGCCCTGGGAGGAGTGCTGGGGATGATCCTGCTCCCCTGGCTCGCCGAGGCCGCCGGTGGCATGGTCGCGGCGCTGGGAGGCACGCCGGAGAGTGCGATCGTGACTCCGGTGTGGCACCTCGCCGCGGCGGTGGGCGCCCTGCTGGGCTGGTGGGCCGGACCACGGCTACCGGCCACCCCCCGGATCCTGCCCCGGTACGTTGCGCTCGGCGCGTTCCTGCTGGCGGAGCCGCTCCGCTTCGCCGAGTTCCTGCGACGTCCGACCTTCACCATCCGCGGGGCGTCGGACAGTCTCGCGGCGCTCACCCATCACTGGCCGGAGCGGGACCGGGTCATCGTCGGGCTCGTCGCCGACGAGTTCGCGATGAACACCCGGCTCTTCCCCTTCGTGATGCGCGCCCGGCAGAACACCGGCGTCCGGATGAACCTGGACGGGTGGACCCGCTTCGAGCCCAAGATCACCGTCAACCGGATCCGGCCCGGCTCCGACGACGAGGAGGGCCACGGCGAGGCGTACGATGAGGCCCGCGCCCGCGACTTCCGCGTCTGGCGGGTCTTTCCGATCTGGCCCGACGCCTCGGGGAAGCCCCGCTACCTGGCGGAGTTCCTCGTGGCGCCGGCCCACTGCCCGGAATGCCCGCGGCTAGCCGGCGCGCCCGACCAGCGCTGAGCGGAACCCGCTCTTGCCCGCCGGGGCCCGCGCAACGCCAGGGTCGGTGATGGCGCACCCGGTGACACAGGTCCCCGCGATCCGCTGGACCTCGCTGAACTGCACCGTGTTGAATCCATCCGCGGCGTAGCGCGCGTTGAGGAACTCGACCAGGCCGTTGACCTCGTTGGCCACCCCGGTCTCCACCGCGCGGAATCCGTCGAACACATCCGCCACCAGTTCCGGCGACGGCGCCTGGCTTCCCCGCCCGATCCCGGCGTACCCCACGTTGCGCCGCGCCACGTCCGCGCTGTGCCAGATGTTGCAGGCGTCCACCACTCCCACCAGGCGCTTGGCCATCCCCAGCAGGGCCTCCCGCTCGTCCAGGTACACCCGGTGCGCGGTGCACATGATGATGATGTCCGCCGGGGCCACCGCCTGCTCCAGCTCGCGGGTGAAGAAGTCCGCCAGCCCGGTGCGCTGCAGGTTCTGGTCGGTGGGATAGACGTAGGGGTCGTGGATGGTGACCCGCGCGCCCCGGTCGAGCAGCAGCCGGGCCAGGACCAGGGTCGGCGAATTGCGGGTATCCTCGGAGTTGAAGCGGTACACCGCGCCCAGGAGCGCCACGGCCCGTCCGTTGAGCGGCCCGAAGGCGCGTTCGGCAAGGGCCAGCGTTTCCGCCGGGGATTCGTCGTTCACGCGGCGGGCGTCGAGGATCAGGCTCTTCGCGGTGCTCTCCTTCGCTTCCAGCGCCCGCCACCAGAGCAGGATGCCATCCTTGGGGAGGCAGTGTCCGCCCACCCCGACCGTCGGCACCAGCAGGCCGCCGCTGGGCACGGCATTGGGGTCGGTGTTGGCGGCGTCCGCCTGGTGCAGCCGGTCGTTCACCTGCTGCCGCAGGGCGTAGAAATCCACGTCGTGCCGGTCGCACCAGCGGACCACCTCCGCGGCGTACGCGATCCGGACATCCCGGTAGGCATTCTCCAGCGTCTTCACCACCTCGGCAGTCATGCTGTTGGTGGGGTGCAGGGTGCCGCGGGTGACGATCCGGGCATAGAGCCGCTGGATCAGTCCCGGCGTGTCGGGGTGCAGCCCTGCCACGATCTTGTCCGAGGTGGAGACTCGCTCGACCAGCCGGCCGGGCATCACCCGGTTGGGGCTGTTGCCGAGCAGCACGTCCTTGCCCTCCACCAGGCCGTGGCGCGCGAACAGCTCCCGGATGAGCGTGGTCATGGTGGAGGGCGCCAGGGTGGACTCGAACACCACGATCGGCACGTTGCCGGCGGGCCGCTCCTTGAGGGCGCCGGCAATGCCGTCCAGCGCCTCGAACAGGGGGCCGTAGTCCGGCGCCATGCCGCGCTTGTCGGTCTGGGTGCAGATCAGCACCACGTCGGCGTCGCGCGCCGCGGCGTAATCGTGGCTCGCGCCGAGCAGCCCGGCGCGCACCGATTCGGACACGATGCGATCGAGATCGGGCTCAACGCCACCGACCGGCGAT
>JAEUJI010000172.1 GCA_016794805.1 Gemmatimonadota bacterium
AGACATATAGCCACTCCCGGCGTGAACGAAGCGTGAAGCGCGCGTGAGAGTAGATTGGCGGCAGGCTGGCCTAAACCCCGACCGGAGTTCCGGCATCCCACTGCACGATGCCCCCGCCACCGAAGGCCGCGTGAACGACACCGTCCGGCGGGCCCAGGACGGAGACCAGGCAGCGTTCCACGCCCTGTACCAGGCGCATGTGGGACGGGTCTTCGCCCTGTGCCTGCGGCTCTCGGGGGACCGGGGGGAGGCGGAGGAGCACACGCAGGACGTGTTCGTCCGCGCCTGGCAGCGACTGGGCAGCTTCCGGGGAGACAGCGCCTTCTCCACCTGGCTCCACCGGCTCACGGTGAACGAGGTGCTGCAGGCCAGGCGCAGCGCCGGCCGGCGGTCGAACCGGCTCACCCTGACCGACGATGCCGCGCTCCTCGACCGGGCCGCCGCGGCGCCCAGCCCGCTGGCGGGGGACCTGGAGCAGGCGATCGGGCGACTGCCGCCGGGGGCGCGCGCGGTGTTCCTGCTGCACGACGTCGAAGGGTACCAGCACGACGAAATCGCCCGCCTGGCGGGCATTGCGGAAGGCACCAGCAAGGCGCAGCTCCACCGGGCGCGCCGGCTGCTCCGGGAGGCATTGGGACGATGAACAGTCATACCGATATCCTGCCGCTGCTCGACGACTACGCCGACGGCGCGCTCGACCCGGCCACCGTCGCGCGCGTGGATGCGCACCTCGCCGCCTGTGCCGCCTGCCGGGCGGAGGTGGCGGCGCTGGCGGCGATCCTGGCCGAGGCCCGGGCCCTGCCCCGCGCCATTGAGCCGGGCCGCGATCTCTGGTCCGGCATTGCCCCGCGGCTCGCGGCGCGGTCCGCGCGCCGGTTGCCGTGGCTGCAGCTCGCGGCGGCGCTGGCGCTGTTCGCCGGTGGGTTCGCCGCGGCCCGCCTGGGACAGCGCGACGAGGCGCCCACCCGGCTGGCCACGCTCCAGGCGGAATACGCCGCGGCCAGTACCGAACTCTCCCGCCGGCTCGCCGGCGAGAGCACCGGCCTGGCCCCGGAGACCCGCCGGGTGGTGGAACGCAACCTGGAGATCATCGACCAGGCGATCCGCGAGGCCGAAGCGGCGCTCGCGGGGGATCCGGCCAATGGCGCGCTGGAGCAGATGCTGGTGGCGCGCTACGAGCAGCGGCTGGAACTGCTCCGCCGCGCCACCGCCGCCGGCCGGCAGGAGTCGTGATGTCCCTCCGCCTGCTGGGCCTCCTGCTCACCGCCGCCGCCGCCGGGCTCCCGGCCCAGGGCGCGGTCAATACCGGACGGGCCGCCGGGAGCGACGCGGCCATCCGGATCTGGTCCCTCACGGGTAGCCTCCGGATCACGGCCTGGACGCGGGACAGCGTCCACGTCCAGGGCCGGGTGGACCCGGGCGCGGGACGGTTCGGGCTGGGCGGCACCCGGGAGGCGCTCAAGCTCTCGGTGGAGCCGCCGGTGGGGCGTGAACCTGACGGGGTCGCCGACCTCGACATCCGGGTGCCGGCCCGCGCCCGGCTGTGGATCAAGTCCGCCGCGGCGGACATTGAGGTCACCCTCCAGGGGGGGACGGTGGAGGTCACCAGCGTCGGCGGCCGGGTGCGGCTGGCGGGCCAGGCCGCGAGCGCCGCCGTTGAGACGCTGGATGGCAACGTGGAGCTGGCGCTGGAAGGACCCCTGGCGCGGGTCCGCACCGCCAGCGGTACCATCGTGGTCCGCGGCGTTCTGCAGGAGCTGGACGCCCAGACGGTGAGCGGGCCGCTGCTGGTGGGGATGGAGGGCAGCGTCCACCGGGTCCGGCTGGAGACCGTCGCCAGCGAGATCGCCTTCAAGGGGGACCTCGACGCCGACGGCCACCTCGAGGCGGCGACTCACGGCGGGGACATCGAGCTGCGGCTCCCGCCGCGGCTTGCGGCCACCTGGCAGCTGGTGAGCTACGTGGCCGCCCCCGTCAACGAACTGTTGCCCGCGGCCCTCCTCCGGCCCGGGGAGCGAAAGGGCGAATGGGTCGCCACCACGGGGGACGGGCGGGCCACCGTGCAGGTCCGCACCTTCAAGGGCCGGGTGGTGCTCAAGGTCCGCGGCTGACCAGACGATTGCCTTCCGGAGGGGGAAGGCCCGATACTTAGCCACGGCCGTCCCCCCGCGGCCGTAGCATAGGCATCGATGGCCCCACCCCTGGTCCCCTCCGCGGCCGCTTCGGCCGCGGTCTTCCACTTCTCGCCCGGGCCGGTGCCGCGCGAGGTGTCGGACGTGGCCCGGCAGGTCTCCCCGGGACTCGTGGTCCCGGGCCTGCCGGACCTCGAGGCGGTCGCGGCCGCCGTCTCCGCCGGCTCCCTCCCCACCGTGATTCTGACCCCACAACTCGAGCCCGGCACCGAGGCCACGCTGCTGCGACTCGGCGCCGATGAGGTCCTGGAGTCGGCCGGCGTCACCCGCGGCCGCCTGGCCGCCGCCCGGGCGCGGGCGGAAGCCCGTCACGCGCGGCGTGAAGCCACCGAGCGGCGGGCGCGAGTGTTCGAGGCGCTCACCCGGCTCGAGACCTCCGCGGTACTCAGCCTCGACCCCTCGCTCATCATCCAGTTCGCCAGTGACGGGGTGCGCCGCCTCTTCGGGTACGAGCCGGGGGACCTCGTGGGCCGGCCCGCCACCGACCTGGTGCTGCCCGAGGGCCAGGCGGAGGTACGGGAGTACTTCCGGCGGGCGCTGGAGCACCCGGGACAGCCGCTGGCCGGCACGGCGCTGGTGCGCGCCGCCGGGGGACAGGCGCAGCGGGTCTCCGGACACGTGCTCAACCTGCTGGAGGATCCCGCGGTGGGCAGCCTGGTGGTCGCGATCAGCGACGCGGCGGCCGAAGGATGGCGCACGCGCCAGATGGAGGAGAGCGAGCGGGTCTTCCGGGAACTGGCCGACAAGGCCCCGGTGCACATCTGGATCGAGGACGCCACCCGGCGCCTTACCTGGGAGAATCGTACCGCCCTCGAGTTCACCGGCCGGACCTGGGAACAGGAGATGGGGAACGGCTGGCTGGACACCCTCCATCCGGAGGATCGTCCGCGGGTCGCGGCCCATTACCAGCAGACCACCGTGGTGCAGCGGGGGTTCACCCTCGAGTTCCGGATGCGGCGCCATGACGGGGCCTGGCGCCACCTGCTGCAGATCGCCATCCCGCGGTGGGATGCCCTCGGCGTCTTCGTCGGGTTTCTGGGCGTGGACGTGGACGTGACCGAGCTCAAGGAGGCGGGCCAGCGGCTGGAGCAGGCGGAGGCGCGGTACCGCCTGTTCGTGGAGCAGAGCACCGAGGGCATCTGGCGCTTCGAGGTGGACGACCCGATCCCGCTGACCCTCCCGGAGGACGAGGTGATCGCCGCCATCTTCGAGCGCGGGTGGCTGGCCGAGTGCAACCAGGCCATGGCCCGGCAGTACGGGGTGGAGGACGCGGGCACCCTGCTCGGCTTCCGGCTCCGTGACCTGCTGAGCCCGGAGGACCCGCGCAACGTCGCGATGCTGCGGCAGTTCGTGCAGGGGGGCTTCCGGCTGGCGGACGCGGAGAGCCACGAGCGGGACCGGGAAGGGCGGACCAAGGTGTTCCTCAACACCCTGGTGGGGATCATCGACGGCGGCCACCTGGCGCGAGCCTGGGGCACGCAGCGGGACATCACCCTGCAGCGGCAGCTGGAAGAGGAGGCGCGGCAGTCCCGCAAGATGGAGACGGCCGGCCGGCTCGCGGGCGGCATCGCCCACGACTTCAACAACCTGCTCACCGCGATCCTCGGCACCAGCGAGCTGCTGCTCGGCGGCCTGGCGCTGGGCTCGCCGGAACGGGAGGACGTGGAGGAGATCAAGCGCGCGGCCACCCGCGCCGCAAACCTGACCCGGCAATTGCTCGCCTTCAGCCGGCGGCAGGTACTGCAACCCCGCACCATCGAACTGGACCAGCTGGTGCAGGGGGTGGAGTCCCTGGTGCGACGGCTGATCGGCGAGCACATCACCCTGCGGACCGCGACGGTGCCGGGCCTGTGGCGGGTGCGGGCGGACCCGGGGCAGCTGGAGCAGGTAATCGTCAATCTCTGCGTCAACGCCCGGGACGCCATGCCCACCGGCGGGAGCCTGCTCCTCGAGACGGCCAATGTGCTCTTCCCCGGCGCCGCCCACGGGCCGGAGGCGATCATGCCGGCCGGCGCCTACGTGCTCTTCACGGTGACCGACTCCGGTACCGGCATGGACCCCCAGACCCTGCGGCACATCTTCGAGCCGTTCTTCACCACCAAGGAGCCCGGCCGCGGCACCGGCCTGGGCCTGGCGACCGTGTACGGCATCGTGAAGCAGAGCGACGGCTTTGTCTTCGTGGACACCGAGGTGGGCCGCGGATCCCGGTTCCGGATCTACCTGCCCCGGGTGGAGGGCGCCGCCGAGCCGGTGGAGGCGCCACCAGACCCGCCGACGACGCGCGCGAGCGGCACCATCCTGCTGGTCGAAGACGAGGCGGCGGTGCGACGCCTGGCCCGCCGGGTGCTCGAGGACGTGGGATACACCGTCCTCGAGGCGGCAGATGGACCCGAGGCGCTGCGGCTGACCGAACGCTGGGAGGGGGACATCGACCTGGTGGTGACCGACGTGATCATGCCTGGGATGAGCGGCCAGGAACTCAGCGCGCGGCTGCGGGCGAGCCGGCCCTGGCTCCGGATCATGTACGTCTCGGGCTACACCGACGACACCATCCTGCAGCACGGCACCCTGCTCCCCAATACCAGCTTCCTGCAGAAGCCGTTCACCCCCGGGGTGCTGGCCCAGCGGGTGGCGGAGGCGATGCGGTAACCCCCCGCACCAGCCGCCGTGGCGCGCTCCCCTCTTCCTCCTCGTCCTCGCCGAAGTACCACTCCACCTCCGCCATCAGCTCCTCGTCGGTCGAGACCCCGGTCAGGATCGTCTCCGGGAAACCGGGCTCCACCAGCACGTAGCCGAAGGGGTAGTCCAGGCCGCGCAGCATGATCACGCGGCGGGGCCCCCCCTCGAGTTCCACCACGATGGAATCCGCGGTCGTCGCCTCGAGGACGATTCCCGCCTCCTCGAGGGCATCCCCCACCAGGGCGGTGTAGGCCCGGAAGTCATCCAGCAGATCCAGGCCCGAACCCGGGGTCAGGGTATCGGTCTCCGACAGCCAGAAGGCCACGACCGTGGGCCCCCGGATCACCGGCGCCGACGCCAGGGGGCGTTCGGGCAGCGAGTCCACCCCGGCACGCCGGGCGGTGGGGCCGGAGCGGCAGGCGACGAGGGACAACAGGGCCAGGACCAGGGGGCGCACGGGGCCTCGGGAAGGGCTCGGGAATCCCGCCACGGGGGAACGTCTCAAGGATGGAGTGTCCATACCCGCTCGGGAAGGCGGGACCGGTGGCGGCAGCTCCGGGTTCGGGGAGGAGGCCCCGAGAGCCGGTGGGCGGCGAGTTTGCTCAGAAAGGTTGGACAGCAAGTACATGCTTGCATTGCTGTCCGGCCCCCTTTATTCTGTCCCGCCATGCAAGACATCCGCGAACGCATTCTCGAGGCCGCTACCCGCGTCTACACCGAGGCGGGATTCCGCGGCACCACGACCCGGCGGGTCGCGCAGGAAGCCGACGTCAACGAGGTCACCCTCTTTCGCCACTTCGGCACCAAGGATGCCCTGATCAAGGCGGCCCTGGGTTGCGCCCATCGCCCAGACAGCATGCCCCCACTCGGCGAGCCCGCAGACGCGGAGGCCGAGCTCAATGCCTGGGCCTGGGAGCTGTACCACCGCTGGTACGGCGCCCGGCACCTGATCAGCCGGGTCCTCGGCGACCTCGTGGAACACCCCGAGATCGCCCCGGCCATCTGCGAGGAGCCGCGATCCGAACACGCCGAACTGTCCTTCTACCTCGGCCGGATACGTGACGCGGGGCTGGCACGGAACGAGTTCGTTCCGGACGCGGCGGCCGGAATGCTGATCGGCGCCATCTTCACCCACGCCGTCTGGCGCGATCATTTCGGCGCGACGCTGCCGCCCCCCGAGGAAGTGCTGCGGAACTACGTGGCCCTGCTGCTCCAGAGCGTCGGGTACCGCCCGGCGCCGGCCGGCCGGAGGGCCCGCCCGTGAGGCGCCTTCTGCTCTGTCTTCCGCTGGTGGCCGCCCCGCTGGCGGGGCAGGCCCAGGAGCCCCGGGCGCTGTCGCTGGAGGAGGCACTCCAGATCGCGGTGCCGGCCAGTGATGCCGTCGCCATCGCCCGCGCGGACATCCAGCGGGCTGATGGCGAGGTGAAGCGGGTCCGCGCGGACCTGTTGCCGCAACTCACCGGCAGCGCCTCCTACACCCGGACGCTCAAGTCGCAATTCAGCACCGGGAGCGGCGCGGTGGACAGCACGGCCACCACCTTCTGCAATCGCTTCGCCGGCGACCCGAACCTGCCGGTGGGAGAGCGGGTGGACAGCCTGGAGCGCACGGTGGAGTGCCTCTCGTCACTCAATCCCTTCGCCGCGCTGGGCAACCTGCCGTTCGGGCGGAAGAACCAGTACAACCTGGGGCTGCAGTTCAGCCAGACGCTGTTCAGCAGCGGCATCCTCAAGGGCCGGCCGCGGGCGGCGGTGGCGGGGCGGCGGCTGGCGAAGCTCAGCCTCACCGCCGCCGAGGCGCAGGCCCGGCTCGAGGTGACCGAGGCGTACTTCGACGCGGCGCTCAGTGACCGGCTGATGGGCATCGCGGAGCTGTCGCTGGCCCAGGCCGAGACCACGCTGACGCAGACCCGGCTGGGGCGGCAGGTGGGCACCCAGCCCGAATTCGACCTGCTGCGGGCGCAGGTGACCCGCGACAACCAGCGCGCGGCGGTGATCCAGCGGCGCTCGCAGCGCACCCTGACGTTCCTGCGGCTCAATCAGCTGCTCAAGCTGCCGGTGGACCAGCGGTTGGCGCTCACCACCACGCTCGACGAGGCTCCCGCGGGGGCCACCTCGCTGCTTGACACCATCGTCCTCGCCCCGGGGGACACCGCTGCGGCGGAGCGGGCCGCGGTGCAACAGCTGGCGGAGGCAGTGACGGTGCAGGAGGTGCTCACCAGCGTCACCCGCTGGGACCGGGTGCCGACCGTCAAGCTCACGTCCAACTTCGCGCGCATCGGATACCCCAGCGACGGCCAGCCCTGGAACGCCGACTTCGTCTCCGACTGGACCGTCGGGGTGAACGTCTCGGTCCCGCTGTGGACCAGCGGGCGGCTCCGGGGCAACACGATGGTGGCGGAAGCCAGCCTCGCGCAGGCGCGCGCGCGGTTGATGCAGGCCACAGACGGCGCGGTGTTCGACGCCCGCCAGTCGGTGGAGCTGCTGCTGACGGCGCAGGCCACGTGGGCCGCCACGCAAGGCACGGTCCAGCAGGCGGAACGGGCGTACGAGATCGCCACGATCCGCTACACGGAAGGCATCTCGACCCAGACCGAACTGACCGACGCGCGGCTGCTGCTCGAGCAGGCCCAGGCCAACCGCGCCACTGCCGCACGGGATGTGCGGGTGGCGCGCACCCGGCTGGCGCTGCTGCGGGACCTGCCCCTCGCCGGGGGCGGCCTGAGCGCCACGCTGACGAGCGCCGCCAGTGGTTACGCGAACACCAGCACCGGCGGCGGGAACTAACATCCGATGACACGGAACCCTGACATGACGCGAACCCATTTCCCGGCGGCCGGCGTGGCGCTGGCCATCCTCTCCCTCGCCGGCAGCGGCTGTGACCGCGGGGACGCCCACGCGGCCACCGCGAGCGACTCGACGATGTTCGTCGGCCGCGAGAACCTTGCGGTGGCCGAGCAGGAGACGCTGCTGGTGGGGCCGGCGATCGCCGGCACCCTGGCCGCCGAGCGCAGCGCAACCGTCCGCGCCGAGGTCGGGGGTGCGCTCATCGAAGTCCGCGCCGAGCCCGGGCAGCCGGTGGCACGCGGGCAGGTGCTGGGGCGGATCGACGACACCGGGCTGCGCGACGCATACACCTCGGCCCAGTCCGCGGTGACGACCGCGGAGCTCAACGCCGGCCTCGCGCGGCGGAACGCCGAGCGTTCCCGCGCGCTGGCGGAGGCGGGGGCCATCGCCGACCGGGACCGGGAGCAGGCGGAGTGGACCCTCTCCTCCGCCGAGTCGCAGGCGGCGGATGCCCGATCGCGGCTCGCGACCGCGGAGAAGGCACTGGGAAAGACGGTGCTGCGGGCGCCGTTCCGCGGCGTCGTGAGCGAGCGGCCGGCAAACCTTGGCGACATCGTCCAGACCGGCAATCCGCTGTTCACCGTGGTGGACCCGGCGGCGCTCAAGCTGGAGGGGACCGTGGCCACCGACGCGCTCAAGGACCTGGCGGTGGGGGCGCCGGTGCTGTTCACGGTCGCCGGGCTGGAGGAGCCGCTGCGGGGGCGGATCACGCGAATCAACCCCGCGGTGGATCCCGCCACCGGGCAGGTGCGGGTGACGGTCGGGATCCCCAATGGCAGCGGGCGGCTGGTGGCCGGGCTGTTCGCCGACGGACGGGTGGCCACGGCCTCGAGGTTGGGCGTGGTGGTCCCGAGCGAAGCAGTGGACCGGAAGGGGCTCCGGCCTTTCGTGGTGCGGGTGCGGCAGGGCAAGGTGGAGCGGGTGGAGGTGACGCTCGGGCTGATCGACGCCGCGGAGGAGCGCATGGAGGTGAGCAGCGGACTCGCACCGGGGGACACCCTGCTGCTGGGTGGCGCGCGAGGCATCGCGCCGGGGTTGACGGTGCAGGTCGGCGCCGCGGCGGAGAAGGAGTAACCCGTGCTGATCTCCGATTTCGCGATCAAGCGTCCGGTCGTCACCATCGTCGCAATGCTGGCGCTGTCGGTCTTCGGCCTGATCGCGCTGTTCCAGGTGAAGACCGATGAGTTCCCCGACGTGCAGCCTCCCTTCGTGCTGGTGGGGCTGGTCTATCCGGGGGCCGCGCCGGACGGCGTGGAGCGGGAAGTGCTGGAGCCGGTGGAGGAGGCGATCGCGGCGATCAGCGGGGTCAAGAAGATGCAGGGCACGGCCCAGGACGGGTACGGCCAGATCGTGATCGAGTTCCAGTTCGAGAAGACGCTGCTCGAGGCGACCCAGGACGTGCGGGACGCCATCAGCGGCATCCGCGCCGACCTGCCGGAGGAACTGGAGGAGCCGATCATCAAGAAGCTCTCCGACACCGACCGGCCGGTGGTGTCGCTGGCGCTCTCCTCCGACCGGCTGTCCGCGGCCGAGCTCACCCGGGTGGCGGATCCCGGCATCGCGCGCGAACTCCGCTCGCTGCAGGGGGTGGCCGAGGTGACCGTGCTGGGGAAGCACGAGCGGGAGCTCACCGTGCTGCTCCGCCCGGAGGCGCTGCAGGCGGCGGGGGTGAGTGTGGCCCAGGTGGTGGGCGCGCTCCGGGCCCAGAACCTGGCGTCGCCGGTGGGACGGATCGAGACGGCGTGGGAGGAGCGGAGCATCCGGCTCACCGGCCGCCTGGCGGAACCGCAGGACTTCCTCCGGCTGGTGGTGGCGGAGCGGAATGGCCGCCTGATCCGCCTGGGTGAGGTGGCACAGGCGATCGACGGCACGGCGGAGCCGCGCTCGCTGGCGCTGTTCAACACCCAGGAGGCGGTGGGCATCGACATCAAGAAGTCGAAGGGCTTCAGCACCACCGACGTGAGCGCCCGCATCATCGAGCGCCTGGAGCGGCTCACCGCGGACCTCCCGCCCGGGGTCAAGCTGGACGTGGTCAAGAACGCGGGGGACAAGGTGGACCGGTCGGTGGCCAACGTGGAGGAGACCCTGATCGAGGGGGCCCTGCTCACGGTGCTGGTGGTCTTCCTGTTCCTCAACTCCTGGCGCTCCACCATCATCACCGGCCTGGCGCTGCCGGTCAGCGTGCTGGCCTCGTTCATCGCGGTGTGGGCCTTCGGCTTCACCCTGAATACCATGTCGCTGCTCGGCCTGTCGCTGGCCATCGGCATCCTGATCGACGATGCCATCGTGGTACGGGAGAATATCGTCCGCCACGTGGAGATGGGGAAAGACCACATCACCGCCGCGCGGGAGGGCACCGACGAGATCGGGCTGGCGGTCGCGGCCACGACCTTCTCCATCCTGGCGGTGTTCGTCCCGATCGCCTTCCTCCCGGGGATCTCGGGACAGTGGTTCAAGCCCTTCGGGCTCACCATCGCCTGCTCGGTAGCGGTGTCGCTCTTCGTGTCCTTCTCCCTGGATCCGATGCTCTCCGCCTACTGGCCCGATCCGCACCGGCCGGAGCACGAGAAGGCGTGGATCACCCGGAAGCTGGACCGGTTCAACGCCTGGTTCACCGGCCTGGCGGAGGGCTACAAGCAGGTGATCGCGTGGGCGCTGGACCACCGGTGGACGATGGTCCTGATTGCCACCGCGTCGTTCGTGGGGGCGCTGGCCATGCCGTACTACCGGCTGGTGGGCGTGGGGTTCTTCCCCGAGGACGACCGCTCCGAATTCAACATCAAGATCGAGACGCCGCCCGGGTCGAGCCTGGCGTACACCCGCGCGAAGGCGGAGGAGGTGATTGCCGCCCTCCGGCAGGAACCGGAGGTGCGCTACACCTACACCACCCTGGGCGGCGGCAACGCCGGCGCCGTGGACGAGGGGCACATCTTCGTCCGGCTCACCTCACGCCACGACCGCGACGCCAGCGCCGAGGACCTGGCCGCCCGGCTGCGGGAGCAGACCACGCGGATGACCGGGGCCAAGGTCTCCATCTTCACCAGTGACTTCGGCGGTGGGCGCAAGCAGCTGCAGCTCGAAGTGCGCGGTGGCGACGTGGCGACCATCACCGCGGTGGCGGAGCAGATCCAGGCGGTGGTGGCCACGGTGCCGAACGTGGTGGACCTGGGGTTGTCCTCCAAGGGCCAGAAGCCGGAGGTCACGATCTCCCTCAACCGGGGCCTCGCCGGCAGCCTTGGGATCACGGTAGGGGACGTGGCGCAGTCGGTGCGCCCCGCCTTCGCCGGCATCGATGCCGGGGACTGGGTGGACCCGAGCGGCGAAACCCGGGACGTGCAGATCCGCCTCGCCCCGGAGAGCCGCACCCGGCCGGAGGACCTGCGGCGGCTGCCGCTGCTCGTGGCCGGCCCCACCGGCCTCCCCACCACGGTGCCGCTGGGGCAGGTGGCGGATGTCACCCAGGGGCTCGGGCCGGCGGTGATCAACCACCTCAACCGGGACCCGGTCGTCAACGTGGAGTGGAACACCTCCGGCCGCGCCACCGGCCCGGTGATGGATGACGTACGGGCGGCGCTCGCGAAGATCCCGCTGCCCCCCGGGGTGCGGATCTCCGAAGGGGGCGACGCGGAGCAGCAGAACGAGGTCTTCGGCAGCATCTATGTCGCCCTCGGCGTCGCGGCGATGCTCATGTACCTGATCCTGGTGATGCAGTTCGGCTCGTTCGTGGACCCGCTGGCCATCATGATGTCGCTGCCCCTCTCGATGATCGGGGTGATGCTCGGGCTCGCGGTCACCGGCCTCACGATCAACATCATGAGCCTGATTGGCGTCATCCTGCTGATGGGCATCGTGGCGAAGAACGCGATCCTGCTGATCGACTTCGCCAAGTGGGCGCGGGAACGGCAGGGGCTCGCGCTGCGGGAGGCGCTGATCGCGGCCGGGGCCATCCGGCTCCGCCCGATCCTGATGACCACCTTTGCCCTGATTGCGGGGATGATCCCGGTGGCGCTGGGCCGGGGCGATGGCGCCCAGTTCCGCCAGCCGCTGGGCGTGGCCGTGATCGGGGGGGTGATCACCTCGACGCTGCTCACGCTGATCGCCATCCCGACCTTCTACGAGATCCTCGACAGCGTCCGGGAGTGGTTCAACCGGCTGGCGCGCCGGGTGCTGGGGAATGAGGCAGTGGACCAGGTGGCCCATGCGGTGACCGGGGAGCACCAGGTCGGCCCCTGAGTGGTATAGCGGTTGCCCTTGTCTGGTGTGGCACGCAGCCACCCCGGCACGACTGGTCCGGCTGCGGCCCCCGCAGCCGGACCATGTTGTGCGGGCAACTCATTGGAACCACACAGGATGGCCCTGCGTTACCGGGCCATGGAGCGCCTGCACCGGATGTCCAGCAATGGTACGAACCGTATGAATCTTGGGGGGTTGCGCGGCGGGGGCCGGGCACTGCTGGTGTTGGGGGCGGCCGGATTGATGTTGGGCGCGCACTACACTCGACCCACGCCGCCCGCTACGGGCTCGATCCATGCCGGTGCTGCCTCCGCCGCCACGCGGGAAGGCTGGTCCCGGGCCCGGAGCTTCCGCCGCCTGACGCTGGCCGAGTGGGGCGGCGCCGCGGCGCTCGACTCCGCGCAGTTGGTGACGGTGCTCAAGCTCAATCGCGTGGATGAGAAGTTCGCGCGGCGCCGGGCGCTGCTGGTCCCGGACTCAGTGGCGCCGGAACTGGCGTACGCCCCCTTCCCCGAGGCCATCTTCCCGCTGCGCTCGAGCCCCAAGTTCGTGCTGGTGTCCCGCCGGGTGCAGGCCTTCGCCGCCTATGAGTACGGCGCGCTGGTGCGCTGGGGCCCGATCAGCAGCGGCAAGACCGCGACCCCCACCGACGCCGGGCTGTTCTTCACCAACTGGAAGTCCCGCACCACCATCAGCACCGACGACCCGAGCTGGATCCTGGACTGGTACGTGAACTTCATCGCGCTCAAGGGCGTCGCGTTCCACCAGTACGAGCTGCCGGGCATGCCGGCAAGTCATGGCTGCGTGCGGTTGCTGGAGACCGACGCGCGGTGGATGTACACCTGGGCGGAGCAGTGGGTGCCCGGTCGCGGCTCGAACGTGAAGCGCTACGGCACGCCCGTGCTGGTCTTCGGCGACTGGGAAACCGGGGCGCCGGCGCCCTGGCTTGGCGTCGTGAACGGCGACCCCCGGGCCTCGGTCTCCACCTGGGAGGTGGGCGCCGCCCTGGCGCCGCACCTGGAGCTGGTCCAGGCTCGCCAGGACACCACGACGGAGCTGGCCGCGCGCTGACGGCACCCTCCCCCAGGGGCCGGGCTTGCCAGGCGGCGGGCCCGGACCTATCTCCCATGCGGCGCGCCTGACAACGCTGCTCCTCCTCCCTCCAGCTGCCGAGGGTCCACCCATGCCCGCGCCCCGCCTCTTCCTCCTGCTCCTGGCCGGCGGTCTGCTGCATCCCGCGAACGTCGCCGGGCAGACCGCCCCGCCCCGCCAGGTGATCATCAACCGCGGCCGGGTGCCCGACGCGACCCTGGCGCGCCTCGAGGCCGGGAGCACGACCCGCATCCCCGACGGGCGCTACTGGTATGACCGGGTCTCGGGGGCCTGGGGCCTCGAGGGGGGACACACCCGCGGCTTCACCACCGCGGGCCTCGAGCTTGGGGGGAGGCTGCCGGCGGACATTTCCGGCGGCGGCACCGGCGTGTTCATCAATGGCCGGGAGATCCACCCGCTGGACCTCGCCGCGCTGCAGCAGCTGGTGGGTCAGGTGGTTCCCGGTCGGTACTGGCTGGACGGCCAGGGCTATGCGGGGGTCGAGGGCGGACCGGCGATCGCCAACCTGATGCAGGTGGCGCAGCAGCTGTACCGCCAGAACGGCGGGGTCGGCGAGAACTACGGCGGCGGGGCGGGTGCGTATCACAACCCCCGCACCGGCATCGGGATCCTCACCGATGGCCAGGGGGGCGCGGGGGTGTTCGGGCCGTAGCGCCATCTGCCGGTGCGGGGTGAGCCGCCGATCCCTGCAACGACCACACAAGAAACTGGAACGCAGGCAGCAGGCCGGTGGATCTCTCCGAAACCGCACCAATCCTGCGACTGCTTGCACGAGATCCGTCACGGGACCGAAGGCGTTGGAAGGGCACAGTCTGTTCCTGACCGTTCCTTCCCACCGCTTCGGAGATCCCGCCATGTCCCGCCTGCAACTGCTGCTCCCTGCCGTCGCGCTCCTCGGCGCCTGCGGCATCGACGACCGTACCCCTACCGCCCTCGCGTCATCTCCCTCCGCCACGGCACGCGCGCTGCCGGGCGTGGTCGTCACAGCCAGCAACAGCCCCACCGGAAACGCCCTTCTGGTCTTTCCCCGTGGTCCCGATGGCGCCCTGGGGACCGCGACGCTGGTGGCATCCGGCGGGAATGGCACCGGTGCCGGGCTCGGCAACCAGGCCGGGCTCAGACTCTCGTCGGATCTCCGGTTCCTCCTGGCCGTGAACGCCGGCAGCAATTCGGTTTCCGTCTTCCGCACCTCGACGACCGGGGCGACCCTGATCGGGACCACGGCCTCTGGCGGGCTGCTGCCGATAAGCGTCGCGGTGCACGGCAACCTCGTGTACATCCTGAACGCTGGGGGCAGCGGCAACGTCACCGGCTTCCGTCTGACGCGAGACGGTACTCTGCACCCGATCACCGGTTCCACGCGACCGCTTTCGGGCGCCGCCACCGCCCCGGCCCAGGCCGGATTCAGCCCCGACGGGCGGGTGCTGGTCGTCACCGAGCGGGCCACGAACCTGGTTGGAGTCTACCGAGTGCGGGCCGATGGGCTGCTGGGCGACTTCGTCGCGGCGCCGTCGTCGGGCATGACACCGTTCGGCTTCGCGTTCGACCCGGCGGGGCGGTTGCTGGTATCGGAGGCATTTGGCGGCGCGCCGGATGCCAGCGCGCTTTCCTCCTACGAGGTCCGACGCGGGCCGTCGCTGGCGACGATTACGGCCTCCGCCGGCACGACGGAAACCGCGGCATGCTGGGTGGAAGTCACGCCGGATGGGCGCTTTGCCTACGTCACGAACACCGGGAGCGG
>JAEUJI010000376.1 GCA_016794805.1 Gemmatimonadota bacterium
ACCAGCACGCTGCAGCAGGAGGCGGCCAAGAAGCTGGGCTTCTCCACCCGCCGCACCATGCGGGCGGCGCAGGACCTGTACGAGGGCATCGAGGTCGGGGAGGAGGGCCCGGTCGGCCTCATCACCTACATGCGGACCGACTCGGTGCGCGTCTCCGACACCGCGATCGCCGCGGTGCGCGCCTTCATCGGCGCCAACTACGCCCGGGAGTACCTGCCCGAGACGCCCAACCAGTACAGCTCGAAGAAGGGCAGCCGGGTCCAGGACGCCCACGAGGCCATCCGGCCCACCGACGTGAAGCGCCGGCCGGAAGACGTGCAGCGCTACCTCGAGCCCGACCAGTACCGGCTGTACCAGCTCATCTGGCAGCGCTTCGTGGCGTCGCAGATGAACCCCGCGGTCTACGACATGACGATCGTGGACTTCGACCTGGGCCGCTACCTGTTCCGGGTTTCCGGCTCGGTGCTGCTGTTCGACGGCTACCACGTGGTGTACACCGAGGGCCGCGAGGTCGAGGAGGGCAAGGGCGTCGAGGATCTCACCCCGATCCCGCCGCTGGAAGTGGGCGACCGGGTGGAGGTGCGGGCGATCACCCCCAGCCAGCACTTCACCGAGCCGCCGCCCCGCTTCTCCGAGGCGAGCCTGGTGAAGGAGCTGGAGCGCCTCGGCATCGGGCGGCCCAGCACCTACGCCTCGATCATCAGCACTCTCGTCGCCCGGGAGTACGTGAAGCTGGAGCAGCGCCGCTTCACCCCCACCGAGCTGGGCGAGACCGTCGAGCAGATCATGGTGAGCCAGTTCCCCACGATCTTCAACGTCGAGTTCACCTCCGGCATGGAGCTGGAGCTCGACAAGATCGAGGAGGGCGAACTGTCCTGGCAGGCGGTGCTGGAGGACTTCTACCAGCCGTTCACCAAGGCGCTCGCGGCGGTGAACCTTGGCGCCATCGTGGCGGAGGCCCACGGCCTCAACCCGGAGGAGCTGGAGAAGGAGCGCTGCCCCAAGTGCGGCGCCAAGGTGGAGCTCCGCACCGGCCGCTTCGGGCCCTACTTCGCCTGCGTCAACTACAAGCAGACTTGCGACTACGTGAAGTCGCTCAAGAAGGCGCGGGCGCCGGACCGGCCCACCGACGAGAAGTGCCACCTCTGCGGCGCGCCGATGGTGATCAAGACCGGGCGCTTCGGGGAGTTCCTCGCCTGCACCCGGTATCCGGAGTGCAAGGGCACCCGCTCGATCCCCCTTGGGATGAAGTGCCCCAAGTGCGACGTGGGCGACCTGGCCGAGCGCCGGACCAAGCGGGGCAAGTCGTTCTGGGGCTGCGTCCGCTACCCCGCGTGCGACTTCTCCACCTGGAACCGCCCGGTGGCCGACACCTGCCCCAACTGCGGCTGGGTGGGGATGGAGAAGCGGGTGAACAAGACCGAGGGCGAGTCCCGTACCTGCCTCAAGTGCCAGCACAAGATCGTGGTGCTGGAGGCCGAGGAAGCCGCGGCGACGTGACCCGGGCGACCGTGGTCGGCGGGGGGCTCGCGGGGTGTGAGGCCGCGTGGGCCCTGGCCGAGCGCGGCGTCCCGGTGACCCTGCGCGAGATGCGGCCGGCGGTCCGCACCGCGGCCCATCAGTCGGACCGCCTGGCCGAGCTGGTCTGCAGCAACTCCTTCAAGTCCACCGAGCTCACCAACGCGCACGGGCTGCTCAAGGCGGAGCTGCGCCGGCTGGGGAGCATCCTGCTCGAGGCGGCGGACGCCGCGGCGGTGCCGGCGGGGGCCGCGCTGGCCGTGGATCGCGAGGTGTTCTCCCGCCTGGTGCACGACCGGGTCACGGCGCATCCGCTGATCACGGTGGAGCGGGGCGAGGTGACCGAGCTGCCCTCGCCGGGCGTCGTGGCCACGGGGCCACTCACCTCGGAGCGGCTGGCTCAGGCGATCCTCCGTCGCCTCGCCGCTGCCGAGCCGGCGAG
>JAEUJI010000004.1 GCA_016794805.1 Gemmatimonadota bacterium
GGGGCTCGCGCTCGGTGGGGGCCTCACCCTGGCCCGGCTGTCACGCCCCCGTCCCTGCATCCGGTTCTCGGTCCGGGCCGTGGTGGCGCCCTATGAAGGCGGACGCGGGCTCATGCTCCGGCTGGTGAACAACGAAGTGAGCGAGCTGAGCGACGTCAGCGTGCACGTGAGCCTGGCGTGGTATGAACTCGTCGGGGGGAAACGGGTGCGGGAATTCCACGAGCTTCCCCTCGAGCGGGACCGGGTGGAGTTCTTCACCCTGCACTGGACGGTGGTACACCCGATTGACCGCAACAGCCCGCTCGCCGGCGTCACCCCGGAGGAGCTGCGGGAATCGAAGGCGGAGATCCTGGTGATGGCGGCGGGACACGAAGAGACCTTCTCCACGCGGGTCACCGCCCGCACCTCCTACGTGCCGGAGGAAGTGGCGTGGGATGCGCGCTTCGCCGACATGTTCGTGGAGTCACCGGACGGAGTCATCACCGTGGACCTCGAGCGTCTCGACCGGCTGGAGCGGCTGCCGGAGGGGAGCACCTCCATCCCTGCCCCGGGAGAAACCGGCGGGCCCCCGGGAGCCTGACCCGCTCACCCCTCGCGCTCACCCCTCGCGCTCGCTCCCGGCCCCGAGCTGGAGCGCCTCGAAGTCCAGGTCGCGCTCGAGCTCCAGCAGCACTTCGTCCGAGATCGCCCCTTCGTCGCGCAGCCGGATCAGGGCGCGGCGCCGGGCGGCGAGGGTGGAGAGGCGCAGGCGCCGCAGCGTCACCGCCCTGGCCATCGCCTCCCCGCCGGAGGAGGCATGCTGGTGGCCGTGCCGGATCTCCGCCTCCACCCGGGCGAGCTCCTCCCGGGTCACCCACGGTTCCCCTGACAGATCCGCCAGCTGCTCCAGCGCGGCGCGCCGCGCCTCGGCCTGGGCGTGCGCATGTTCCAGCGCGGGGGCCGGGTCCGGCGGCAGCTTGAGCCGGCTGAAGATCGGGATCAGGGTCAGTCCCTGCAGCACCAGCGTCACCAGGACCACCACCACCGTCACCAGCACGATTTCGGAGCGGAAGGGGGTGGGCGCGCCGGCGGCCGTGACCAGCGGCAAGGCCAGCGCCGCGGCGAGGGACACCATCCCGCGCATGCTGGTCCACGAGATCATGAAGATCGCCGCGAATGGCGGCATCGGATCCCGGGCCCGCAGCGCCGGACTGAGCCACCGGGGCAGCGCGGTGGCGAGGGGCACCCAGACCAGGCGCACCAGGATCACCAGCCCCGCGATCACCAGCCCGCTTCCCCCCACCGTGAGCAGGGCATCCGCGGCGGAGCCTTCGATCAGGTCGCCGAACTCGGCGCCGAGCAGCAGGAAGACCAGCGAGTTGAGCCCGAAGAGGAAGAGATCCCAGACCGCGCGGGCCTGCACCCGTGAAGCCGGAGCCACGACCGTCGAGAAGTGCTGCCGCAGGTAGATCCCCCCGGCGACGCAGGCCAGCACCGCGGAAACGTGCAGCGACTCCGCCCCGATCCACGCGAGGTAGGGACCCAGCAGCGTCAGCGCCGTCTCGGCCAGCGGGTCGTTGGTCCGCCGGGCCACCTGGACCACCAGCCAGCTGACCACCAGTCCCACCAGGATCCCCATCGCGGCATCCACGAAGAACCGCACCACCAGTTCGCCGGGGCTGAAGACCCCGGTGACCAGTGCCGCCACCGCTCCCCGGTAGAGAATCAGCGCGGAGGCGTCGTTGACCAGGCTCTCCCCTTCGAGGATGCTGATGACCCGGCGCGGAATCGGGAGCCGCTTGAGGACCGCCTCCGCCGCCACCGCGTCGGGGGGGGAGACGATGGCGCCCAGGGCCACCGCCGCCGCCCAGGGGATGCCGGGGAAGAGCGCGCGGGCCACGATCGCCACGAGCGCGGTGGTCACCACGACCAGCCCAATCGCCAGCATGCTGATGGGCCGGAGATTCGCCTTGAAGTCGCGGAAGGAGGTGAAGAACGCCCCGGCCCAGAGCACCGGGGGCAGGAAGACGAAGAACACCAGGTCGGGACTCATCCGGAGCGCCGCCGCTCCCGGCAGCAGCCCGACCACCAGGCCGCCGAGGACCTGGAGGATTGCGGTGGGGATGGGCAGCCGCCGGCCCAGCGCCGCGAGCAGGATCGCCGCGATCGCCACGCCGATGGCCAGGAGCACCGATTCCTCCTGGTTCATGGGTCCCTCGGGATCATCGGAGGGTTATTCCGTCCACCACTCGCCCCGCGCCGTGGCCAGGCCGGCGTGGTCCACGGTCAGCAGGGTGACCCGGGTGCGGCCACCCGGAAAGGCATCGAGCCGGAAGAAGCCGCTGGCGCGGAGCGCGGCGAGGGTCTCCCGCCGGCGCCCGACCGGCTCGGTGTGGCCGAAGTACCCCGCCCCGCTCACGATCAGGAACGGCGCATGCCATCCGCGCCCGTCGAAGAGCTGCAGGGCATGCTCGTGCCCCGCGGCATAGGCCACCGGAGGACAGCGCGCGAACGCTGCCGCCAGCCCGGCCACCAGCCGCTGATTCGCGGGCCCGCTCAGGTCCTGGTTGGATATCCCCGATTGCCGGATGTGCGGATAGAGCGATCCCAGCACCGGCAGCGGCAGCCACATCCACCCCCGGTACTCCCGCAGGGGAAAGACGTGGTCCATCACGGTGAAGTGCCCGCCATGCGGACCAGCGCTGAGGAGCGGATGATGCCCGGCCACCACCACCCGCCGGCCGTCCGCGGCGCAAAGCTGCTGTCCCAGCGCCTCGAGCACGGCGGCCTCGGTCCAGGTCTGGCAGCCGTCCGCCGCCGAGGCGGCCCGCGGCCCGGAGTGCAGCCACCACTGGGTATCGAGCACGATGAGCCGGAGCGCCGGGGCAAGGTCGGCGACCCAGGGCCCCGGGCAGCCGCCGCCGGGAGCCATCCTCACCCTGGGCCCGCCCAGCTCCCCGATCAGTGCCTCCTGACGCCGGATCGCCTCCCAGCCACTCTGCCCGCCGGAGCGCCCGGCCCAGTCGTGATTGCCCGGCAGGAAGATGGTGCGCGCCCCCGTGCTACGGGCCACCGTCACCTGCCCCGCGAGGCGGCGCACCGCGTCGGCGCGGGTGGGATGATCCTCCGCGGGGACGCCGCGGGGATAGACGTTGTCGCCGAGGAACACGATGGTGGACCGGGAGGAGTCGGATCCCACCGCGGCGGCAAGGGCGCGCAGTACCGGATCCTCACTGCCCCGTGGGCCGCCGGCGTCGCCGATCAGGAAGAGGGTCGCGACCGGCTCCCCCGCCACCGGCGCGGGCACGATGGGCGGTGGCAGCGCGGGGGCGGCGCAGGAGAGCAGCAGCGCCGCTGCCGCGCCGGGGAAGCTGGCGCGGACCAGTGGCCCGGACAGCGGCCACCGACGCGGGCCAACGATAGGGGCAAGACCGCGGGCTAGAATAGGAAACCGGCGCGAATATAGAACCCGGTCCGGCCCGGGCTCCGCGCCACGGCGGCGGACAGGGTGTTGGGGCGCCCGAGCCAGGCGAGCCAGATCCCGCCGCCGAAACCCCGGTGCCACTTGTCGGAGGATTCCCCCTCCAGGTACACCCGGCCGCCGTCGGCGAGGCCGAAGATGCCGAGCTGCGCGGGGACCACCAGCTTCAGGTGCCCGACGGGCACCCGCAGTTCGGCGCTGCCATAGATCGCGTCGTCGCCGCGGAACCGCTGCTCCGAATACCCGCGCAGGGTCGTGGCGCCGCCGATCGTCGCCGCCTCGAAGAAGGGATAGTCCCCGAAGACCCGGCGCCCCCCGGCGCGAAGCGCCAGCACCGGCGTCCCCTCCCCGCCCAGCCCCAGCGCGGTGGACGCCTCGGCGTGGAGGCTCCCGAAGGTCTCCTGCACGTCCCAGAGCCTGGGCAGCAGCTCGCCCCCGGCCTCGAATGCGACGCCCTTCCGGGCGTTGGCCGGCACGTCGCGGGAGTCCCAGCGCAGGTAGCCGCGCAGGCCGGCCTCGCCGAACCCGTCCGCGCCGTAGGGGACCGCCGCCGCGAT
Source organism: Gemmatimonadota bacterium (assembly GCA_016794805.1). Classification (GTDB taxonomy): domain Bacteria; phylum Gemmatimonadota; class Gemmatimonadetes; order Gemmatimonadales; family GWC2-71-9; genus JADJOM01. The sequence continues at coordinate 4,018 of JAEUJI010000004.1, forward strand.
GAGCCGATTCCCCTTGGCGGAGGCATGGAAGTACCGGAGCAGCGGCCCCATGCCGATCGCCAGCCGCGGCTCGGGACGGAGTTCCAGCGAGGGCGTGAGCTCGAGCAGCCAGTGGGGCACCTGGTAGTACTCGAGCGCGCGATTCTCCACCGTCTCGTTGCCGAGCCCGTAGTAGCGCAGCAGGTCGAGCCCGGTGGCCCGGAGCCCGATCCGGTAGCCCACAACCGGGTTCTCGGTGCGGAAGTTGGCATCCGCCTCGAGCCCCGGCCGGGCGCTCCCGGTCGAGAAGGCCAGCCGCAACGCGAGCCGGGATGCGTAGGGCTCCTTGCGGAAGCCGTAGTCGTAGTGCGCCAGCGCGATGCCGGCCACCAGCCCGATGTCGGTGGCGACCCCGATGAAGGGCAGGAAGCCCGACCGGGAGCCCCAGTCGCGTGGCGGCGGCGGAGAGTCTTCCGCCGGGAGGCGCCGCCAGTCGGCGCCATCCTGGTAGAGCCGGGCATCGCCGGTGGCGACGTCGGCCCCATCGCCACCGATGATGCGCACCAGGATCCCGCGCGTGGGACCCTCGACGGTGACGGTATCCGCGCCGCCGTGGGCATAGAGCCGGAGCTCCGTGGTCTCGACCGGATCGAGCCGCCGCACGATTCGGCTGCCCGCGCCGCCACCCGCGGCCTCCAGCCGGAGCAGTCCATCCGGTTCGGCGCGGATCCGGAACCGCTCGGCGGCGTCGGTACCGTGAATCTCCGCCTCGCGGGCGAGGCGCAGATAGAAGGCCCGCGACGCGCGGGGCAAACCGTCACGGCGGGCCGCGAGGGTCCGGCGGAGCGCCGTCAGCTGCTCCGGCTCGGTTCCCGCCGGAAGGGAAGCCACCGCGGCGTCGAGCAGGCTGTCCGTGATCCGCCCAGCCACCGCCGCGGTCACCGAGTCCCACGCGGCGCGATCGAGCCGGGGGAGCAGCTCCCGGTCCAGGTCCCGGCCGTTCCAGGTGAGTCCGGGGATCGGATAGTCCGGGCCGAACTTCACCAGCTGCGGCGCGGTGGTGCGCCGGGCCACCGCGAGCAGCAGCCCGCCGTAACTCGCCAGCGCCTGGTCCCGGTCCTCGGGCACGGGGATCCAGGTCCCGGAGTCCGCCCGCCGGCCCCAGCGCCACTGCCCCCGGTGCCGGTCCCAGTCCCCCAGGAAGAGATCCACCAGGCGCGCCGCCAGGAACGCGGTGACGTCCACCTGTTCCTCCGGATGCTCGCGGCGGCGACGGAGCAGGTCCTCGGTCTCCAGCATCTCCACGAATCCGGCGAAGCCGGGGGTGCCGCCGGGGCCGGGGCCAGGCAGGGGCTGGAAATAGCCGAGCACTCCGGCGAAATCCGCGCGGAATTCCCCCAGCGCCGGATCGTCCGGCAGCACCACCAGCCGTGACCGCACGCCCGGTGCCTGCGAGGCGGCGGCAAAGGGCTCGGCGACCAAGGCGGAGAATGGATGGCCGGCGCTGATCTGGTCCCGCACCACCTGCTGAACGGCCGTGCCTTGGAGTTCCTCGGGCAGGATGGCGGAGGGGTCCTTGTCCACCGAGCGGAAGGAGTAGATGCGGCCGCCCGGACTCCGGAAGCGCAGCGACTTGGTCTGCTGCCCGCCGCCGCGGGTCGTGGGGGTGAGCCCCCCGTCCTCCGCGGCGAGATCGAGCACCGGCACTTCGATGGGGTGGGTCCAGAGCTGCCGGTAGTTGCTTCCGAAGAAGAAGCGGTAGAGACCGCTGGCGCCGTAGTCGGCGCCCGGCACCACCGTTCGGGTCTCCCCGACCACGGGGGCCGGGGACGCCTGCTGGGCGGCCACGGCGGTGGCTGGGAGCAGGAGCGCGAAGAGACTGATCAAAGGGGAGCGCACGGTTCCGATAATATCGTGTCGGGGGGCCGCGCGCACGGGGGAGGGCCGGAACCGGAGGGCGGGCGTCTGGCAAGCGGATGGAAAAGAGGGAAGCGGGAAGGCGCGCCGAGCGTTGCTCGCCTTCCCGCTTCCCTGCGTCTGTGAGGCGTCGCCGCTACTCGTACCTGAGCGCCTGGATCGGATCCACCAGGCTCGCGCGGCGAGCGGGGAGGTACCCCGCGCCGAGCGCCACCAGGAGCAGGATGAGGAACGAGAGGGTGAACACGATCGGGTCGTGGCCCTTCATTCCGAACAGCAGCGAACTGGCGGCGCGGCCCAGCCCGAAGGCGGCCGCGACCCCGATGACGCCGCCGATCGCCATCATGACGAGCACCTGGCGCAGCACCATCTGCCGCACCTGGCGGCCATCGGCCCCGAGCGCCATGCGCACCCCGATCTCCCGCGTCCGCTGGGCCACGCTGTATGCCAGCACGCCGTAGAGCCCGACGCCGGCCAGCAGGGTGGCCAGGGCGGCAAAGGCGCTGGAGAGGATGCTGATCATCCGGTCGAGGAAGACGTTTTCCCGGATCTGCTGGGGCATCGTCTTGAGCCCCTCGAGCGGCAGCCCGGCGTCGATCTCCTTCATGAGGCCGGGAATGATCCGGAGCAGCTCCCCGGGCGCCAGCCCGGTGCGGACGTAGAAGTTGATCTCCCCCACGTTGCCGTCCTGGCGCCAGGGCGTGAAGAAGAGCGGCGGGATCTCCCCCTTCACCTCGCTGTACTTGGCATCCCGCACCAGCCCCACGATCTGGATATTGAGCGAGTCGGGTCCGCTGGTGGACATGAACTTGCCTACCGCATCCTGGCCCAGGTTGAACTTCTTGGCGAAGGCCTGGTTGACCACGGCGACCTGCGCCGCACCGAGATTGTCGGCGGGGGTGAACTCCCGCCCGGACAGCAGCTCGACGCCGAGGGTGCTGAAGTACCCCTCGCCGACCTGGTTGGTGCGGGAGTTGTTGTCCACATCGGGGCCGCTGGGGAAGCCCTCGACGTTTACGTCGGTGCCCCAGTTGCTGCCGGCGAGCAGCGGCACGCGGGAGACCGTCACCCCGGTGACCCCGGGGACGCCGCGGAGCCGTTCCTCGACCCGGTCGAAGAGCTGGGCCGACCGGGCGCTGTCGTAGCCGCTCCGTGACGGCGAGATGCCGAAGGTGACGACGTCGTCCACCCGCACCCCGAGGTCCACCTTGGCCACGTTGACCAGGCTCTTGAGGAAGAGCCCGGCGGAGATCAGCAGCGCCGTGGCGAGGGCGATCTGCACCGTCACCAGGGTGGCGCGGAAGCGCGCCGCCCGGCGGGCGCCGGCGATCTGGCCCGCCCCGGCGCGGATGCTCGTGATGAGATCCGCGCGGGTGCTGTGCAGCGCCGGGAAGATGCCGAAGAGGAGTCCGGTGACCAGCGCCAGCGCCATGGTGAACCAGAGCACGGAGGGCTGCAGCTCGAAGCGCAGGGTGCTGCTGGCGTCAGGCGGCAGCAGGGCGGCGATGAGTGCCAGCGTCCACCGCGCCACCAGCAGGCTCGCGACGCCGCCCAGCAGCGCCAGCGTCACCGCCTCGGTGAGCAGCTGGAACACCAGCTGCCGGCGGCCGGCGCCGAGGGCCAGGCGCACCCCCATCTCCGTGGCCCGGCCGGCCCCGCGGGCCAGGAGCAGGTTGGCGATGTTGGCGCAGGCGATGAGCAGCACCACCCCGGTCACCCCGAGGAGCAGCATCAGGGGGGTGCGGGCCTCGTCATGCACGGAGCTCTGCCCCATCGGGCCGGGCTCGACCAGGATCTCCCTGCTCTTGAACCGGGCCAGGGTCTGGTCGCTCATCCCCTGCTGCAGCGGCGCTTCGACGTCGGTGATGATCGGGCGATAGACCGCGTTGAGCGCGGTGGCGGCCTGCTCCACCGAGACCCCGGGCTTGAGCCGTCCGAACAGGTAGGCCCAGTAGCTGCGCCGGTTCTCCAGGTTGCCGAACCCGCCGAGCACGATCCGCATGGTCAGCGGCACGAAGACCAGCGGGCGGGCCCCGAGGGTGGTCCCCTCGAAGTCCTTCGGCCCCACCCCGATGATCTCCATGCTCTGGCCGTTCACGATGATGCTCTTGCCCAGCACCGACGGATCCGACCCGAAGTGGGCCTGCCAGTAGCTGTGGCTCAGCACCGCCACGAAGTGCCCGCCGACCGTCTGGTCCTCCGACGGCCCCAGCAGCCGGCCGATCGTCGGCTGGATGCCCAGGGTCGGGAAGTAGGAGCCCGAGACCAGCATCATGTCGCCGGTGATCGGCTCCCCCTGGAAGGAGAGGTTGGCGCTCATGGCGACATGGGCCGCGAGCCCTGTCAGCGCCGTCTGGCTCCGTTCCAGGTCCCGGAACATCGGGTAGCTGAACACCGCCTCGCAGTCCCCGGCCTGGTTGCATGACTGGGAGCCGGGCTTGGGTCCGGGCGCGGAGAGGTTGATCAGTTCGTGGGGCCTGGAAACCGGGAGCGGCTGGACCAGCATCTGGTCGAACATCGAGTAGATCGCCGCATTGGCCCCGATGCCCAGGGCCAGGGAGAGCACGGCCACTGCCGTGACAAACGGGGTCCGGAACAGGGTCCGGATGGCATGTTTGAGGGTTCGCATGAAGACGATAGACGGGAGAACCGCCCGGATGGTTGCAAGGGGGAACGGGAGGGGGCAGGACGGCAGGACGCTGAACCCGAACCAGTGTACGGAATTGGCAAACTCGGTTGCACGACGGGGGGGGCGGCCGCAGACTTGGCGCCACCCCTTCACCGGCTGGAGCCCGCATGAGGCCCACTGCATCGGTTGTCCTGCTCGCCCTCGCCCTCGCGCCTGCCGGCGCCCTCGCGGCCCAGGCGCCGTCCACGATCGACCGCGCGGCGTGGCTGGCCGGTTGCTGGGAGTCGCGCACCGAGCGGCGCACCATCCAGGAAATCTGGATGGCGCCCGCGGGAGGGTTCATGCTGGGCGGGAGCCGGACGGTGGCGGGCGGGGTGCTCCGCGAATACGAGCACCTGCACCTGCGGGCCGCGGGGGATACGCTGATCTACACCGCGCTGCCGGCGCGGCAGCAGCAGACCGACTTCCGCGCCGTCGCGCCGGTGGACGGGGTGCTCAGCTTCGAGAACCCGGCGCACGACTTCCCCCAGAAGATCACCTACCGCCGCACCACCCCGGACTCGCTCGTGGCCCGGGTGGAAGGTGGCGGACGGGGGTTCGATATCCCGATGGGACGCGTGAGCTGCGGCCGCTAGCGGGGGTTACTCCTTCACCTTGAGCTTCCCCTCGTTGGCCCTGATGAAGGCCAGGATCTCCTCCGACATGCCGAGCAGCTTGATCCACTGCTCCTTGTAGAACGTGATCGGGAAGCGGCCGAGGCCGTACACGGAGACTCCGCCCTTCTCGCTCACCTTGAGGCTCACGCTGCGCGCGGGCCGGTTCTTGAGCGCTTCGTTCTCCGCCCGGAGGCGTTCGAGTTCGGCTTTCATTGCTTCGTCCGACATGATTCCCATCCCAGAGAGTGTAGGGGCAGCGCAAGGAGCCCGCCGTGCCGCCCGGAACGATAACGGGTCGGGGCCGCAGCGGGACGGCCCCCGCTACCGCTCGCGCGCCCCACTGGTGCGGATGAGGTACCGGCCGTGCCGATCCACCGCGATCACCACGGTGCCATCCATGTCGGTGCGGTACACGGTCCGGTTCCCCGCCAGGTAGTAGCGCATCGCCCAGGGATGGGGATGACCGTACGGGTTGTCTCGTCCCACGCTGATGACCACGACTTCCGGGCGGGTCCGCTGCAGCCAGCCGGGCGTCACCGCATCCCGGGCGCCGTGATGCGCGGCCTTGAGCAGGTCCAGGTCCGGGATGATGCCACTCTCCAGCCAGGCGTTGAGTTCGTCCACCTCGCTGTCGCCGGTAAGCAGCGCCTTGAACCGCCCCCGCTCCACCAGCACTCCCAGGCTGCTGTTGTTCTCGGTGACGTCGTCGCCCCGGAGCGCGGTGGGAAAGACCGTGATCCGCGCATCGCCAAGGTGGAGCGGCTCCCAGGGCGGGGCCGGGGCCTCGATCCCCCGCTCCGCGAGGATGGCCTCGACATCTGCTGCGACCTGGTTCTCCGGGGCCCGGCCATTGGCCAGGTACCGGCGCACGAGGTGGTCGCTCAGGACGGCCGGCATGCCGCCGATGTGATCGGCGTGATTGTGGCTGGCGATGACCGCGAGCAGCGTGTCCACGCCAAGGTCCTCGAGCCAAAGGACGATGTCCCGCCCCCGGCTGGCATCCACCAGCACCGCCTCACCACCGAGCCGGATCAGTGCCGCATCGCCCTGCCCCACGTCGAGAACATGGATCTCGAGCGTGTCGGCGTGCGTCGTCTCCCGCTGCGCGGCGAGCGCGCCGGGGAGGGCGAGCAGCAGCACAACGAGTCGCAGCAGCCGCGACGTCATGGCGTTTCCGATCGCTCCCATCACGCCACCGACTCCCTCCCCCGGTTCTCCTGGATGGCACGGGCCCGGGTCCACTCGGCCAGGAGTTCAGGGTCCCCCGCGAACCGGGGCCGGTACATGGCGTCGAGCCGCCGGATCAGGCCGTACACCTCCTGCGCGATGGCGGTGAGGTCGGCACGGACCCGGCGAATCCCCTCGGCAGCGAGGTCGCGGCGCGCGAGGGCGGCCTCGAACCGATCGAGGTCCCGCGCCAGCCGGGGAAGGAGGTCCCGGTGCATCCCGTAATGAAGGAGGAGTTCCTCGTCGGCCAGGGCCTGCCGCTGGATGGAACGGGCCTCGGCCAGGAAGGCGTTCGGCTGCCTGGGCCGGGTCCGGAGCTGGATCCGGAGATCGGGGCGGCGGCGCCTGAGGGCCGCCACCGACCCGAAGTGCGTGATCACCGCCAGCGCGTCCCGCAGCGGCCGCCCCAGTGCGCCCAGCTCCCCGGTCGCCCGGCCGAGCGCCTCACCGAAGGTCAGCTGCTCCTGCATGACACCGCGGGCGGCGACCAACAGCCTGCCCAGCTCGGCGGCGGCGCGTTGTCCTGCCTCAGAGGGATCAGGATGGCGGGCGGTGAACTCCCAGGCGCGGCGGCCGGCGTCCAGCTTGAGGGAGTCGGGAGTGGCCATCGCGTCGGGTCCTCGGCCTGGGGCCGGCGGCTTGCATCGAGGCAGAGTGAAGGGGAGCGAAGTAGCTGAGTTGTGGAGTCGTTGCCAGTTGCATGCCATGCGAGAGCCCGTGCCCTTCGAGCCGGCGGTGGAGGTTTGCTAGCGGTCCGGGGTGCACGGGCAACCTGTTGCGAGCCAACACCTTTCGAACCGGCACCGAACGGTAGCGCGGTGCATTTCCCGGGTGGGTGGGCCCGAAATTCCCAACGCGGGCGGTGCTCGGAAGTGTCCGCGTGGGCGTACACCGGGGGTGCGGAGCCGCCCGACCTGACCGGCACGCGCCCCGGCTCCCCACTCGCCGCCCCGGTCACTACGTTGCAGGAGACACAGCCGACCGGTGGGGGCCCATTGGCCCCGGCGGGCGGCACATGCGGAGGCGGGATGCGGCGGCTACGGGTGATTCGAGGGGGAGCGGACGGGCCTCCGGAGGGGGAGGGGCCGCTCGACCAATATGAGATCGAGACGCTCAATGACAGCCTGTTCGAGCTGACCGAGGGCGAATGCGACTTCGACGGACTCGACGGGTTCTGCACCGCGATGGCCCTGGTGCCCACCCTGCAGATGCCGGCCCGGTGGTACTGGAGCGTGTTCGACGCCGAGAATGAGGAAGAGACCGACAGCCGGGTGGCGGCCGCGGAGGAGACAGGCACCCTGGCCCTGCTGCTGCGGCACTGGCGCACGGTGGTGCGGCGGATGGAAACTGACGAGTGGACCATGAGCGTCACCGAGCCCACCTTCTGCGCCTCGGAAGCCGCCTGGGCCCTCGGGTTCCTGAACGGACTCGATACGGTGGAGCATCTCTGGGGGCCCGTCCCCGGCCACCTGGAGGACAACGGCCCCCTCGCCTCCGTGCACCTGGCGGTGGAGCGCGCCCGCCTCATCGAGGGACAGGTGCCGCCCCCGATGAGCACCGCGGAACGGGCCGACCTGGCCGCCCGGATGGTCGCGGAAGTGAAGCAGGTCTACCACGACCTCCGGCGAGTCGGGTAAGCACAAGCCCCGCCCCTTCTTAGCGCCCCCTCCATCGAACGAGCGATTGCTGCCCGGCGCCCTGCGAGGCAGCTTCCCTCCATGCCCTACTCCCAGAGGAACCAGATGCGGACTACCCATCGATTCGTTTCGCTCGCCCTCATTGTCGCGGCCGGCGCCACGAGCCTCGGCAGCTGCGCCAAGAAGTGGCAGACCGGTGCGGTCGTCGGCACCGCGGGTGGCGCGGTCGCCGGTGGGGCGATCGGCTCAGCCACCGGCTCCACCACCAAGGGCGCCATCGCGGGGGCGGTGAT
>JAEUJI010000009.1 GCA_016794805.1 Gemmatimonadota bacterium
AGGATGAGCTGGCGCTCCTCGGCGAAGACGATGGCGGAGTCGGAGCGGAACCGGGTGGCGCTGTAGCCGTCCCGCTTGAGGAGGGCGGTCACCACAGAGTCGTCCGGGGCGAAGGCGTTCCGCGGCGCCGTCGGCAGGCCGAGTCGGCGGGCGGTGGCCGTATCCACCGCCTGGCCGGGCCGGACCCGGGTGGTGTCCTGTACGGTGGTGTCGATGCCGGCCGCCGGCCGCCGGCCGGCCCGGATCGAGTCGAGCGTGGCCTTCGGGATCGGCTTGGGGCGCGACGGTTCCTGCGCGGCCAGCCCGGACGGGAGACCGGCGCCAAGCAGCAGGAGCCCTGCGGCGAGGGCCGCCCGCCGCAGCATCCGTTTGTGGATCACCCACGACCCCAGGTACCCCACCTCATACAGCAGCAGGATGGGGATGGTCATCAGCAGCATGTTGAGGATGTCGGTCCCGGGCGACAGCACCGCCCCGGCGATGGCCGAAAGCACGATCGCGAATCGCCGGAACCGGTTGAGCGCCGCCGGGCTGGTCAGGCCCAGCACCGTGAGCAGCATGATGACCAGCGGGATCTCGAAGCAGAGCCCCATCGCCAGCACCAGCTGCAGCACGAAACTGAAGTAGGCGGCGAAGGTGATCAGCGGCTCCAGCCCCTCGGACTGGAAGCTGAACAGGATCGGGAGCGCCTGGGGCAGGAGGAGAAACCAGGCGAACGCCCCGCCGGCCAGGAACATCAGGAGCCCGGCAAACAGGGCCGGCAGGACCGTCTTCTTCTCCTTGGCATAGAGCGCCGGAGACAGGAAGGCCCAGATCTGGTGCACGATGATGGGGGAGACCAGCACCAGCCCCACGATGAGGGCCAGCTTGAGCACGATCATGACCGACTCGGTGGGGCTCGTCACCACGAGCTTCCCGCCGGTGGTCTGCAGGTAGGGGGCGATCGGCGCCTTGAGGAGGGTCACCACCTGGAACCGCTGCACCACGAACAGCCCCACGGCAAAGCCCGCGATCAGCGCGAGCACCACCCGCACCAGCCGAACGCGCAACTCCTCGAGGTGGTCGAGGAAGGGCATCTCGGCGCCCGGACCGGTCATGGTGCCGCCTTGCGCCGTGCCGCTCAGCGTCCGAGCGTCTTCAGCCGGTCACGGGCCAGAGCCGCTTCATCGGACGTGGCGTACTCGCGAACCACCCGGCTGTAGAAGGTCCGGGCGCCCTCCAGGTCTTTCCGCCGTTCGGCGAGGAGACCCAGCTTGTACAATGCACTCGCCGCGCGGGGGGACCGGGGAAAGGTCTCGACCACGCGGGTGTAGTAGGCGGCCGCCGAGTCCGGCGCTTCGGCGGCGAAGGTCTCGCCCACGAAGTAGGTGGCGTCCGGCACTCGCGCATGCGACGGATACAGGCGCAGCAGCTCGCGAAACCCCATCCGTGCGGTGGCCGGGCTGCCCCGGCGCAGCTGCTGCAGGCTGGTGGAGTAGATCTGCTCCGCCGACGGCTGGCCGGCCTGCGGGGCCGGGCCGGCCGTGTCGGCCGGGGGCACTCCCGGCGACGGGGCGGGCGCCGCCTCCAGCTGCTCGCTGCGGGCCTCGAGCTGGGTCTGCAGTTCGGTGAGGCGCTGCTGGCTCTGGCCGGTCAGCGCCTGGATCTGCACCAGTTGCTGCTGGATACTGATGAGGTCGTTGGCCATGTCGCCCTTGACGGTGGCGAGCTGGCCGCCGAGTGCCCCGACCCGCGCCCCGATGCCGCCGAGGCTGTCGTGGATCCGTCGCTGCCCGGCGATGATCTCCGAGAGCTGCGCCGCGCGCAGCGAATCCGCGCGCCGGGTCTCCGTGCGGGAGAGCAGGAGCTGCTCCTCCACCCGGCGCAAGTCGCCCTTGGAGGCGCAGCCTCCAAGGGCGACCAGGGCAACCCAGACGATGGGCGACCGGAACCGCGGCATCAGGGCAGTCGCAGGTTCATGGCACCCGCGGTGGCCTCGAACTCCGCCCGCCGGTTCTCGAACCAGGACGATTCATCGTGGCCCATCGAGACGGGGCGCTCCTCGCCATAGGAGACCACCTCGACCCGGCTGGCGTCGATGCCCTTGTTGCCGAGGTACGTCTTCACCGCCGCGGCGCGCCGGTTGCCCAGGGCAAGGTTGTACTCATCGGACCCCCGCTCGTCGGCGTGGCCGCTGATCCGGATGCGGAGCCCGCCGTTCACGCCGAGGATCGCAGCCTTCCGGTCCAGGGTGGCGCGGTCCTCGGGACGGATATCCCACTTGTCGAAGTCGAAATGCACCACGGCGCCCACTTCCGCGAGCACGGCGGCGGTGGTCCGGGCAGCCACGGCGGCGGGATCCTCGGCTGGCGTCGGCGCGGGAGCCGGCGTGGGCGCGGGCTGCGTCGGCGCGGGGGCCGGGGTGGGGGCCGGCTGCGTGGGCGCCGGCTGGGGCGCGGGCTCCTCGGGCGCCGGCTTGCCGCCGCAGGCGGCGACGGCCAGGACTGTGAGCAGGGTGATCGAGGAACGGAAGGTGGCGACGGACATCATGCCTCCGGTGCGGGGCGCGGTGAGTGAGAAGTCATCCGGGATCGGTAAAGCGCCGGGACCATGCCGGCAGGCGGGCCTGACCCAGGAATGTGAGCTGCCGAATCCGCCCGGTGACACTGTCAATGACCCAGAGCTGGCGCCGGCCGCTTCGGTCGGAAACGAACGCAATGTGCCGGCCATCGGGGGCCCAGGTCGGATCCTCGTTCCTGCCGGCCGAGGTGAGCTGGCGCACCCGTCGCGCGGCCACGTCCAGCACGAAGACCTGGGGCGCGCGGCTGACATCACGGTGGAACACGACGCTCGCGCCGTCCGGCGACCACTCCGGTGCGTTGGAGGGCCCCGTGGCCCCGAAGTCGAAAGGAGCGAACAGCTCCTGGTCGGTGCCGTCGGCCGCCATCACGTAGATCTGTGGCGTCCCCGCGCGGGTCGAGACGAACGCGATCCGCCGGCCATCGGGGGCGAACGTCGGGGAAAGATTATCGGCATACCTCCCGACGGTCAACCGCTGGACGCAGCAGTTCTGGGCCACATCCGCCACGTACACGTCGGTCCCGTCCTCCCCAGATCGTGCAAAGGCCAGCAGGCGGCCGTCGGGGGAGAAGGCCGGCGTGATGTTGAGGGCCACGCTGGTGCCCGGCGCGATGGCCTTCTGCCCGCTCGCCATCGTCTGCACCACGATGGACCCGGTCCCGGCGCCAAACCGGGTGTAGGCGAATCGGCGCCCATCGGGGCTCCAGGCGGGCGACAGGACTTCTTCTCCCGGGGCCGAGACCTGCGCGAAGCCCCCGCCGTCGCTGTCCACCCGGTAGAGCTTCCGGTCGGCCACGAAGAGCAGCTGGGAGGCGGCGTAGCCGGGAGTGCCGGTGATCCAGCGCACGACTTCGTCCCCGGCGCGGTGCACCGCCATCCGGAAGCCGACATCAAAGGGCGCGGGGAAGGTGTAACGCTGTTCCCGGCGCACCACCCCCCCTGCGATATCATGCAGGCGGAGCGTCGCCCCCGGGCCATCCGCCACCACCTCCAGGGCGTACTCGGCGCCCAGGGTGCGGAAGAGGGCGTAGTTCACGGTGCGGCCGCCGGTGTTGGCGGCCAGGGCCGCGCTGTCCCCCGGAGCCAGCGCGATCACCTCGAACCGGTCGCTGTAATCCAGGTCGCGGGTCAGGATCGCGCGCGCCGAGTCGAGCCCCCGCCCGGGGAGGATCACGATCGCGGGCCGGACCCCGGGACGATACTCGATGCCGATCCGGACGCCGTCCGGCGGCTGCAGGGTATCCTGCGCGGCAAGGGGCGCGGCGGCTCCGGCGACGAGCGCCAGGGTCAGGCACCGGGTGGTGAAGCGGAAGGTCATTGCGTCCGGGGCGTGAAGTAGAAGGACACCGGCAGAACGTCCGCCGGGTAGCCGTCCGGCAGGGGACCGAAGGCCTTGTTGCTGCCCGCCGCCTCGACGGCCCCCTGGGCCGAAAGGTCGAACGAGAAGCTGCCGGAGCCGCGGGCCAGACGAATCTCGCGCACCGTGCCGTCCCGGAGTATGAGGAAGCTCACCTCCGCCCGGAGGGCCGCGTTCCCGCGGGGCCGTTCCCATCGCCGATAAACCTCCTCGACGATGTTGCGCAGGTACTCCGGATACGCGAAGGCGAGCCCCGGAGTGCTCACCGTGACGGCATCGTTCCCGGTGCTCGGCGCCTCGCCGGGCAGGGGCTCCGTCCGCGGGGTGGTCCGGGGATTCGGCTCGGTCGCCGCCGGTGGCTTGGCCGGCTGCGGCTTGGGTGGCGCGGGGGTGGGCTTGGGGTTGGGCCGGGTGGGGGCCGGCTCAGGGGCGGGAGGCCGCGGCTGGGCTTCCGGCGCCGGTCGCTGGTCCGGGCGCGGTGCCGGCGCCGCCACCAGCTCCACGGCGTAGACCGGCGGGCCGATATCCACCGGCTCCACGGCGGTCCAGAGCAGCGCCACCGTCGCCACGTGTACCACCAGGGTTCCCGTCAGCCCCGCCGCCATCCCCGGCCGGTCCCGGCGCCGGACCCCCCGGACCTTCATGGCTGCTCTTCCTCCTCCGCGACCAGCCCCACGTCGCTCACGCCCGATGCCCGGATCGTGGCCAGCACCCGCACCACGTCGCCATAGGGGACGCGCCGGTCGGCCCGGAGATAGACGGACTTCGGCCGGCGGCTCTTCACCAGCGCCGCGAAGGTCATGCGGAAGTCGTTATAGGAGACCCGGGTCTCGTCGATGAAGATCCGGCCCTCCCGGTCCACGCTCACCACCATCCCCTCCTTGGCGGTGATCGGGCGGGCGTCCGCCTGCGGCAGCTGGACATCCACCCCGCCCTGCATGATCGGCGCGGCGATCATGAAGATGATGAGCAGCACGAAGGCGATGTCCACCAGGCTGGTGACGTTGATGTCCGCGTTGAGCGGCAGCTCGCCGTGGCCGCGCAGCCCGCCACCCCGGCCGATGATCCCCGACATCCTAGAGCAGCCCTTCGCGCGCCATGGTCCCCACCAGCTCGTTGGCGAAGCCTTCCAGCTCCCCCGCGAAGAGGCTCAGCTTGTTGACGAACAGGTTGTAGGCGATCACCGCGGGAATCGCCACCGCCAGGCCGGCCACCGTAGTGACCAGCGCCTCCGCCACGCCCGGCGCCACCGCCGCGATGTTGCCGGAGCCCTTCGACGCGATCCCGATGAAGGCGTCCATCACCCCGAGGACGGTGCCGAGCAGGCCGAGCAACGGGCCCACCGACCCGATGGTGGCCAGCCAGGGGATGAACTTCGCCATGACATCCCGCTCGGCGGAGACCTCCTTCCCCAGCACCATCTTGAGCGCCTCGAGCTGGGTCATGCTCAGGGTGCCGGGCGCGGGCGCCTGGCCCTCGTCCCGCAGCGAGCCGGGCCGCAGTTCCGAGAGGAAGCTGAGCCCCTCGCGGAAGATGCGGTTGAACGGCGAGGGCGGCAGCTTCATCACGGCGTGGTAGGCGTCCTTGAGCCGGGTGGTCCGTTCCAGCTCGCCGAAGAATCGACTGGCCTGGCGTCGCGCCCGGCGAAACTGCCACCACTTGATCGCGATCACGAACCAGGAGATGACCGAGAACACGAGAGTGATGCCGAGGACAACCTTGGTCTCGGGGCTCGAGTGCAGGACGAGTTCCCACGAGGTGGAGGGCAGCGCGGTACCGGCCTGGAGCATCAGCAACACCATCCAGAGGGGAGGTCAGAACGTTCCCGGGCCCCGTTCCAGTGGCGGTGGAGTCATCGCTCCACACGCACCGGCTCGGGGCCCGGGAAGGATAGGCGGGGTGCCCCGCCTCAGGAAGGCAGCTTGGCGACCTGTCGCGCTTCGGTGCCGGCGGGAATGTCCGGTTGGGTGACCGTGACCACCAGCGCCGTCGCGGTCCGTTCGCCGACATGCACCACCTGGACCGTCGCCATGAGGTCGTCGGTGACGGTGGCCATCTCGGCCCGCTCGCGCACCCGCTGGTGCAACTCGAACACGTCGCCAATGGCGACGCCGTCCCGCCGGCCACGGTCGAGGAACACCACGTCCTGGGGCCCGGTCAGCGGCTGCCGGTCGCGGTGCCCCAGCAGCCGGGCGCGGACGCCGTCGGAGATCGGCACCGGACGGACATTCCCCGGATCCCGGAACTGCTCCGCCGGGAGCAATACCTGCTTGTCCCGCACCGGGGCGTAGGTCGCGATGACCTCGGCCACATTCTCCGGCCGGCTCACATCCACCACCTTGAGCAGCCCCGTCGGGACCACGATCTCGCCATAGCCGCGGATTTCCTGCCGCACCAGCGCGACGAGGAGGGTATCGCCCACCTGGTAGCGGCCTCCCGGCGGCGGGAGGATGCCCACCCGGGCGTGCATCTGCGCCGTGGTCCGGGTCGAGACTTCGTCAATCTGCAGCGGGGTGGTGGTGCCGAGGACCTGGCCGAAGGGCAGCCGCTCGTCTTCCGTCAGGAACCCGGCGCTGTAGAACTCGGTGCGGCGGATGGGGCGGAAGTGCCGCTCGAGCGAAAGCTCGAGGCTCGGCCCCACCTGCGCCAGCCGACGCCGGTCGCCCACCAGCGGCGTCAGGTCCACGCTGTCCCGGTTGTCCCACTCGGCGTCCGCACCGAGGTCCCCGACCTGGGGCTCGGCCAATCCATCATCTGCGGCTGCCGGTTCATCCCCGGGCATCGCGTCGGCGGGCGCCTCGACCGGCGTCTCGTCGGCGACGGGCGCCGGGGTATCACCCGGCGGGACGGCGGCGATGTCTGCGCCCGGAGCCAGCCGGAGCACCTCGTTGGGGTAGATCCAGTGCGGATCTTCCACGACGTTGGTATTGAGGCGGTAGATCTCGGGCCAGAGGAACGGATCCCCCAGGTACTGTCGCGCCAAGTCCCAGAGGGTGTCCCCCGGGCGAACCGTGTGCGTCTCAGGCCGGGCCTGGGCTCCGGCGGCGACCGGCAGAGCGAGCGCCGCGAGCACCACCGCCAGGCGGATCCGAGCGGAAATGGACATCACGCTACCCTCAAGGGTGGGAGTCGAGATAAGCCAATATATGACATAGGCCTCCGACGCGCCACTCAGAGACTAGGTGAGGGGTGGCGGGATAAGTCCAAGCTGGGAATACATTTGGGCAGGTGACATACCTCACACCCACTCGGCGGGCCTCACCCGCTCAGCGCCGCGAAGCTCTCCAACCCCCTGGAACGGCAGCCGCCAGCCCGCCGAAGCGGACTGGCGGCATGCGCCCCCCGAGGCCGTGCCGGCGCTCAGAACGGGAGGTCGTCGTCCTCGCTGTCGAGTGCCTCGGGGAAGTCATCGAACCCTTCCTTGCCGTCCTTCCCCTCCTTCTTGGCGGGGGACGCTGAGCTGACGGCGGCCTTGGCCGGGGAGAAGCCCCCCTCGCCGCCAGCGCCACCGCCCTTGCCGGACAGCATGATGATCTCGCTGGCGATGACCTCGGTGGTATAGCGCGTCTGTCCGTCCTTGTCCTGCCAGGAGCGGTACTCGATGCGCCCCTCGACGTAGAGCTTGTCGCCCTTCTTGACGTACTTCTCGACCACGTCGGCCAGGCCGGTGCCGCTGCCCTTGGTGTTGTTCCACGCGACGATCCGGTGCCACTCGGTCTTTTCCTGCTTGTCCCCGCCCTGGCCACTCCACTGGCGGCTGGTGGCGAGGCTGAAGTTGGCGACGCGACCTCCGCCGCTGGTGCTGCGCACTTCGGGATCCTGTCCGAGGTTGCCGATCAGGATCACCTTGTTGAGGCTGCGACTCACGGGAACCTCCACTGCTGGGGGGACGAACCTGCTGGGCGGACGATCCCGACAGTAGCGCGGGGGAGCCGCCGCCAATTACCCGAAATGTAGCCCCGTCGGTCCGGAATCACGCGTGCCCCGGCAGCGTGAGCCTGAGCACGATGGCGTCCTCGACCGGATTGCGGTAGTACCCGGCCCGCCGGCCGATGGGCTCGAATCCCTGGCGCCGGTAGAGCGCCCGCGCCGCCGCATTGCCCTCCCGGACCTCGAGGTGCACCTGGTGCACCCCCCGCCCGCGCAGCGCCTCGAGCCCCGCCTCCAGCAGCCGGCGGCCCAGCCCAACCTGCCGGTGCTCGGGGGCCACGGCCAGGTTCATGATCTCGCCCTCACCGACCACCGCGCGGGCCACGAGGTATCCGCCGATCTCCCGGTCGCGTTCCGCCACCAGGCCGATGCCCAGCGGAAAGGCGAGGACCTCCTCGAAGGCGGCCACGCTCCAGGGATCGCCGAAGCAGCGCCGCTCCAGCGGGGCGATCCGGGCCGCGTCAGCGACCCGCGCGGGACGGATCAGCCAGCGATCGGCCATGCTTGAGCTCCCACTGGACCTGCGCCTCGGCCGGACGGCCATACTCGGGCTCCCAGCGGGCGGGGTCCACAACCCGCGTCACCCCACCCGCCTTCCCCACCAATCCGATCAGTGCCGCCGCGTCCGGCCAGGTCGGCTGGGCACCAAGGGTAGCCGCGGCCGGCCCCACGATACGGCCGGGGTGTGGCACCCGAAGCGAGATCTCCTCCGGCCGCAGCACGCTTGGGGGCAGTACGACCTCGACGGCGCCGGGGCCCACCCGGTAGGCGGCGGCGAAGAGCTCACCCCGGAGCGCATTGCTCAGCGCAAGGACCACCTGATCCGGGCCGACCCCCGCCCCGGCGGCACAGACCAGGAGGGAGGGAGCGACCCAGAGCGGCATGGGGCGGGCGCGGATCAGCGCCTTGGCCACGGCGGCACTGACGCGGAGCCCGGTGAAGCTCCCCGGACCGTCAGCGAGGACGATCCCCTCGAGCGCAGCGTAACTTGCGGCGGCCGCGGCGAAGCAGCGCTCGATGGCCGGCAGGAGTTCGGCAGCATGCCGCCGGGCCCCCACGACCTCGGCCCGGGCGAGGATCACCCCCGGCGCGCCGAGCACCACCTGGGCCCGGTCCGTGGCGGTATCCAGCGCCAGCCACATCAGCCCAGCACCTCGAGCCCGCGCCGATCGGGATCCGGGAGGTGGGTCAGGCGAAGGCGGTGCGACGGCGGCGGCAGCCACGCGCCCGCCCGCTCCGGCCACTCGACGATGACGGCATCTCCCTCGGCGAGGAGTCCCTGCCAGTCGAGGTCCGCGGCCTCGTCCGGGGAGCGGAGCCGGTAGCAGTCGAGGTGAAAGACCGGCCCGCGGCGCCCGGCGTAGCGATGCACCAGGGCGTAGGTGGGACTGGTGGCCGGCTCCCGCACCCCGAGGCCCCGGCTCACCGCCTGCGCAAAGGTGGTCTTGCCCGCGCCGAGCTCACCCTCGAGCGTGAGCAGGGCGCCGGGTTCGAGGCCCCGGCCGAGCGCCTCGCCGGCGGCGATGAGTTCGGCCTCCGTGAGCGATCGGACCATCTAGGCGCGCTTCCGCGCCGCCCCGGTGCCGCGACCGACATCCGGCGCATCGAGGGCGCGGAGCTCGTTGACCTGATCCCGCAGCATGGCGGCCACCTCGAACTCGAGGTTGGCGGCGGCTTCCTTCATCTGCCGCTCCAGCGCCGCGATGGTCTGGGCCCGCTTGGCGGGATCCCGGAAGTCGAGGGCGACCAGCCGCTCCTCGGCGGGCTTCTCCGGCTTTTCGGTGCGGGCATCGGCCACGCGGGTCGTCAGCCGGACCTGCTCCATGGACTTGATGATGGAGCGCGGGGTGATGCCGTGCTCGCGGTTGTGCGCCAGCTGCCGCTCCCGCCGGCGCCCCATCTCCGCGAGCGCCCGCTCCATGGAGCCGGTCATCCGGTCGGCGTAGAGGATGGCCCGGCCGTTGACGTGGCGGGCGGCGCGGCCGACGGTCTGGATCAGGGACCGATCCGACCGGAGGAACCCCTCCTGGTCCGCATCGAGGATGGCGACCAGCGAGACCTCCGGCAGGTCCAGGCCTTCCCGGAGCAGGTTGATCCCCACCAGCACATCGAACTCCCCCAGGCGGAGGCCGCGCAGGATCTCCATCCGTTCGATGGCGTCGATGTCGGAATGGAGGTACCGGACCCGGACCCCGGTCTGCTGCAGGTAGTCGGTGAGGTCCTCCGCCATGCGCTTGGTGAGCGTGGTGACCAGCACCCGCTCCCGCAGCTTGGCCCGTTCCCGGATCTCGCCCAGGAGATCGTCCACCTGGCCCTTGACCGGCCGGATCTCGACCGTCGGGTCCACCAGGCCGGTCGGGCGGATGATCTGCTCCACCACCCGGCCGTGGGCGAGCCCGAGCTCGAGTTCCCCGGGGGTGGCCGAGACCGAGATCATCTGCGGCACGATGGCCATGAATTCGTCGAAGTGCAGCGGCCGGTTGTCGAGCGCCGACGGCAGCCGGAATCCGTACTCGACCAGGGTGGTCTTGCGGGCCCGGTCGCCGTTGAACATCCCGCCGATCTGCGGCAGGGTCACATGGGACTCGTCCGCCACCACGAGGAACTCCGCCGGGAAGTAGTCCAGCAGGCAGGCGGGGCGCTCGCCGGCCTGCCGGCCGGAGATGGGCCGGGAGTAGTTCTCGATGCCGGCGCAGGTCCCGACCTCGAGCATCATCTCGATGTCGTAATTGGTGCGGGACTCGAGCCGCTGGGCCTCCAGCAGCTTGCCGGCCTGGCGCAGCTCCGCCAGGCGCTCGGTCAGCTCCGCCCGGATGACCTTCACTGCCCGCTCGATGGTGGGCCGCTGGGTGACGAAATGCTTGGCCGGATAGATCGCGCATCGCTCCAGGGCGGCGATCACCCGCCCGGTGAGCGGATCGATCCGGGCGATCCGCTCCACCGCGTCGCCCCAGAACTCCACCCGCAGCGCCTGCTCGGCGTAGGCCGGGAAGATCTCGACGGTATCCCCGCGGACCCGGAAGGTGCCCTGCTCGAAGGACACGTCATTCCGCGCGTACTGGATCCGCACCAGGTCCGCGAGCAGCGCGTCCCGGCCCTTCTCCTCGCCCACCTGCGCCGTCACCAGCATGCGGCGGTACTCGACCGGGTCTCCCAGGCCGTAGATCGCGCTCACCGTGGCGACGATGACCACGTCCTCCCGTTCCATCAGGCTCGAGGTGGCCCGCAGCCGAAGGCTCTCGATGTCGGCGTTGATGGAGGCGTCTTTCTCAATGTAGACGTCCGTCGAGGGAACGTACGCCTCCGGCTGGTAGTAGTCGTAATAGGAGACGAAGTACTCGACCGCGTTCGCGGGCAGGAACTGCCGCAGTTCACCGTACAGCTGCGCCGCGAGGGTCTTGTTGTGGGAGAGCACCAGGGTGGGCTTGCCGTAGTTGGCGATGACATGGGCCAGGGTCATCGTCTTTCCCGATCCCGTCACGCCAAGCAGGGTCTGGTACCGCTCCCCCCGGGTGAGCCCGGCGGTCAGCTCCCCGATGGCGCGGGGCTGGTCCCCGGCGGGCTCGAAGGGGGCGACGACCTCAAAGGCTGGGCTCGACATGGGACCCAATATACCGGCTACGGTGTTTCTTCGGGAGTGGCGGGGTTCAGCCGGCGGCGAGGGCCAGGAGGCGCTTCCACTGCTCGGCGGTCACGGGCATGACGGACAGCCGGCTCATGCGGACCAGCGGCAGTTCGGCCAGCGCGGGATCGGCCTTGATCGCGGCCAGGGTCAGCGCCTTCGGGAGCCGCGCGTCCGGCACCACGTCGACCACCACCAGCTTGGGATCGTCGTGGGCGGGATCGGGATAGGCGGCACGGCCGATCCGGGCCTGCCCCACCACCGCCTTTTCTGCCCCGGAATGGTAGATGAGCACCCGGTCCCCGGCCTTCATCTGCCGCAGGTAGGTGAGCGCCAGGTTGTTGCGGACGCCATCCCAGACCGCGGAGCCTTCCTTGAGGAGGCGGTCAAAGGAGTAGGTCGAAGGCTCGGTCTTGAGCAGCCAGTGCGCGGGCATGGGCGGGGGAAGGTACGGTGGGCCGGGGGGGCGTCAACCGGGCCAATGTAACGGGCGGCACGACCTCAGGCGCCGGCGGGCGTCGGCGCGTCGCGCCGCTCCACGTCGTTGATTCCCTTCACCTTGCGGATGGCCTTGATGACCTTGGCGAGGTGGGCCCGGCTCTCCACCTCCACCACGATGGTGCTGAAGACGGTGCCATCCTTGGTGGTGAGCTCGGCGGCCTTCACGTTGGTGCCGCTCTGGCTGATGGCCTGCATGACGTCGGCGTAGAGGCCGCGGCGGTCGTCGCCGCTGAGCGCGAGCCGCACGGCGAAGGCCTCGCCCTTGGTCTCCTGCCAGTCGATCTCCACCCGCCGCCCCTCCCCGGCGAGGTTGAGCAGGTTGGGGCAGTCGGCGCGATGGATGGAGATGCCCCGGCCCTGGCTCACGTACCCGATCACCTGGTCGCCGGGAACCGGCTGGCAGCACTGGGCATACCGGACCATGAGGCCCGAGAGTCCCTGGATGCGGATCCCCGAGCCCAGCCGGATGCGGTCGATCACCCGGCCGATGACTCCCGGCTTCTGGTCCTGGAGGTCGTCGGCGGAGACCTCTGGATACACCGCGCGCAGCACCTGCACGATGGTGATGTCCCCGCGGCCCAGGCCGATCTCGACCAGGCGCCCGTCACTCACGCCGAGGGACTCCGCCGCCCGCTCCAGCTGAGCGTCCTCCGGCACCGCCAGCCGCCGCCGCTTGCACTCGCGGATGAGCAGCTCCTTGCCGAGCGCCTGCGCCTCCTGGTCCTCCTGGTGCCGGATCCAGGCCTTGATCTTGTGCCGCGCCCGCGCCGTCTTGACGTGCGCCAGCCAGTCGCGGCTGGGCCGGGGGGCGGCGCCGGTGAAGACCTCCACCGTATCCCCGTTCTTGAGCTCGCGGTGCAGCGGCGCGATCCGGCCGTTCACCTTGGCGCCCTGGCAGCGGAGCCCGACGTCGGTGTGGACCAGGAAGGCGAAGTCGATCGGGGTGGCGCCCTTGGGGAGCTGCTTCACGTCGCCCTTCGGCGTGAACACGAAGATCTCGTCCTGGTACAGGTCCACCTTGAGGAACTCGAGGAACTCCTCCGGACTGTGGGTGTCCTGCTGCAGCTCCAGCAGCTGGCGGAACCAGGCGAAGTGGTGGTCCATCTCGCCGCGCTTGGGGTCGGTCTTGTAGAGCCAGTGCGCCGCGATGCCGTACTCGGCGGTGCGGTGCATCTCCTGGGTGCGGATCTGGACCTCGAAGAGGTGCCCCCCCGGCCCGAAGATCGTGGTGTGCAGCGACTGGTACGCGTTCGACTTGGGGCTCGCGATGTAGTCCTTGATGCGCTCCTGCAGCGGGGTCCAGTTGTGATGGATGATCCCGAGCACGTGATAGCACTCCTGCACCGACTTGACGATGACCCGGACCGCCATGAGGTCGTAGATCTCGTCGAACGGCTTGTTGCGCTTCTTCATCTTCTGGTAGATGGACCAGAGATGCTTGGGCCGCCCCGTCACCTCGTACCAGGAGAGGCCGGCGGTCTTGAGCTCATGCTCCAGGGGGACCTGGAGCTTGTGGATCATCTGCTCCCGCTCCGCCCGGCGCGCCATCACCTGGGCCACCAGGGCGCGGTAGTCGTCGGCCTCCAGGAACTTGAAGGCCAGGTCCTCGAGCTCCGCCTTGATGCCCGCCATGCCGAAGCGGTGCGCCAGGGGGGCGTAGATCTCCCGGGTCTCGGTGGCGATGCGGTCCCGCTTCTCGGGCGCCAGCGGGTCCAGGGTCCGCATGTTATGCAGCCGGTCCGCCAGCTTGATGATGATGACCCGCGCGTCCTTGGCGATCGACAGCAGCAGCTTGCGGTAGTTCTCCACCTGCTGTTCCGCGGTGGAGCGGAAGGTGAGGCTCGCGATCTTGGTGAGCCCGTCCACGATCGTCGCCGTCTCGGGCCCGAACTCGCGCGCGATATCCTCGGTGCGGATATCCGAATCCTCGACCACGTCATGCAGCAGCGCCGCGACGATGGACGTGGTATCCAGCTGCTGCTCCACCAGGGTCCGCGCCACCGCGATCGAATGCTGGATGAAATCCTCGCCCGACACCCGCTTCTGCCCCCGGTGGGCCGACGCGCTGAACCGGAGGGCGCGGTCGATCTGGTCGAGATCCAGCCGGTCGGCGTGGCGCTCGAGCAGGGCGCGGAAATCCGGGGCGATATCAGGCAGCGTACCGGTCATGTCCGTCCGAACGAAAAAGGCCCGGCGCCCGCCGGGGTGGCGGCGGCCGGGGATCCATGCAGCGTATGGTATCTAATTCCACACGGCGGGTGGGGTTTGGCAAGAGGGGAGCCCGGATCCCAGCCGGCGTCAGAGCAGCCCGGCCGCCACGAAACTCAGGAATCGGTCCCCGGCCACGATCACATGATCATAGACAGGGAGGTCCAGCAGCCGGCCCGCCTCCACCAGCTGCCGGGTGGCCGCCCGGTCCTCCGGCGACGGGGTGGGGTCGCCGCTCGGGTGGTTGTGGGCCAGGATGATCCCCGCCGCGGCCTCGGCGATCGCGGCACGGAACACCTCCCGTGGGTGGACCAGGGCGCTGTTGAGCAGCCCCCGGCTCACCAGCACATCCCGCCGTACCCGGCTCTGGCTGTCCAGGGCCAGGACGTGGAACTCCTCGACCGGCAGGTCCCGGAGCCGCGGGCCGAGCAGGGCCGCCACATCGGCGGGGTCGCGGATCCTGGGGTGCGTCGGCCGGCGCTCCTCTACCAGCCGTGCGGCCAGCTCGAGCGCGGCCAGCAACCTGGCCCCCTTGGCGGGCCCCACCCCGCGGGAGCGGAGCAGCTCGGCCGGGGGCCGGCTCCGCAGTTCCCGGAGCGACCCGCCGACCCGCTCCAGCAGGCCGGCCGCGACCTCCTCTGCCCCCTGCTCGGTGGCTCCGGTGCCCAGGAGGACCGCCAGCAGTTCCAGGGTGGACAGGGCCGGCGGCCCGAGGGACCAGAGCCGCTCGCGGGGACGATCGGGGGCGGGTGCCGGGGCGAGGGGAATGGCCATCCACGAAGGGTAGTGCCGCCGCCCGGTGGCTTCGGCACATTTCCCCGCAGGGCGGCGCGGATCCGGGCAGGAACGCGCGAGGGGCCCGGTATCAGCCGGGCCCCTCGGATCAGCCGGTCGGGGCTACTTCCCGACCCCGTGGCACTTCTTGTACTTCTTGCCCGAGCCGCAGGGACAGGGGTCATTGCGCCCCACCTCCGGCAGCGCCCCGACCGTCGCGCCGCCCGCAAGCGGCCCCCGGTTGGTGGTCATTGGCGGCGGTGGCGGCAGCCGCGGACCCACCGGCGCGGGCGCCGGGGGGATGGAACGCGCATCCGGAGCGAAGAGGTCGTCCGCCCCGGTGGCGGGCTCCGTGCGGCGGGACGGCTGGGGCGGCGGCGCGGGCGCCTGGGGCCGGGGCGGTTCGGCGGTTACCTGGATCTTGAGGAACCGCTCGGTGAAGCTGGCGTGCACGTCGCGCATGAGGTCCTCGAACATCTCGAAGGCCTCTTTCTTGTACTCCACCAGCGGGTCCCGCTGCCCATAGGCCCGGTACTGGATCGCGTTTCGCAGCTGGTCCAGGTCGTAGAGGTGGTCCTTCCACTTCTCGTCCAGCACGGTGAGCATGACGGTGGACAGCACCTGGCTGTCGACGTCGGTGGCGCCGAGCTGTTTCCCGAAGTCCACCAGGTACTCGAGCTTTCGCCGGAGGGCGTCGTGCCCCGCGGCGCGGACGGCGGCCAGGATCTTGTCCTGGGTCGGCGTGAGCGCGGGGGCGGCCACGTCATCCGCCTGCACCAGGAACTGCTGCAGCAGGGCTGAGCGCAGCCCCTCCCGGTCATAGTCCTCCGGCTTGTCCGCATCGGCCAGCATGAGGGTGGCGACCCGCTCCACCGCCTGATCCACCATCCGGGTGGCCTCGGCCTTGAGCTGCTCGCCCCGTTCGAGGGCGAAGAGCCGCAGGCTGTAGACCACTTCGCGCTGCTGGTTCATGACGTCGTCATACTCGAGCAGCCGCTTCCGGGCCTGGAAGTTCTGCAGCTCGACCCGCTTCTGGGCCTGGCTGATGGCGCCGGTCACCCAGGGGTGGGAGATGACCTCCCCCTCCTCCGCCCCGCCCTTGTCCATCCAGCGCGCGATCCGGTCGGTGCCGAACAACCGCATCAGGTCATCTTCCAGCGACAGGAAGAAGAGCGACCGGCCGGGGTCTCCCTGGCGGCCGGAACGGCCCCGCAGCTGCCGGTCGATGCGGCGGGACTCATGCCGCTCGGTGCCGACGATCTGCAGCCCGTCGGTGTCCACCTCGCGGGGCACATCCGCGCCGAGTTTGATGTCGGTGCCGCGGCCGGCCATGTTGGTCGCGATGGTGATCGAGCCCCGCTGCCCCGCCCCCGCGACGATCTCGGCTTCCCGCTGGTGGTACTTCGCGTTCAGCACTTCGTGCTTGAGGCCGCGCCGCTTGAGCTGCCGGGAGAGCGTCTCGGAGACCTCCACCGTGACCGTGCCGATCAGCACCGGCAGCCCCAGCGCGTGGATCCGCTCCACCTCGTCGGCGATGGCGTTGTACTTCTCGCGCCGGGTCTTGTAGATCCGGTCTTCCTCGTCGGCGCGCCGGATGGGCCGGTTGGTCGGGATGACCGAGACATCGAGGCCGTAGATCGTGAAGAATTCCTGCTCCTCGGTCTCGGCGGTGCCGGTCATGCCCGCGAGCTTGTCGTACATCCGGAAGTAGTTCTGGATGGTGATCGTGGCGAGGGTCTGGGTCTCGCCCTTCACCTGCACCGCCTCCTTGGCCTCCACCGCCTGGTGCAGCCCGTCCGCCCAGCGCCGCCCCGGCATCACCCGGCCGGTGAACTCGTCCACGATCACCACCTGGCCGTCCTGCACCAGGTAATCCACTTCCTTCTCGTACAGCGCGTGGGCCTGCAGCAGCTTGTGGATGATGTGGAGCTTCTCGCTCTTGAGGGCGTACTCGGCCTCGACCTCCCGCCGGCGCTGCACCCGCTCGTCGGCGGTGAGCCCCGGATCGCGGTCGATGCTGTGCACCAGCTCCGAGATGTCCGGCACGAGGAAGAGCCCGGGGTCGTTGGGGGACATGGCGACGGCGCCCTGGTCGGTGAGGTGCACCGAGTGGCCCTTCTCGTCCAGCACGAAGTACAGCGCCTCCTCCAGCTGGCGCATCGACTGCTGCCGCATGGGGAGCTTGCGGTCGGCGATGTGATCCAGCTCCACCCGCTGCACCGCGCTCTTCACCCCCGACTCGTTCAGCATCTTGAGCAGCCGCTTGCTCTTGGGCATCCCCAGCCGGGCGATGTAGAGCTTCTTCGCCGCCTCGGGCACGAGCTTGGGATCGGCCAGCATCGGCTCGGCTTCCGTCAGCAGGGTGTTCACCACCGCCGTCTGGCGCCGCACCAGTTCCACCGCCTGGCGGTTGAACTGG
>JAEUJI010000046.1 GCA_016794805.1 Gemmatimonadota bacterium
TCGTCGAGGTTCGCTCCCTGGAGCATCTGCGGGCTCACCCCCGGCAGCATGCCCAGCACGTTCTTGAGCGGCCCCATCTTCTGCATCTGCTTCATGGCCGTCAGGAAGTCCTGGAGATCCAGGCCCTTCTTCGAGACGGCCTTCCTGGCCAGCTTTTCCGCCTCGGCGGAGTCCACCGAGGCCTGGGCCCGCTCCACCAGGGTGAGGATGTCCCCCTTCTGGAGGATCCGCCCCGCCAGCCGGTCCGGGCGGAAGGGCTCGAGCTGATCGAGCTTCTCCCCCAGGCCGATGTACTTGATCGGCGCCCGGGTGATCCCGTAGATGGAAAGCGCCGCGCCGCCGCGGGCATCGCCGTCCATCTTGGTCAGGATCACGCCACTCAGGCCGAGCGCCTCGTGAAAGCCGCTCGCGATCCGCACCGCGTCCTGCCCGGTCATGCCGTCCGCCACCAGCAGGATCTCATGCGGCTTGACCGCCGCCTTGAGCGCCTTGAGCTCGTCCATCATCTCGGCGTCGATCTGCAGCCGGCCAGCGGTGTCCACCAGGACGGTCCGCGCCCGCGCCTTCCCCGCCTCGACGATGCCCCGCTTCACGATGCCGACGACGTCGGTGACGCCCGGCTCGCTGTGGCACCCGACCTCGACCTGGCCGGCCAGCGTCACCAGCTGGTCCACCGCGGCCGGCCGGTACACGTCCGCGGCCACGAGGTAGGGCGCCTTCTGCTCCAGCTTGAGCCGCTTGGCGAGCTTCCCCGCCGTCGTGGTCTTGCCGGACCCCTGCAGCCCCACCAGCAGAATCACGGTGGGCGGCACCGAGGCGAAGGCGATCGGCGCCTGCTTCTCTCCCAGGAGCGCCACCAGCTCGTCGTAGACGATCTTGACCAGCTGATCGCCGGGCCGCACCGCCTTGAGGAGCTGGGTCCCGACCGCCCGCTGTTCCACCCGCTCCAGGAACTGCCGGGTCAGGTCGAAGCTGACGTCCGCCTCGAGCAGGACCCGCCGGATCTCGCGCAGGCCATCCTTGACCGCTTCCTCGGTAAGAACGCCGCGCCCCGTGAGTTTGGAGAGCGCGGCGGTGAGTTTGGCGGACAGCTCGTCGAACATAAGCCCCAGAAAATAGAGGGGTTACGCCCATTCGGCAAGGCCGGGCATTGGCGGCCGGGGGCGGCCGCGGAAGAAGGGAGGAGGAGGGGCCGGGCGGGAGGGACGCTGCGTTCCCGGGCGCCGGAGTGCGTCGGATCGTTGATGGCCGGATGACGTCGGTTCGTTAGGCTGGGGCACCCCTCACCCCGGAGTGCCCATGCGCCCCATTGCCGTTCCCCTCTCCCCGGTCCCGCCCCGCGACGAAGTCGCCATCCGGGTCGCCGATGCCCTCGCCGATGCCGTCGCGCAGGGCCCCGGGGCGGCCCTCCGCACCGCCCGCCGCCTCACCGATGAGGAACTCCGCCTGGGCCTCGACTTCGTCAGCACCGTCCTGGAGGTGGCCTCCGGTTCCGCCCGGGCGATGGCCGCCGTGCTGGCGGAACGGACAGGCAGCGGGGTTCACTGAGCCGGGCCGGCCACCACCTCCACCCCGGAGACCTGTTTCCACCCCAGCCAGCCATCGGGGGCCATCACCACCCGGCTTGCGGGCCGGTCCCCCACCGTCAGCTGGGAGACCTCCAGCCGGTAGCCCAGCCGGCGGCGGGATTCGAGCCGCTGGCCGGTGGTGCCATGGAAGCGGGTCCGGCTCACCTGGTCATCCCACACCAGGTACCAGACCAGCGCGGTGCCGGCCGGGGTGTCATACACCCGGAACCGGTCCCCGCCCCAGCCCGGGGAGAGCGGGGTTGCGATCTCGGCCGAGACCGGAAGGGCTGCCAGGTCCGCGGCCAGGATCCGGAGGTCGAACTCGCCCATGGTGTCTTCGTAGAGGACCCGGGGCTCCTGGGCGGTGAACCGGATCGGGAGCGGCTGGTCCCCCTGGAAGTAGCGGTGGGGATTGATGATCTGCTCGGTGGACACCGGCATGCGCACCCCGAACGGCACGGTGTCCCGCAGTTCCGACCCCTCCCAGGCGCGGATGAAGTCCGCCCCGGCCAGATAAGGGAAGATGATGCTCTCCCGGAGGATCCGCGGCGCCTTGCTGAAGACCGGCATCGCCGCCTGCTGCTCCCGGATCCGCTCACGGGAGGCCTCCCACAGTTCGGGCATGGCGTACAGGTTCTGGTCCGGCACCATCACCTGCAGCCCCACCAGGGTGGCCTGCCCTTCCAGGATGGATTGGGCCGCCAGCAGCCGGTCGTTGTCCCCGACCTGCTCCATGATGGAATCGAGGGCCAGGTACTGGTGCTGCAGGGCATGCACCAGTTCGTGGGCCACCACCGCCTTGAGCACCGTCTCATCCGCCGTGGCGACGACGAAGAGCTGGCTGGAGTCGGGCTCGTAGTACCCGACGATCTGTTCGGTGAAGAGGTCGAGGAGCAGGGCCCGGAGGTCGAGGGTGTCCGGCAGGAGGCCGAGCAGGCGATAGCTCGCCTCCATCCCCTTGGCCTTGTCGGCCGAGAACTCCTGGTCGAGCTTGGCGAGCACATAAGCCCGCACCTGGTCCCGGCTCCGGACCGCGGAGCGGGGCGGGGTCCGAAACCGGAGCGAGGCGAACTTCTCGACCGCCGGCACCAGGCTGTCCACCAGGCGCGCCACGGTCTCCTCGGTCTGGCCCGGCGGCCGGCCGCGGCAGGCGGTGGCCAGCAGCAGGAGGCCGAGCGCTGCGGCCGCGACGCGGCGGCTCAGGGCGTGAGCACGAAGTCTCGATACCATGCGATCACCGCCGGACCGGCCAGCCAGGTGGCGGCGGCCCCGATGCTGAGGAAGACCCCGAAGGGCACCAGCCGCTTCTGGCCAAAGAACGACAGCGGGACGAAGACCAGCGTGCCGAGCAGCGCGCCGAGGAACACGGTGAGCAGCACCCCCTGCCAGCCCGTGAAGGCCCCGACCATCGCCATCATCTTGATGTCGCCGCCGCCCATCGCATCCTCCTTGAAGATGCGGCTCCCGACGGCGCCCACCGTCCACAGCAGCGCAAAGCCGAAGGCGGCCCCGAGGACCGCGTGGCCGAAGCCGGTCACCCCGGCCGGAAGGCTCGCGAGCAGCCCGAGCCCGAGGCCGCCGAGGCTGAACTCGTCGGGAATGATGTACTCCCGGGCGTCGGTCATCGCGATGCCAAGGAGGATGGTGCCGAACACCGCGCCGGTGAGCGCGGTGAGGCTCGCCCCGTAGCGCCACGCCATGAAGGCCCAGATCCCGGCGGTGGCCAACTCCACCAGGGGGTACTGAACCGAGATCGGCGTCCGGCACGTGCGGCACCGGGCCCGGAGCAGGAGCCAGGAGACGACCGGGAGGTTGTCGTACCAGGGGATGAGCTGCTCGCAGCC
>JAEUJI010000053.1 GCA_016794805.1 Gemmatimonadota bacterium
GATGGAGACCCTGGGGCTTGTCGGCGGCGCAGAGTCGGTGCCGGAACTGGAGCGGCTCGCGGTGGGCACCCGGGGCAGCTTCGCGCTCCGGCGGGAGAGCCTGCTCAGTCTGGCCCGGCTGGACACCACCCGGTACGCCATCGCCGCCGCCAGGTGGACGGCAGGGGCCGACTGGCGGGAACGCGCGGCTGCGGCCCGCGGCTGGGCCCTGGCGGATGCGGGCCGGCTGCCGGGGTTCCTTGCTGATCCGGATCCCCGAGTCGTCGCCGCGGCGCTCGGCGCCTGGGGTGAGGGCGGCGGCGACTCCGCCTACGTGGCCGCCTGCCGCCGGTTGCTTGGATCCCGGGACGCCGTGGTGCGGAGCCTGGCGGCGGACGGACTGGCCCCGGCCGCCGTCCCCGCCGACCTTCCGGCGCTCCTCACGGCGTTTCGCATGGCCGAGCGCGATTCCTTCCCTGACGCCGCCTTCTCTGCGCTGGGCGCCATCGTGTCCCTGGCGGAGCGGGCGCCCCAGGGCCCCGCCGCTGTCGAGCGTGAGGCGCTCGCGGCCCTCAAGCCACCGACGGATTACCTGATCCGGCGGTGGGCCGAGGAGCGCTGGCCGGCCGCAGCCGAACTCTGGGGGCCGGCCTACCCGCTCTCGCCGGGCCGTACCATGGATGACTATCGCGAGGTGGCCCGGCTCTTTCTGATCGGTCAGGCCCCCGAGCGCTATCCCACGGTCCGGCTGGACCTGGAACAGAACGGGGTGGTGCAGCTGGAGCTGTTTGGCCCGGAGGCGCCGCTCACCGTGCTCAACTTCCTCCGCCTGGTGGACCGCCGCTACTTCGATGGCCAGCGGTTCCACCGGGTGGTGCCGGGGTTCGTGGTGCAGACCGGAGACCCGCGCGGCGACGGCTGGGGCGGGCCGGGTGAGGTGATCCGGGACGAGATCAACCGGCGGCGGTACGGCCACTACTACGTGGGGATGGCCCTCTCCGGTCCCGATACCGGCGGCAGCCAGTGGTTCATCACCCTGAGCCCACAGCCCCACCTTGACGGAGGCTACACCGTATTCGGTCGGGTCACCGACGGCATGGCGGCGCTGCTCCGCCTGACCGAGGGTGACGCGATCCGGAGCATCCGCCGGTGAGCCGCCGCGCGGCGCTGCTTGGGCTGTTGCTCTGCGCCGGCGCCGCCGCGCCCGCCGCCGCGCAGTACTACTTCGCCGGGGAGAACAAGATCCAGTACCGCCGGCTCGACTGGCAGGTGCTCGCCGGTCCGCGGGTGGACGTGTACTACTACCCGGAGGAAGCGGAGCTCGCGCGGGTGGCGCTGGCCTACGCCGAAGAGAGCTACGACGCCCTGGCGCTCAAGTTCGGGCATACCGTCTCCACCCGGGTGCCGCTCATCGTCTACGCGTCCCACGCCGATTTCGAGCAGACCAACATCCTGCCGTTCACCCCGCCGGAGGGACTGCTGGGTGTTACCGACTTCCTCAAGCGCCGGGTGACGCTGCCGTTCCGCGGCAACATGGCGGAGTTCCGGCACACGCTCCGGCATGAGATGGTCCACGTCTTCCAGATCAGCCTGCTCTACGATCGCTACTACCGGTCGCCCCGGTCGGCGCAGATGGCCGTTCCGCTCTGGTTCACCGAGGGCCTGGCGGAACTCTGGTCCGGCGGGGAAGACGCGCGCGACGAGATGATCATGCGGGACCTGGTCTACAGCGGCCGGCTGCCGCGGGTCCAGGATCTCGGGTTCGTCACCGGCGGCATCGTCTATCCGCTCGGCGGCCGGTTGCACCGCTGGCTGGCCGACACCTATGGGGACTGGCGGGTGGCCACGCTGTACCGGGAGCTGTGGCGCTACGAGACCTTCGAGGAGGC
This sequence comes from Gemmatimonadota bacterium, assembly GCA_016794805.1. Taxonomy (GTDB): domain Bacteria; phylum Gemmatimonadota; class Gemmatimonadetes; order Gemmatimonadales; family GWC2-71-9; genus JADJOM01. Next base: position 1,869 of record JAEUJI010000053.1, read on the forward strand.
GGTCGCGGGGACCTACGGCCGCTCGCTGCCGGAGCTCAACGAGGAGTTCCAGGACGCGATGCGGCGCCAGTACTACCCGCTGATCGAGGGGCGGGCTTCGCTCCCGGCGTCGGGGCGCCTGATTGCGCGGGCCGCCATCAAGCCTGCCTATTCCCCCAATGACAGCACTGGCGGCGACCTCGTCTTCGCATCGGCGGGCAACGGGTTCGTGACGCTGGTGGAAACCCCGATCGACGGCGGCCCGAGAGACGCGCTGGTGGCCTCGGGCCGCAGCTCCACCTTCGAGAACCTGCACGCCTTCGACTCCCGGGTGGATGCCTCCCGGCCGGGGCTGCTCCTGCTCAGCTCCCGGTTCCAGGATCGCGACGCGCTGATCGTCTTTGACCGGGACGCGCGGAAGATCGTGGGCCGGTACCAGTTTCCCGAGCTGGTCTCGATCCTCTCGCCCACCTGGATGCCCGATGGGCGTGCGGTGGTCTTCAGCGGCCTGTCGGCGGCCGGGATCTCCGATCTGTACCGGGTCTCCCTCCCGGATGGCAGCCTCGAGCGCCTGACTGACGACCGCTACCAGGACGTGGATCCGAGCGTGAGCCCCGACGGCCGGCGGGTCGTGTTCGCCTCCGACCGGACGGCCCTCGGCCTGGATGACGCGGTCAACCTCTTCGTGCTGGAGTTCGACAGCGGCGCCATCCGCCAGCTGACCTCCGGCCGCTGGGTGGACGAGAGCCCGGTCTGGGCCACGCCGGATCGCGTCCTCTTCAGCTCCGGCCGGGACGGCGTGCTCAACATCTTCTCGGTGGACACCCTCGGCGTGGGGCGACGGGAAACCTCGGTCTGGACCGGCGCCTTCGACGGCGCCCCGATCCCCGGGCGGGATGCCTTCCTGGCGACCGGGTTCAACGACCTGGGCCTCGGCGTGTACCTCCTCAGCGGTGACTCCACCGCGCAGGCCGAGCGTTTTGAGCTGGGGGAGGTCGCTGCCCATAGCGAGTGGCGGTGGCCCGAAGGGGCCGGTGGGGAGCTGGCGCACGCCTCCAGCCGTCCCTACCGGCGGAAGTACACCCTGGACTTCGCCGCCGGCGACTTCGTCTACGCCCCGCGGATCGGGACCGGGCAGGGGGCCACCTTCCTGGTGAGCGACCTGCTCAGCGACAATCTGTTCTTCGCCAGCGTGAGCACCTACCAGGGCCGCGAGTTCCGCAGCCTGTTCGAGAACACCAGCCTCCTGGGCCTGTACCTCAACCAGACCCGGCGCCTGAACTGGGGCGTCGGCGCCTTCCGCTTCAAGGGCAACCAGTACGTCGGCGACTTCACCGCCGCCTACACCGAGAGCGCCGCCGGCGGCTTCGGCCTGCTGCGCTATCCCTTGTCCCGCTTCTCCCGGGTCGAGGCCCAGGTGGTGCTGCAGCATTCCGACCGTACGGACTTCACCCTTCCGGTGGACCAGCCCCGGCGGGTCGGCTGGATCGCCTCGCAGTACCTCTCGTTCATCCACACCAACGCCCTCTGGACCCCAAGCGGGCCAATCGACGGCCACCTGCTGGCGCTGACCGCCGGCATTTCCAGCGACTTCAGCAACTCCCGATTCGACGGCTACACCACCGCGCTCGACGCCCGGCAGTACCTCCGCCTCGCGGGGCGCACCGCGGTGGCCCTGCGCGGGTTCGGGTTCTACAGCGGCGGGGATCGCCCGGAGCGGGTCAATATCGGCGGCACGCTCGCCCTGCGCGGCTACCCGAATTACGGCTACATTATCGGAGCCAAGGCCTGGATGATGAACTCCGAGCTGCGCTTCCCGCTGCTCGACTGGTTCACCCTGGCGACCCCCGCAGGCCCGATCAGGTTTCCGGAGGTGCAGGGAGCCCTCTTCGTCGATGCCGGCCGCACCTGGTTTACCAGCGACGAGCAGCGTGCGATTCTGGGGAGCTACGGGGTGAGTTTCCGATGGCCGCTGGTCCCGGGGCTCGTGCTCCGCCTCGATTGGGGCCGACGGTGGAGTGATGACAACTTCCGGGGCTATGGATTGACGCGGGAGCAGCGACGGCGCAGCTTCGTGTCCTTCTTCTTCGGGTATAACTACTGATGCCACAATGGTTTCGGCTTGACCGCCCCGTGGGGGTGGCCTATCTTGCCCTCGGGATCGCCGGGTGTACGCCGAGCCAGCCGGCGCTGGCGCCGGCAGGGTTGGTCACCGTCGAGCCGGGCCGGGTGGCCGAATGGGTGTCCCGGACGACGCCCGCCCGCGGGGCGATGCACCGGTTCACGTGGCTGTACCAGGACGAGCAGGCCAGCAAGGGGGGCAGGGGCAGCGTTCGGATCGCGCCGCCCGACTCCCTGCGGTTTGATTTCGCGGGGTCGCTGGGAATCGGAAAGGGCACCGCGGCGGTGGTGGGAGACTCCGCGATCTGGGTCGTGCCGGAACGGTCGGTCGAGGAGCTGGTGCCCGGCATCGCGCTGCTCTGGGCCGTCCTCGGGGTCGCGGAAGGCCCGCCGGCAGGCGCCCGCCTGCTGGGGCTGGAGTCGGAGGGGAAGGCGGCCTGGCAGTATCTCACCGCCGACGACACCGTCACCTACGTCCGGAGCGGGTCGGACCCTGTGATCCTGGCCGCGGAGGTGCGGCGGGGCGGCAAGGTGGTTGGCCGGACCAGCATGACGATGAAGGCTGACGGTACGCCGATCAAGGCCCGCCTCTCGGTGCCGAGCGTCCCGTCCAAACTGGAGATCACGTTCTACGCGACGGTTCCCACTGCTGCCTTCCCGCCTGAGATCTGGGCTCGTCCGGTCGAGCCTTAGCACCCTGCTGCTCGCCGGTTGCTTCTACGGCTTCAAGGGGGGTGGATTCCCGCCGGAGATCAAGACCGTCGCCATCCTGCCGTTTGACAACCTGACTCCCGAACCCACCCTCACCCAGGAAGTGGCGGATTCGGTCCGTGCGGCGGTGCAGGGGCGCCTGGGCCTGCGCCAGGCTGGTGAGGCGACCGCGGACGCCGTGGTCCGGGGGAGCATCTCGCGCTACGAGCCCGATGTGCCGGTGGCATTCACCGGGGGCAACAACAGCCAGGTGACGGTCACCAAGCGGCTGGTGCAGATGACGGTCTCGGTGGAAATCGTGGACCGGGACGGCAAGACGCTCTGGCAGCGGAACGGCCTGAGCGTGGAAGGGGAGTACGAGCCTGGATCGGAAACCGAAGCCCGTGCCCGGGGGCGCGCCCTGAGCAAGCTGGTGACCAACATCGTGGATGGAGCGCAGTCCCAATGGTGACGTCCAGGTCTTCCTCGCGCCGCGGCGCGAGCACCTCAGGCTGCCTGGTGTCGCTGGTGATCCTCGTGGCGGGGGTCTATTACGGCATCCACCTGGGCCAGCCCTGGTTCCGCTACTACCAGCTGGTGGACGAGATGCGGGTCTCCGCCCGCCTCGCCCCCACCCTGAGCGACGGGGTGATCCGCCGCCGCCTGGAGGCCAAGGCCGATGAACTCGGCCTGCCCCCCGAGGCGAAGAAGTTCCAGATCACCCGTTCCGGCAAGCCGCGCCGCATCATCATCACGACCCAGTACAGCGAGACGGTCTCGGTGCCGCTCCTGACCCACACCTTCGTGTACACCCCCACCGCCGAAGAGCCGCTGTGATCCGGTCGGTCCTCCCGCGCTTCCCCCGATCGCTGATCCTGCTGGTGCCCGTGCTCTTCCTCCCCCTGCCGCTGGCCGGCGCGGGGGGGGACGCCGGGCTGCCGAACCTGCTCCTCACCGTGGCGGCCATGCTGGTCGCCGGCAAGCTGCTGGGTGAGGCGGCGGAACGGATGGGGCTGCCCGCGGTCCTGGGAGAGCTCACGGCGGGGCTCCTGCTGGGGGCCGGCGTCCTGGGCGTCGTGCCCGCCGCCGGGCAACCCGGCGCCGACCACATCCGGCTGCTGGCCGAACTGGGCGTCATCCTGCTGCTGTTCGAGGTCGGGCTCGAGACCGACCTGAAGGAGATGTTCAAGGTCGGGCCCGCGGCGCTGGCGGTGGCCGCCGTTGGCGTCGCGGTGCCGTTCGCGCTGGGCTACCTCTACTGGCTCCGCGGCCCGCACGCCGGGACCGCCGACAGCGGCGATCCGGTCACGGTGGCCATCTTCATCGGCGCGACCCTGACCGCCACCTCGGTCGGCATCACGGCGCGGGTGCTGGGGGACCTGGGCAAGATGGACACCGCCGAGGCGCGCATCATCCTCGGCGCCGCGGTCATCGACGACGTGATCGGCCTGGTGATCCTCAGCGTGGTCTCCGGCATCGCGGCCGGGGGCACGGTGACGGTGGCCGGCGTGGGGGGCACCTTCGCGGTGGCCGTGGGCTTCCTGGTCGCGGCGGTGGTGCTGGGCAATCTGCTGGTGCCGCGCGTCGCCGACCGGGTGGTCCGGATGCGTGCCCGCGGCATCGTGGTCGGCATCTCGATCGCGTTCGCGCTGGCGCTCGCCGCGCTGGCGGCCCAGGTGGGGTCGGCGCTCATCATTGGCGCCTTCGCCGCGGGGCTCATCCTGCGGGAGACGAAGCACGCCACGACCGTCGAGCATGAGGTGCAGCCGGTGGCCGCGCTCCTCGCCCCGATCTTCTTCGTGAATGTCGGGGCGGCGGCCGATGTGTCGCTGCTGGACCCGACGAAGCCCGGCGCCGGCGCGGTGCTCCTGGTCGCGGGCACGCTGACGCTCATCGCCATCCTGGGCAAGCTGGTGGCGGGGTGGGGCGCCCCATGGGTCAGGTTCCACCGCCTGACGGTCGGGGCCGGGATGGTCCCGCGGGGTGAGGTGGGCCTGATCTTCGCCGACGTGGGGCGCCAGGCCGGCCTCCTGAGCGAGACCACCTTCAGCATCGTGCTGATCATGGTGATGGCCACGACCTTCGTCGCCCCGGTGGCGCTCAAGATCATCTTTGCCCGCCGCGGCGGCTGAGGTGGACAGCTCCGGCAAGCTCCGGTCGCGGCATGACGCCGCCGCCTGGCGGGAAGGCCACGAGGGCATCGTGGTCTTCACCAACGGCGTGTTCGACCTGTTGCACCCGGGGCATGTCGCCCTCCTCGAGACGGCCCGGTCGGAGGGAGACGCGCTGGTAGTCGGCATCAACAGCGACGCCTCGGCACGGCGCCTGGGGAAGGGCCCGGGGCGGCCCGTGGTACCGGCGCTTGATCGGGCCCGGGTGCTGGCCGCGGTCGGCGCGGTGGACTGTGTCGTGATCTTCGACGAGGATACCCCGCTGGAGCTCATCCAGGCGCTCGAGCCCGATGTGCTGGTCAAGGGCAGCGATTACACCCTCGAGAACACCATCGGGGCGGATATCGTCACCGCGCGGGGCGGGCGGGTGAGGCATGTGATCCTGCAGGATGGTTTTTCCACCACCGCGATCGTGGAGCGTCTCCGTGGCTCGTCCTGATGGCCGCCTGCCGGACCAGTTGCGCCCCCTCGTCCTCGAGCGGCGCGCCAACCCCTACGCTGAGGGGTCGTGCCTCATCCGGATGGGCGGCACCCTGGTGCATTGCACCGCCACGGTGGAGCAGGGGGCGCCCGGCTGGAAGAAGGGAACGGGGGAGGGCTGGGTCACCGCCGAGTACGCCATGCTGCCCCGGGCAACCGTCGAGCGCACCGACCGCGAGCGCCGCGGCCCGGGCGGCCGCACCCAGGAGATCCAGCGGCTCATCGGGCGGTCGCTCCGCGCCGCCATGGGGACCATGGCATTCGGGGAGTGGACCATCAAGGTGGACTGCGACGTCCTGACGGCGGATGGCGGCACCCGTACCGCCAGCATCACCGGGGGCTGCGTGGCCCTCGCCGATGCCTGCGCCTGGCTGGCCGGGCGCGCCGGGATCGCCAACCCGTTCGGCCGCCTGGTGGCCGCCGTCTCGGTCGGGCTGGTGGAGGGGGAGCCGCGGCTCGACCTGGCCTACCTCGAGGATCGTGATGCCGGGGTGGATGCCAACATCGTCATGGTGCACCCGGACCAGTTCGTGGAGGTGCAGGGGACCGGAGAGCACGGCACCTTTGCCCGGCCCGAGCTGGACCGGCTCATTGACCTCGCGCATGGCGGCATCCGGGAGCTCTTCGCCGCGCAGCAGCGGGCGCTCGCCGGATGAAGCTGCTGTTCGCCACCCGGAGCGCGGGGAAGCAGCGGGAGATCCGTCGCATGCTGGAGGCCGCGGGCCATGAGGTCGTGTTCCCCGACGACGCCGGGGTCCCGGAGAGCCCGCTGGAGGAGACCCTCGAGGCGGCGGACAGCTTCGAGACCAACGCCCGGCTCAAGGCCGAGTACTTCCTGAAGAAGACCGGCCTGCCCACGGCCGCTGACGACTCGGGGCTGGAGGTCTTTTCCCTGGGCGGGCAGCCCGGCGTGCGATCCAAGCGCTGGGCGGGCGCCACCGGCTCCCCGCGCCAGGTGGACGAGGCCAACAACGCCGAGCTGCTGCGCCGGCTGCTCGGAGCGCCAGAGACCAGGCGACGGGCGCGGTATCGCTGCGCCATCGTCCTGCTGCGCGCCCAGAACGCCTTTCCGGAGGTCTTTCACGGCACCTGCGGCGGTCTCATCCTGGAGCAGCCGCGCGGTACCGGCGGGTTCGGGTACGATCCGCTGTTCCTCTGCGACGAACTGGGCCAGACCTTCGGGGAGGCCAGCGCCGAGGAGAAAGACAAGGTGAGTCACCGCGGCCGCGCCCTCGCGGCAATGGTGCAGGCCCTCGGCGGAGGCGCGGCATGAGACGGGGATGGTACGGCGGCCTGGGTGCGGCGGCCCTGCTGGCCTGCGGGGGTGGTTCGGGCGGGGGCAGCGCGACGATGGCGGCCTACAACCCGGGCCGTGCTCCCGCGGAGCTCCAGCGCGGCGCGGCGCTCTACGGCAGCTACTGCGCCTCCTGTCATGGGGCGCTCGGCAAGGGCCAGGGACTGGGCCCGCCCCTCCTCGACACCCTCTTCCTGCCGGCGCGCATCAGTGATGCCCAGATGACCAGCGCCATCCTCGCGGGCTCGCCGCAGCGCCACTGGAACTACGGCGCGATGCCGCCCGTCACCCGTGTCGACCCCGCCGAGGTCCCGCAGGTCGTCGCGTACGTGCGGTGGCTGCAGTCAGGGTACCACGCGGGCGGCACCACGGGGTCTCCGTGACCGAATCGAGCGTCGGCGCCCTCCGGGCCCGCATGGCCATCGCCTCCCTGAGCCTCATCGCCGGCACGTCGGCGGTGTACCTGCACATGTACAAGCTCGGGCTGGTCGGGACCCTGTCCTGCGCCTCCGGCGATGGCTGCAACCGCGCGATGTTCAGCCGCTGGGGCTGGTTCCTGGGCGTGGATGTGGCGCTGATCGGGGTGATCGGCTACGCCCTCCTGCTCACCGCGAGCATCCTGAGCCTGCAGCCCCGCTGGCAGGGCGCGCGCTGGCCGGCCGCGCTGCTGCTGACCCTGAGCGTGCTCGGTTTTCTCTTCACCCTGCGGCTCAAGTACGGCGAGTTCGTGGTGCTGCACACTTTTTGTCCCTGGTGCGCCATCTCCGCGGTCTCCATCACGCTCATCACCGGGCTCTCCATCTATCTCTGGCGCGAGGCCACCCGGCGTCCCGCCGGGTAGTCGCCCGCGGCTTGGCGCCCGGCTCCGCCACGCCTAACTTCGTGCAGCCGGAATCGCGGGGCGTAGCTTAGCCCGGTAGAGCGCCTGCTTTGGGAGCAGGAGGCCGCGGGTTCGAATCCCGCCGCCCCGATTGATGGTTCACTTCCACACCCCCGTCCCCTCCTCCCCCACTGAGGCGGCCTGCCGCCCGGGCGCCGGGGAAACCCATGACCCGGACCGCCGTATGGGTGCCGTCCATGGGCTCTGAGTTCCTCACATACCTGCGTCTCGGAATGCACCATATCGCGGATCTCCGCGGCTACGACCACATCCTGTTCGTGGCGGCGCTGACCGTGGCATACCAGCCGGCCCAATGGCGCCGATTGCTGATCCTGGTGACCGCCTTTACCCTCGGGCATTCGGTCACCCTGGCGCTTGCCACCCTGGACCTGGTCCGGGTGAATCCGGGGGCGGTCGAGGCCGCCATCGCGGCGACAATCGTCTTCACCAGCCTCCTGACGATCGCGCTCGCGGCCCGGTCCGCTCCGGCCACCGCGGCGCCCGTGGCCGACCGAGGACAGCGGATCCGGTACGCCATGGCGCTCGGATTCGGACTGATTCACGGGCTCGGCTTCTCCAGCTTTCTCCGGAGCCTGCTCGGCGGGGAGGAGTCGCTGTTCCTGCCGCTCCTGTCGTTCAACATCGGGCTCGAGCTCGGGCAGCTGGGCATCGTGCTGGCGGTGCTCGCGATCGGGGTGGCCGTGGAACGGGTCCTGCGCCTCGAACGGCGGGACTGGGTGCTTGTGGCGTCCGGGGGCATCGCCGCCGTGGGCGCCACGGTGTTGCTGGAGCGGTTGAGCGGGTGACCGGCACGAGGCTTCCTTCACTTCTTGCGAGAGCGATCTGATGGCGACGCACAACTGGCGGGCGGGCGGCGTGGTGGTGGCGGGACTGTTGCTGGCGACGGGGCCGGCGGCCGGTCAGCAGTGGCTCAACGCCCCACCGAATCCGAAGACCAACCTCTCGAACTTCCGCGCCCTCGAGGAACTGGCCACCCCCAACGAGTTCCGCAATGCCGCGGGGAAGCCGGGGCCCAAGTACTGGCAGCAGCAGGTGGACTACGCCATCAAGGCGACGCTCGACACCGCGACCCATACCATCACGGGGTCGGAGCGGGTGACCTACCACAACAACTCCCCCGACCAGCTCGAGTACCTCTGGTTCCAGCTGGACCAGAATATCGACGACCCCGCGGTGAGCCGGACCATCCAGGGTTCCCCGGCGCTGCCGCGCCAGATCTCCCCGCAGGCCCGGCGGTTCCTGGCCCCGGAGCCGTTCGAGGGGGGCTACAAGATCACCCGGGTCCAGGCGGTCGTGACCCGGGGCCGCGTGGCGAGCCGGGTCGACGCCAGGTACGTCATCAATGGGACCGTGATGAAGGTCCTGCTCCCCGCGCCGCTCGCGAGCGGCCAGCGGGCGGTGGTGGAGATCGACTGGCACTTCATCGTGCCGGAGAACAGCCGGAACGGCCGCGGGGCCCGCGAACTGGTGAAAGATGGATGGATGTACGAGGTCGCCCAGTGGTTTCCCCGGGCTTCGGTCTACGACGACCAGAACGGCTGGCAGACCGACCAGTTCTTCGGCCAGGGGGAGTTCTACCTCAACTTCGGCACCTATGATGTCGAGCTGACCGTTCCTCGGGATCACATCCTGACGGCCACCGGCACCCTGCTCAACCCGCTGGCGGTCCTGACTCCGGCCCAGCGCCAGCGCCTGACCCGGGCACTTGCCTCCGAGACGCCGGTCTTCATCGTCAGCAAGGACGAGGCGGCTACCCCCGGCAGCCGGCCGGCCGGGGCGGGGAACCTGACCTGGAAATTCCACGCGGATAGCGTCCGGGATTTTGCCTGGGCGTCCTCCCGCGCCTATGTCTGGGACGCCGCCGGCTTTCGCTACCGCCCGGGGGGGCGCGTTGTCGAGTTGCACTCACTCTACCCGCGCGAGGCCATGCCGCTCTGGGACAGCGTCTCCACCCGCGCCATCGCCCAGACCATGCGCACCTATGGCCGCATGGCGTTCGAGTATCCGTATCCCAAGGCGGTGAACGTCCACGGTCCCGTCTTCGGCATGGAATACCCGATGGTCGCGTTCTGCGGGGCGCGCCCCGGCGCCGACGGCAGCTACACGCCGCAGCTCGCCCGGGCGCTGATCAGCGTGACCATCCACGAGGTGGGCCACAACTGGTTCCCCATGATCGTCGCCTCGGATGAGCGGAAGTGGACCTGGATGGACGAGGGCCTCAACAGCTTCCTGCAGTACTACGCCGAGAAGGAGTGGGATCCCGCCTACCCGAGCAATCGGGGTCCGGCGAAGAACATCGTCAATTACATGAAGGACCCTGACCAGTCGCCGCTGATGACCGAGTCCGACGTCATCCACCGGCAGTTCGGGAACAACGGCTATGGCAAGCCCGCCGCCGGGCTGGTGATGCTCCGGGAGCAGATCCTCGGCCCCGAGCTCTTCGACCAAGCCTTCGGCGAGTACTCCCGGCGCTGGGCCTTCAAGCATCCCCAGCCGGCCGACTTCTTCCGCTCGCTGGACGATGGGGGCGGGGAGCTGCTCAACTGGTTCTGGCGCGGCTGGTTCTATACCACCTACGCCAACGACCAGGCGGTCACCAGCGTCGATGCGCAGCCCGCCGACAGCCTGATCGGGACCACCAACCGGGGCCGGAACTATTATCGCATCACGGTGGAGAACAAGGGCGGGCTCATCATGCCGCTGCAACTGGACGTCACCTTCGATGACGGCACCACTCAGAAGGTGCGGCTCACCGCCGACGTCTGGCGCCGGAACGAGCTGCAGTACGTCTACGGCCTCTTCACCGACAAGACCGTGGTGCGCGTGGTGGTGGACCCGGACGAGGTCCTGGCCGACGTGAACCGGGAGAACAACACCTGGTCCCAGGGGCCCATCCCGGCCTCATGAGGCGCTTGACGGCTCTGCTACCGCTGCTGCTGGCCAGCGCCCCGCCGCCACCCGGTGGTGGGGCGCCGGCGGCCCTGCACGATTTGCACGTGAGCCACACCCGGATGGTGCTGGAGGAACGGACGGTCGTGCTGCGCATCCGGCTCTTTCACGATGACCTGCAGCAGGCGCTGCAGCGCTTCACCGGCGACAGCACCCTCCAGCTCACCCCGGAGCACCGGGCGGATTCCCTCTTCGGCGCCTACGCCGCCCGGACCCTCCGCCTGGAGGCCGATGGCTGGGCGGTTCCACTGACCGTCTCCGCCTCGGGCATGGAAAAAGACCAGGCCGCCCAGGAGGTCGTGTGGTACGTCCTCGAGGGCGGCCTGGAGCGGCCAGCCGGCCGGCTCATGATCCTGAACGGGGTCCTGTTCGAGATGTTCCGGGACCAGCAGAACATCGTCCAGCTGCTCCGCCTGCCGGAGGACCGGCGCCGGACCCTTTATTTCACCGCGCAGGACCCGCGGGAGCAGGCGTTCGCGCCATAGCGCCGGTCAACTCACCTTCAGGATGACACCCACCGACGGCACCCCCGCATCGTTCACCAGGAAGAGCAGGTAGTAGCCCGGCGGGGCATCATTGCGGTTGGGCGGGATCGTCACCGAGAGC
>JAEUJI010000111.1 GCA_016794805.1 Gemmatimonadota bacterium
CGGGCGCGCCGCGGGATCGACATCCTCAAGCAGATCGCGCAGGACATCGACACCGAGGGGAACCGCGGGCTGCACCCGGAGCATGTCGAGATGCAGCTCCTCATGCAGCAGCTCGTCGAGCGGATCGGCCACCTGCGGACCCGCAGCAGCGGCTGAGCCATGGACGGGGCCCAGAGCGTCAGCGCCCTGATCAGCGTCGCGGTCGGCCTGGGTCTTGCCGCGGCCTGCGGCTTCCGGATCTTCGTGCCATTGCTGGTGGCGAGCGTGGCCGGCTACACCGGCCGGCTCCCCCTCGCGGGCGGCTTCGAATGGGTGGGGAGCCTTCCCGCCCTGGTGGCCTTTGCGACCGCGACCGTGCTGGAAATCGGTGCCTACTACGTCCCCTGGCTCGATCACGCCCTGGACGCGGTGGCCACCCCGGCGGCCCTGGTGGCGGGAATCCTCGCCTCGGCCGCGGTGATCACCGACCTGCCGCCGCTCCTGAAATGGGGGGCGGCACTGGTCGGCGGCGGCGGGGTCGCGGGACTGATTCAGGGGACGTCGGTGCTGTTCCGGCTCAAGTCCACGACGCTGACCGGCGGGGTGGCCAACCCGGTGGTCGCCACGGCCGAACTCATCGGCGCCACCGGCACCGCCCTGCTCGCCATCTTCCTCCCGCTCCTCTGCCTGGCCGCGGTGATCGGGCTGATCATCCTGGCCTTCCGCGCCACCGGCCGGCTGCTCTTCGGCCGGCGCGGCGATCCGGCCTGAGGGGCGCGTCAGCCGACGTTGTCGGTGTCCATCTGGCCGCTCATCTTGCGGGTGACGTGGGACCAGGACATCCCGATGGCCAGCACCAGGCTGACCGCGATGAGCACCAGGTGCGCAATCGCCCGGCTGCTGGTGGGAGACATGGCGCCGTAGTAGATCATGGCCCAGATCACGCAGGCGAAGAGGGCCAGCACCAGCACCGCGCCGCCTACCCCGAGGGAGCGCCGGGCCGCTTGCAGGAACACGACCCACAGCGCCACGAGCCCGATGCCGGCCAGCGCCTTGAGCGGAGTGAACCCGTGGAGGTAGGCGCCGAGCCCGGATTCACCCGGCGCCCGGCTGAACACCCAGTGGAAGTAGGACACCCCCTCCGGGTTGTAGGTGGCGTACACCAGCACCAGCGCCGCCACCAGGCGGACGGCGAGCCCGCCCCAGCTAAAGCCACCAGATCCCATCCCGGCTCCCAGAAAGTAGAGGACCGCCAAGCTACCCTCCGGCGGTGCCCGCCGCCAGCGGCCCTCTTGCGGCCGCGAGCGGGGCGCCGAGATTACCCCCCCACGGCTGCATCCAGCCGGCCGGCAGCTCCCCGTCCGCCCCGGAGGGGCGGCGGTTTCCCTCACCCGAGGTCATCCGATGTCCAAGTATCTCACCGAGTTCATCGGCACCATGTTCCTGGTGCTGACGATCTGTCTCACCGTCCTCGGCCAGTCGCCGATGGCGCCGCTGGCGATCGGCTGCTCGTTGATGATCATGGTGTACATGGGGGGGCATGTCTCCGGCGGGCACTACAATCCGGCCGTGTCGCTGGGCGCGATGCTCCGGGGCAAGCTGGCGGCCAGCGAACTGGTGCCGTACATGGTGGCGCAGCTGCTGGGGGCGGTCGTGGCGAGTCTCCTGGGGTACCTGATCATGGGGCAGACCTTTGCCCCGGCCCCCTCGCCGACGGCCTCGCCGGTGGCCGCGCTGCTGGTCGAGACGCTGTTCACCTTTGCGCTGGTGCTCGTGGTCCTCAATTCGGCATGCAGCGAGAAGACCAAGGGCAATTCGTTCTACGGCCTCGCCATCGGCTTCACAATCGTGGTCGCGGCCTTCGCCGGCGGCGGGGTGTCGGGTGGCGCGTTCAACCCGGCCGTGGGGCTGGGGCCGACCCTGGTGCACGGACTCATGGGGGGCGGCTCGTTCGCGAGCGTCTGGCTGTACCTGGTCGGCCCCTTCCTGGGCGGGGCGCTTGCCGCGGCGGTCTTCAAGGTGCAGGAACAGGGCTGAGCCGGGTCGGCGCTCTGCCTTGGTGACGGGCGCCCGCATCCGGGCCCTTTCCCCCGAGGATTGGCCCCGGGTGCGGGCCATCTACGAGGACGGGCTCGCCACCGGATACTCCACCCTGGAGACGGTGGCACCCGAGTGGCCGGCATGGGATGCGGGCCACCTCGCGGCGCCCCGGCTGGTGGCCACCCTCGACGGGGTGGTCGCCGGCTGGGCCGCGCTTTCACCGGTCTCCACCCGCGTAGCCTATCACGGCGTCGCGGAGGTCAGCGTCTACGTCGCCGCGGAGGCGCGGGGGCGCGGGGTGGGACGGGCGCTCCTCGAGGCGCTCATCGCTGCCTCCGAGGCCGCCGGGTTCTGGACCCTGCAGGCGGTGATCCTGGCGGAGAACGGCGCCAGCATCGAACTGCACCAGCGGGTGGGCTTCCGTGTTGTGGGCCGGCGGGAGCGGCTCGGGGTGCGCCTCGGGGTCTGGCGTGACAGCGTGCTCCTCGAGCGCCGCAGCCGGGCCGTGGCCTGGCCGGGGACCTGACGGCGCTCCCTCCATCACTTCCATCGCTGAGGCTGCCATCAGCTCCGTCCTCCTGCGTACCGTCGGCCTGCTCCTGCTCTCCAACGTATTCATGACGTTCGCCTGGTACGCCCACTTGCGAAACCTCGCGGACCGGCCCTGGTGGATCGCGGCGCTGGCGAGCTGGGGCATCGCCCTCTTCGAGTACCTGCTGCAGGTGCCGGCCAACCGGATCGGGTACACTGCCCTCGACCTGGGCCAGCTCAAGATCCTTCAGGAGGCGATCACCCTCGCGGTGTTCATCCCCTTCGCGGTGTTCTACATGAAGCAGCCCCTCCGGCTGGACTACTTCTACGCCGCGCTCTGCATCCTGGGGGCGGTCTACTTCGTGTTCCGGAGCCCGCAGCCCTGAGCCCGGCACGCTTGCCCGCGCCCCCCCGGACGCCTTAATTCCTGCCGCATCGCCGGACGGCCTCGAGCCCCCCTATCCCGAGGACGGGATGACCGCACCGCTGGTCGGCATCGTGATGGGCAGTGACTCGGACTGGGAGGTCATGCAGCATGCCGCGCGGCAGCTGCAGGACTTCGCCGTGCCGCATGAATCCCGGGTGGTCTCCGCCCACCGCACGCCGGACCTGCTGTACCGCTATGCGGAGGAGGCGGCCGGCCGGGGCTTGCGCTGCATCATCGCCGGGGCCGGGGGCGCCGCGCACCTCCCGGGAATGCTCGCCGCCAAGACGTCCGTGCCGGTGCTCGGCGTTCCGGTGCCCTCCCGGCACCTCAACGGCCTCGACTCGCTGCTCTCGATCGTGCAGATGCCGGGAGGGATCCCGGTGGCCACCTTCGCCATCGGGGAAGCGGGCGCCCGGAATGCCGGACTCTTCGCGGTGAGTCTCCTCGCGGGCACCGACCCCGCCCTCGGCGCACGCCTCGATGCCTTCCGCCAGGCCCAGACGCAGAAGGTCCTCGGCCTCACCCTCCCGGAGCCCAGGTGATCCTGCCCGGGGCCACGCTCGGCCTCCTGGGCGGCGGGCAGCTGGGACGCATGTTCACGCAGGCGGCACAGCGGATGGGCTACGAGGTGGTGGTCCTGGACCCGGATCCGGCCAGTCCAGCCGGCCGGATTGGATCCAGGCACCTGCGGGCGGCGTATACCGATGAGCCGGCGTTGCGGGAGCTCGGCACCATCGCCCGGGCCGTCACCACCGAGTTTGAAAACGTGCCGGCAGGCAGCCTGACCTTCCTGCGGCAGTTCTGTCCCGTCCGCCCCGGACCCGAGGCGGTCACCCTGACGCAGGACCGCCTGGTCGAGAAGCGCTTTGCGCGGGCGCAGGGGCTGGCCACGGCCGATTTTCGCCCCATCACCGCGGTTGGGGACTGCGCCCGGGCCTTTGCCGAGATCGGCGCGCCAGCCCTGATCAAGACGGCGCAACTGGGGTATGACGGGAAGGGCCAGGCGGCGGTGGAATCTGCCGCTGACGCCGTGGAGGCCTTCCGGCGGTTTGGCGACCGGCCGTCGATTCTGGAGGCGCGGGTCCCGCTGGACCTGGAGATCTCGGTCGTGCTGGCCCGGGGAGCGGATGGGACCATCGTCACCTTCCCGGTGGCGGAGAACCGGCATGTGCAGGGGATTCTCGACACCTCGGTGGTGCCGGCACGGATCCCCGACACGCTCGCGGCGCGGGCCGGGGAGGCCGCCGCCACCCTGGCGGAGGCGATGGACTACGTCGGCACCATGGCCGTGGAGTTCTTCGTGGTGGACGGCGGCCGCCTGCTGGTGAACGAGATGGCCCCCCGGCCGCACAACAGCGGGCACTACACGCTGGACGCCTGCGCCACCGACCAGTTCGAGCAGCAGGTACGGGCGCTGGCCGGGCTTCCGCTGGGAGACACCACGCTGCTCCAGCCGGTGGCGATGGTCAACCTGCTGGGCGACCTCTGGGCCGCCGGCGAACCACGGTGGGACCGCGCCCTGATGGATCCCCGGGCGCAGCTGCACCTGTATGGCAAGACCGAACCCCGCCCCGGCAGGAAGATGGGGCACATCAACGTCCTGGCGCCTACCGCCGACGCCGCGCTGGCCGCGGCGCTCGCGGCCCGGGAACGCCTGACGACACCCTGATCAACCGTACCATCACGGAAGAACGAGGAACTCATGCTGCTGCTTCCCCTGTTGGCGCTGCTCACCCTCCCGGCCGCCGATCCGGCGCCCCAGGCGGCGCTCGCCTGCAAGACCATGAACACCGACCGCCAGCCGCTCAACCGCCGGGCCAGTCCGCTGGATTCGATCAGCTTCAAGGTCGGGACCGCCGACGTGAAGCTCTGTTACGGCCGGCCGTCGGCCAAGGGCCGCACCATGCTCGGCGGGGATGCTATCCCGTTCGGCAAGCTGTGGCGCACCGGGGCCAACGAGCCCACCATGATCCACACCACCGGGCCGATCGTCGTGGCCGGCATCGCCCTGGCCGCGGGGTCCTACTCGCTATACACCATCCCGGACCCGACCGAGTGGCACGTGATCCCCAATCGCTCGATCACGCAGTGGGGGCATGAATCCACCTACACCGAGGCGGTGAAGGCGCAGGAGGTCGGGCATGGCACGGCGAAGAGCAGCGCCCTGGCCACGCCGGTCGAGACCCTCACCTTCCGCACCGAGGCGGGGGCCGCCGGCGCGGTGAACCTGCTGCTGGAGTGGGAGAAGACCCGGGTGACGATCCCGGTGACGCCGGGCAAGTAGCGCCCGCGGCTTCCCGATCGCACGAAGGGCGGCCATGCTGGCCGCCCTTCTGCATTGGGGGAACTGATGGAGGCGGAGGGAATCGAACCCTCGTCCGAGTGAGCTTCCAGAGCCGCGCCTACGTGCGTAGGTGCATCTTCTTGCCGTCGACCTGGACCGGTGCTGCACCAACCTTCCCAAGCTCTATCCCCTGGATTCTCGTGACCGCCGTCGGGGCGGCGACGGTCACCAGCCCGGTTTTTCGTTCCCCCGAGAATCGCCCCGGACGGGCTACCCTCGGTGGTGGTGCCATAAGCGAGCTAGAAGCTCAGCTTACGCAGCCATCGCCAAGTCAGTGTTGGCAGTTAAATCGTTCCAGACGGTTTTACCAGGAACCTGGACCTGGGCACGCAGCGATTCCTTCATCAGACCCGTCGAAGCCAGTCGCCCCCGACGTGCCTGTAATCTAACCCCGCCGACGGGGCCGTGGTAGGCGCACGCATTCCCGCGCGCCTACAGCGGCCGGGCGGTTTCCACCCGGTCGCGGCCCTGTCGCTTGGCTTCCATCAGCGCGCCGTCCGCCTGCGCCGACAGGTTCTCGATGCTCCGGCTGGTGTCCGGGACGGCCGACACCCCGAAGCTCGCGCTGAGCGGCCAGGTGCGGCCCTGCCAGTCCCAGGGGGAGGTCGCCAGCCGGATCCGGATCCGTTCCGCCACCTTGGCGCCGTAGATCATCGAGGCGCCGGGGAGCCAGATGGCGAACTCCTCGCCACCGATCCGCGCGGCGGTATCCCCGCCGCGGATCATGTCGTGCACCAGGCGGGAGAAATGCACCAGCGCCGCGTCCCCCGCATGGTGCCCGAGGGTGTCGTTCAGGAGCTTGAACTTGTCGAAGTCGGCGTAGATCAGGGTGCCCTGGGTGATGCCGACCTTCCGCATCTCCTCGTCGAGGCCGCGGCGGTTCTTGAGACCGGTGAGCGGGTCCGTGATCGCGGCGCTCCCGGCCTCCTCCGTCATCCGCGCCCGCACCATCCGGGGGCCAGCGTTGCGGAGCGCCTCCTGCACCTCCGCGATCACCGGGCCGATCGGCTCCCCGTTGTCATCGGTCCAGAACGCCACCGCGCCCACGGTCTCGTCGAAATGGCGGATGGGGAAGATGATCGCGGGGGTGAAGTGGGTGCGGCGGTCGTGGACGATCCCGCCCAGGGGGTCGGCGATGGTGGTCAGCGAGGGCACCTCCCCCCGCGCCACCTGGCTGAGCGGACTCCCCGGCTGGGCAAAGGTGTCGAGCAGGCGGCGATCGGCGCGGCCGGAGGTACCGATCACCCGGACCGTCCCCTGCAGCTCCACCGCCACAATCACTTCGGCGTTGAGGATTCGCTCCAGCTGGTACGCCAGCCGGAGCCCGATGCTCCCCAGCGATTCCGTCGCATGCTCGTCCTCCGCAAACGCCCGATCGAGCAGCGGCTTGCGGCCCAGGCCGTCGAGCAGGGCCACCAGGTCCTCGCCGCCCCGGCGCAGGGTGTCCGCGGCGGCATCGGTGGGCAGCAGCATCCCCGCGATCAGCCCACCGGCGGAGGCATAGAGCAGCACCCCGGCCTCGATCCGCTCCGCCCCCGAGGCCGCCCGGTCCCGGAGCGCCGCCAGCCGGTCCTCCACGGCGGAGATCGGGCTCACGCCGAGCCGCCCGCCCGGGATGACCCGGTGCCAGTCGGGCCGTTCCTGCCCCTCGCGGAGCGGATGGGCCACCCAGAGTCCCAGCGCGGCCCGCGCCTCCGCCAGCCAGCCCAGGGCCGGGTCCGGCAGCAACACGGGATCGACGCCCGGACCCGGGCCCCGCCCCAGCGGCCCGCGCCGGATGATCATGGCACCCGCGGCCCCCGCCGCCATCCCGCCCAGCAGCCACGCAACCGAGCTCATGTCAGCCACCCCCGGCGCCGAAACCAGCGCCAGATGAGGAGACTCACCAGCACCATGACGCCCCAGATCGCGAGGTATCCGTAGCGCTGCGGCAACTCCGGCATGTGCTCGAAGTTCATGCCATAGATGCCCACGATGAAGGTGAGGGGAAGAAAGAAGGCCGAAAACACTGTCAGCACCTGCATGACTTCGTTGGTGCGGTGCGCCGCGAGCGCCAGCTGCATGTGCAGCAGGTTGTTGATGTCCTCGAGCAGCTCTTCGGCGTAGAAGTGCATGCTCTCGGCGTTCTCCCGCAGGTCCTGCATCAGGGGACCGGTCCGCTCGCCGAAGCTGGGGAGCCGCGCGGTGATGCTCATGGTGCGCCACAGCAACCGCTTGCTGAGCGCCAGCCGCCGCTTCATGTGATACATCTGGCGCAGCAGGTCGGCCACGTCGTGCTCCGACATCAGCTGCGCCTCGAACCCGTCCACCCGGGTCTCGGACTCCACCAGCGGCGCCTCGTAGCTCAGCACGACTGCGTTGGTGAGGTCTACCAGCAGCTCGGCGACGATCCCCAGGCGCTCCCGCCCATGCAGCACCCGCCCGCGCCAGTGCTCCATCACCCCGGTCAGGTAGGGCTGGTCCTTGCGGTGGATGGTGATCAGGAATTCCTCGCCCCAGAAGATCGCCACCTTCCGGGTCAGGGCCTGCACCGTGTCGGCGGTCGGGTCGGCAAGCTCATCCTGGGCGCGGAGAATGGCGAACGTCGTCCCGTTGAAGCGCTCGAACTTGGGCAGGTGCTCGGGGTCGAGGCAGTCCTGCACGGCGGTCGCGGTGAGGCCGTACCGGAGCGCGACCTCCTCGAGGTCCTGCCGGGACGGTTCCACGAGGTCGAGCCAGCTGAAGCGCGGCTCGTCGCACTCCACGACGGTGCGCAGCATCGCCTAGGCCCCCTCCGCCCCGCCTCGGACCCGCGCCGGGCGCTCCAGCACCCGGTGCGCGGCCATCGCGGCGCCGAACCCGTTGTCGATGTTGACGACGGTGATCCCCGCGGCGCAGGAATTGAGCATCGCCAGCAGCGCCGCCAGCCCGCCGAACGAGGCGCCGTAGCCGACACTGGTGGGCACCGCGATGACCGGCGCCTGCACCAGTCCGCCCACCACGCTCGGCAGCGCCCCCTCCATGCCGGCCACCACGATCAGGACGTCGGCCTCCCGCAGCCGCGCTCCCGCCGACAGCAGACGGTGGATGCCGGCGACGCCGACATCCGAGAGCCGCTCCGCCCGGTGGCCCATCGCCTCGGCGGTGACGGCGGCCTCCTCCGCCACCGGGAGATCGCTCGTCCCGGCGGATACGATCAGGACCGTGCCGCCACCGGCGGGGTCGGGAGGCGGGCCGCACGCGATGATCCGCCCCAGCCGGTTCCACCCGGCCTCCGGGAACCGGTCCAGGAGCGCCTCCCCCTGCTCCGCCGTGACCCGGGTGGCGAGGAACCCCCCCGCCGCCGCCTGCAGCCGTTCGGCAATCGCCACGACCTGCTCCACCGTCTTGCCGGCGGCGAAGATCACTTCGGGATGACCCTGGCGGAGGGCGCGGTGATGATCCAACTGGGCGAACGGGAGTGTCTCGGTCGGGAAGTGGCGCAACTGGTCCATCGCCTGGGTGGGAGCGAGGCGGCCCTGGGCCACCTCGTGCAGCAGCCGCTCCAGCTGGTCCGGCTTCACGCCGCTCCGGCGACCGACGCCGCCGGGTGGAGGTACGCCTCGAAGATCGCCTCCGCTTCCGCCATGCTCTCCACCTGGAACAGGCGCCCGCGCAGCTCGCCCGCGCCGTAGAGCCCCTTGGTGTACCAGCCGAAATGCTTGCGGAACTCGATGACGGTCTTCCGCGTGTCGCCCTGCAGCCGGAGCGCCAGCCGGGCGTGCGCCAGGGCCACCTGGAACCGTTCAGTGGCGGTAGGGGCAGCGGGGGGCGGCTCGCCCGCGAGTCGCGCCCGCGCATCCCGGAACAGCCAGGGGTTCCCGAAGGCGCCGCGACCGACCATCACCGCGGCGCAGCCGGTGTGGGCTACCATGCGCACCACATCCTCCGCCGTCTGGATGTCCCCGTTCCCGATTACGGGGATCTCCAGGGCGGCCGCCACCTGGGCGATTTCATCCCAGTTGGCGTGACCGCTGAACATCTGGGTCCGGGTCCGGGCGTGCAGCGTGAACGCCCGGGCGCCGGCGTCCTGCATGCGGAGGGCGATGCCGACGGGGTCCCGCATCTGGTCATTCCAGCCGCTCCGCGTCTTCACCGTGACCGGCAGGTGGGTGGCGGCCACGCAGGCACGGATAATCCCAGTCACCAGGTCCATGTCCCGCAGGCAGCCCGAGCCGCCATTTCGCTGCACCACCTTCTTGACCGGGCAGCCGAAGTTGATGTCGATGAACTCCGGCTGGTAGTGCTCGGTGATGAGGGCCGTGGCCTCCGCCATGGCGCGCGGGTCGGCGCCGTAGATCTGGATGCCGATGGGACGCTCGCAGGCCTCGAACTCCGCCCCTTCGAGCGTCCGATGGATGCGCCGCCGGATCGCCTCGGAGCTGAGGAACTCGGACAGCACCACATCGGCGCCCATCCCGCGGCAGATCTGGCGGAACGGCGCTTCGCTCACCCCCGCCATGGGGGCGAGGATGAGCGGGACCCGCGGGCTGGAGAGGTAGGGCAACTGCTTCACGGGCACAAAGATACGGGACCCGGCCCCGCCGGAGAAGTGCGGCGGCTGGGCCTACTTGGGAAGGGCGACGGCGGACGACCCGAGGTCGGGGAGGAGTGAGAGCCCGAGCCGCAGCGCCCAGCTCACCACGGGCGTCCCCAGCCCGAAGCCGAGCAGGGCGATGTTGGCGGCGAGCCAGCGAGGAGTCCACCGGTCCACCATGGACTGGCTGCGGTTCACCAGCACCGCGAGCCCCGCCCCGGCGTTGACCACGACGAAGAGAGTGAGGGCGCTGTGCCAGGCCCAGCTGCCCGCTTGGGCCAGCCAGGCGATCAGGTCCGATTTCATTTGTCGGTATGCCTCTGGGAGGGCGAAGCAGGCGGCCAAGCCGGCGTCATCAGCAAAGCTACCGCAATCCTGCCCGGACGAAAGAGGCGTGGCGCCCCTTTGACAGCACCGCGTGGGCCGCCTAAGCTACCGTGCTCATGCGACTCCGCGACTTTTTCGAGCCCCAGGCCATCGCCCTCCCGCTGCGCGCGACCACTGCCGCGGAGGTCCTTCCCGAGCTGGTCGGCAACCTCGGCCTCGACCCCCGCTCCACCCAGGCGCTCCTCAAGATCCTGGTCCGCCGGGAGGAGCTGGGCTCCACCGGAGTGGGTCGTGGAATCGCCATTCCCCACGGCCGCTCGCTGGTGGTCAACCGGGTCCGGCTGGCCTACGGCCACGCGCCGGCGGGATTCCCCTGGAAGTCCATCGACGACCGGCCGGCGCACCACTTCTTCCTGATCGTGGCACCGCCCATCGAGGTGAGCAACCAGTACCTGCCGATCCTCGGCAAGATCGCCACGTTCGCGAAGGAGCCGGACGTCCCCGAGCGGCTCGCGCGCCTCACCACCCCGGAACAGTTCCTCGCCCTGCTGGACGAAAAGGGCGTCTGATTATCGGCTCTGGACGCGGCGGGGACCGGGGTGAGAATTTGCGGGTCCCCGCCGCGTTCCGCGGGGGAAAGGAGCGCCCCCATGCCCTCGCTGCGCCGCGGCCTCGTCCCTCTGCTGTTGTTGGCCGTCCCCACGGTGTCCCTGCCCGCCCAGGGCGATCACGCCCACCACGTTGAAGCCAGGATCGGGCGGGTGGCCTTCCCCACCACCTGCAGGGCATCGGTCCAGTCCCGGTTCGAGTCGGCGGTGGCGCTGCTCCATTCCTTCTGGTACGAGGAGGCCGCAGCCGCGTTCGAGGACGCGGCCCGGGGCGACTCCACCTGCTCCCTGGCGTACTGGGGGGCGGCGATGAGCCGGCTGCATCCCCTCTGGACTCCTCCCACACCGGCGGAGGAGGCCGCGGGCCTGGCTGCGGCCGATCTCGCGATGCGCACCAGCCGGCCCGGCACCCGGGAGCGGCACTACGCCGAGGCCATTTTCGGGTTCTTCTCCAATCCCGGCCACCGGGACTTCCGCACCCGGATCTTCGCCTGGGAGTCGGCGATGGCCGCCGTGGTGCGCCAGCATCCGGGGGACGATGAGGCCCGGATCTTCCACGGCCTCTCCCAGATCGCCGCCGGCCAGCTCGATCCGACGGATACCACGTACCATCGACAGCGCGAGGCCGCGGCCGAACTCACCCCGCTGATTCCGCGCTACCCCGATCACCCGGGGCTCGCGCACTATGTCATCCACGCCTTCGACAGCCCGGCGCTGGCCCGGTACGCGCTCGAGGCGGCGAACCACTACGCCGCCATCGCCCCGGCGGTCCCGCACGCGCTCCACATGCCCTCCCACATCTTCATCCGGCTCGGGATGTGGCCTGAGGCCATCGCCTCCAACCAGCACTCCGCCGAGGCGGCGCGGCAGGCGGAAGTCGCGGCCGGGTGGACCACCGTGTGGACCCAGCGGCTCCATGCCCTCGACTACGAAGCCTACGCCCACCTCCAGCTGGGGCAGGACAGCGCCGCGCGGGCGCTGGTCGAGCAGGCCGCGGCCGTGTCCGGCATGCGGCCCGAACAGGACCTGGTGGGCTATTACGCCCTGGCCGCGATCCCGGCCCGGTACGCCCTCGAGCGGGACGACTGGGATGCCGCCACGCAGCTCCGGGTCCGGCCGGCGCCCGCCTGGCGGGGCACCGAGGCGATCACGCGGTTCGCCCGCGCCATCGGCGCGGCGCGGCGGGGCGACAGCACCCTGGCGGTGGCCGAGGCGGGCGAGCTCGGGCGGATCGAGGAGGCACTGCGGCAGGCGGCCGGGCCCCAGCTCTACTGGGCGGGTCAGACGCGGAACCAGCGGCTCGCCGCAGAGGCGTGGATCGACCTGTCTCGCGGGGATACCGCTGCCGCGCTGCGGGAAGCGCGGGCGGCGGCGGACACCGAGGACGTCACCGAGAAGCACCCGGTGACTCCCGGACCGGTGCTCCCGGCCCGCGAGCTCTACGCCGACATGCTGCTGCAGGTGGGGCGCCCTCGCGAGGCGGCCGCCGAATATCGCGCCACCCTGGAGCGCCAGCCGAACCGGCTCCGCGCCCGCCGCGGCCTCGAGCAGGCCCAGGCGTATTCCGTGAACGAGTGAGGCCCCTCGCGGGGCCTCGGTGGGGGCGTCGTGTCCGGCCGCCGGCTACTCCCACTCGATCGTGGCCGGCGGCTTCGAGCTCACGTCATAGACCACCCGGTTCACCCCTTCGACTTCGTTGGCGATCCGGTTGGAGGCCCGCGCCAGCACCTCCGGCGGGAAGGGGAACCAGTCGGCGGTCATGCCGTCACGGCTGGTGACCGCCCGGAGCCCCACGACCTGGTCGTAACTCCGCTCGTCCCCCTGCACCCCGACCGACCGGATCGGGAGCAGCACCGCGAAGGCCTGCCAGATCTCGTCGTACAGCCCTGCGGCGCGAATCTCCTCGATGTAGATGTGATCGGCCTTCCGCAGCACGTCGAGCTGCCCCTTGTTGACCTCCCCCAGGATGCGGATGGCCAGCCCCGGCCCCGGGAACGGGTGCCGGCCCACCATCTCCTCCGGCAGCCCCAGCTCCCGCCCAACCCGGCGCACCTCGTCCTTGAACAGCTCCCGCAGCGGCTCGATCAGCTTGAAGGGGAGCTTCTCGGGCAGGCCGCCCACGTTGTGGTGGGTCTTGATCGTCACCGAGGGCCCGCCCAGCGGCGACATGGACTCGATCACGTCCGGGTACAGGGTCCCCTGCACGAGGAACCCGACGTCATTCCCGACCTTTCGGGCCTCGGCCTCGAAGATGTCGATGAAGGCGTGCCCGATCCGTTTCCGCTTGGTCTCGGGGTCGGTGATCCCCTTGAGGTCGGCCAGGAACCGTTCGCTCGCGTCCACCACCCGGAGATCGATGCCGTAGTGCCGCCGGAAGGTGTGCTCCACCTGGTCCCGCTCGTGCAGCCGGAGCAGGCCGTGATCCACGAAGATGCAGGTGAGCTGCTCACCGATCGCCTTGTGCACCAGCACCGCGGCCACGGAGCTGTCCACCCCGCCCGAGAGCCCGCAGATGACGCGGCGGGTGCCGACGAGTTCCCGGATCCGGGCCACCTCGCCCTCAATGAAGTTGCCGGGGGTCCAGTCGGGGGTGCAGCCGCAGATCTCGAACAGGAAGTTGTCGAGCATCTCCCCGCCCCGCGGGGTGTGCGCCACTTCCGGATGGAACTGGACGCCGTAGAGCGGCTTGCTCTGGTGCTCCATGGCGGAGACCGGGGCGTTGCTGCTGGAGGCCGTCACCGTGTAGCCGGCGGGGGCGGTGTCCACATGGTCCCCGTGGCTCATCCAGACCGGGGTCTCCTCCCCCGCCCCGAAGCCGCGGAAGAGCCGGCCCCCTTTCACCTCCACCATGGCCCTGCCGTATTCCCGGCGGTCGGCCCGCTGCACCTTGCCCCCGGAGAGCTGGGCCAGGAGCTGCATCCCGTAGCAGAGCCCGAGCACCGGCGTGCCCAGGTCGAGGAGCGCCGGCTCGGCGGTCGGCACGTTCTCGCCATACACCGAGTTGGGCCCGCCCGAGAGGATGATCCCTTTGGGCTGCCACTGCCGGATCCATTCGACCGTGCGGCTCGGCGGGTGGATCTCGCAGTAGACATGCGCCTCGCGCACCCGCCGGGCGATCAGCTGGGTGTACTGCGAGCCGAAATCGATGATCAGGATCCCGCCGTGATGCTGGGTCACGCGTTGTTCTCCCCCGTCGGACCGTGGGCGCGCGCGGCCGCGCGCGCCGCTTCCCTGCCTAGAGCTGCCACCGCGGCTCCGCGGACTCGCCCGCGAAGAGGCTTGCGACCGTCTCCCGTTCCCGCACCACCGCCCAGCGGCCGCCATCCACCAGCACCTCCGCCGGGCGGGGCCGCCCGTTGTAGGTGGACGCCATCACGAAACCGTAGGCCCCGGCCCCGAGCACCGCGAGCCGTTCCCCGGCCTTGAGCCCGGGGAGGGTCCGGTCGCGAGCCAGGAAGTCGCCGGTCTCGCACACCGGACCCACGACGTCCACCACCGACTCGGGCCGGTTCGCGGCCTCAAGCTCGACGATGTCGTGGTAGGCCATGTAGTGACTGGGCCGGACCAGATCGTTCATGCCGGCATCCACCAGCACCAGGTCCTTGCCCCCCGAGTGCTTCCGGGAGAGGACCGTGGTGAGCAGGATGCCCGCGCTTCCCACCAGGTAGCGGCCCGGCTCCAGCACCAGCGTGAGCCCGGTTTCCTTGGCGAGCGGCAGCACCGCCGCCACGAACCGGGCCGGCTCCAGCGGAATCTCGTCCTTGTAGCGGATGCCGAGGCCGCCGCCGATGTCGAGATTCCGCAGGGAATCCACCCCGGCGGCGCGGATCTCAGTGATCAGGCCGAGGAGGCGCGATACCCCCTCGCGGTAGGGCGCGGGGTCCAGGATCTGGCTCCCGATGTGCATGGCGATGCTGTCGAGCCGGAGCCTCGGATGCGCGTGGACCGCCTTGGCCAGCGGCAGCACCTGGTCGAAGGGTACCCCGAACTTGATCCCCCCCTGACCGGTGGCGATGTAGGGGTGCGTCTCCGCGGTGACGTCGGGGTTCACCCGGATGCCGATCGCGGTGGACCGGCCCATCCGGTCGGCGATGACGGTGAGCTTCTCCAGCTCGTCGCTCGACTCGAGGTGGATGTGCCCCACCCCCGCCGCCAGCGCCGCCTCCAGCTCCTCGGGCGACTTCCCCACCCCGCTGAAGACGATCCGCTCCGCCGGATACCCCGCAGCGAGCGCCCGCGCCATTTCGCCGCCGGAGACGATGTCCGCCCCGGCGCCCAGGTCCCGGAACACCCGCAGCACGCCGAGATTGCTGTTGGCCTTGACGGCGAAGCAGATCCGGTGGGGCACCGGGGCCAGCGCCTCGTCCAGCGCGCGGTACTGCCGCCGGATCACGTCGGCGTTGTAGAGATAGACGGGCGTGCCCACTCGCTTGGCCACCTCGGAGAGCCGGACCCCGCCGAAGTGGAGCCCGTGCCGGCGCCGCTCCAGCCCGGCGTCCGCGAACAGCGCCGCCCGGAAGCCCGTCGCCGCGCCGTCATCCATCAGTACGCCCTGGCCCAGACCGCCTCCGTCGTGGCGGGGCGGCCGCACCACATGCAGGTCTCCGGCCGCACCGGAGACTGGAACTCCTCGTCCGGCAGGCAGCGGATCGTGGCCTTGGTCTCTTCCTTGATCTCGGCCTCGCACTTGCCGTCGCCGCACCAGCCGCCATACGCGAAGCCGCCATCCCGGGCAAGGAAATCAAGGAACGAGCCCTTGGTGATCCCCCGGATGCTGTTCTGCTCCCGCCGGGTGCGCGCCGCCTCCAGCAGCTCCACCTGCATGCTGTCCATCTCGATCCGGAGCGTGTGCGCCAGCCCCTGCGTGTCCATCGGCACCTTCCGGCCGCCGGTGCGGCGGGCCAGCATCACCTTGCCGGCCGCCACGTCCCGCGGGCCGATTTCCAGCCGGAAGGGGACGCCGCGCCCCTCCCACTCGTAGTACTTGGCGCCGGGCTTGACCCCGTCCCGCGCGTCGAGGTGCGCCCGGATGCCGCCCGCCTTGAGCTCCCGGAGGGTGAGGTCGGCGGCGGCCAGCACCTGGGCCCGCTCCTCGTCGGTCTTGTAGATCGGGACGATCACCACCTGGTACTGCGCCAGCCGAGGGGGGGTGATGACGCCATTGTCATCGCCGTGGGTCATCACCAGCGCGCCCACCAGCCGGGTGGAGACGCCCCAGCTGGTGTTCCACACGTAGTCCAGCCCGCCCTTGTCGTTCTGGAAGGTGACCTGGAACGCCTTGGCGAAATTCTGCCCGAGGTTGTGGCTGGTCCCCGCCTGGAGCGCCTTGTTGTCCTGCATCAGCGCCTCGATGCAGTAGGTGCGGAGCGCCCCGGCAAACCGCTCGCTGTCGGTCTTCCGTCCCGTGAGCACCGGCATCGCCATCCACTCCTCGGCGAAGGTCCGGTAGGTCTGGAGGATCTTGAGGGTGAACGCCTCCGCCTCGGCCTCGTCCACGTGGGCGGTGTGCCCCTCCTGCCACAGGAACTCCGCCGTCCGCAGGAAGAGGCGGGTGCGCATCTCCCAGCGGACCACGTTGGCCCACTGGTTCATGAGCATCGGCAGGTCGCGATAGCTCTGGATCCACTTGGCGTACATCGAGTAGATGATCGTCTCCGAGGTGGGACGGATCACCAGCGGCTCCTCCAGCTCCTTGCCGCCGCCGTGCGTCACCACCGCCAGCTCCGGCGCAAATCCCTCGACGTGCTCCGCCTCCTTGGAGAGGAAGCTCTGCGGGATCAGCAGCGGGAAGTAGGCGTTCTGGACCCCGTGGTCCTTGAACATCTCGTCCAGCCGCCGCTGCATCTGCTCCCAGATGGCGTAGCCGTTGGGGCGGATGACCATGCAGCCGCGCACCGGGCTGTAGTCGGCCAGCTCGGCCCGCATGATCACTTCGTTGTACCAGGCGCTGAAGTCAGCGGCGCGGGTGGTGAGCTTCTTGTCGTCGGCCATCGGGTGCCAGTCGTTTCGGTTCAGGTCTCGAGCGCGGCCCGGAGCGCCGCCGCCACGGTGGCGGCGGGCACGGCCCGCTGGGTCTTGCCCCGGAGGTCCTTGAGCTGCACTTCCCCCCGGGCGCGGTCATCGGGGCCGATCACCACCGCGAACGCCGCCTGGCGCGCATCCGCCAGCTTGAGCTGCTTCCCCAGCCCCTCGGCACGGAGCGCAAACTCGACCCGGAGCCCCTGGTCGCGGAGCTCGTGGGCCAGGCGCAGCACATGGGGAAGATCCTCGGCCGTGACGCCTGCCGCAAAGACGTCCACCGCCGCCGGCGGTGCGGGGGCCAGCCCCCGCTCATGCAGCAGTTCGCCCAGGACGACATCCCCGATCGCGAATCCCACCGCGGGAAGGTCCACCCCACCCAGCTGGTTGAGCAGCCCGTCGTACCGGCCGCCGCCGGCGATCGCGCGGAGCGAGCGCCCGGCGTCGAAGAGCTCGAAGACGGTGCCGGTGTAGTAGGCCAGCCCGCGCACGATGGTCAGGTCCACGTCCACGAATTCCGCGAGCCCCATCGCGCCGAGCGCATCCAGCACCTCGCCCAGCGGCGCCCCCGCGGCGGCACCGCCCTCGGTCGCATCCAGAGCGGCCCGCACCGCCGGCCAGCCGCGCAGCGCCGCCACCTGCAGCAGCCGTGCTCCGACCCCGGGCCCGAACCTGGTGTCCCGGCCGTCCTGGAGTTCCGCGACCTGCTCCGGCTTCATCCGCTCCAGCTTGTCGATCACGCCGTAGGCGACCGGGAGCTGTGCCTCGGTCACCCCAGCCCCGCGGAGCAGCGCCTGCAATACCCGGCGGTCGGAGAGGCGCACCCGCACCTCCGCCGGCCCCAGCCCGAACGCCCGCATCAGGTCCACCGCGAGCGCGATGATCTCCGCGTCCGCCAGCGGGCCCGGCTCCCCCATCAGGTCGCAATTGAGCTGGAAAAACTCCCGGAGCCGGCCCCGCTGCTGGCGCTCGTAGCGGAACATCTGCCCGATCGAGAACCAGCGGATCGGCTTCTTCATCCCGCCGGCGCGCGCGGCCACCATGCGGGCCACCGTCGGCGTCAGCTCCGGACGGAGGGAGACCTCCCGCCCGCCCTTGTCGATGAAGTTGTAGAGCTGCCCGACGATCTCGTCCCCGCTCTTGGCCGTGTACAGCTCCAGCGGCTCCAGCGGGGGGCCGTCGAACTCCTCGAAGCCGTAGCGGGCGCAGGTCCGCCGCCAGAGGTCGAAGATGTGGGCCCGGAGGGCGAATTCGGCGGGGTAGAAGTCCCGAAAGCCCGGCAGGGGCTGGGGTTGCATAGGGCGGGAAAATAGCCCGGCCCGACCCCTCAAACCACCCTACGGCTCCATCCCCAGCTCGGCCATGACGTCGCCGACGGTGTGGAAGGAGCCGGTGACCAGGACGGTGCCCGCCTCCGCCTCCGCCTCCCGGATGGCCTGCCGGAAGTCGGGGGTGAGGGTCCAGGGGGCCCTGGCCGGGGGGCGGTCCGCTTCCCGGAGCCAGGCATCGAGCCAGCCCAGATCCCACCCCCGGCCCATTGCGGTGGGGGCCACCGTGAGCACCCCACGGTCCACCGCCGCGTCCAGCCGCACCAGCATGTCGGGCCAGGCCTTGTCCCCCAGAATGGAAACCAGGGCGTGAATGGGGCGCGGCAGGTCCGCCCGGGCAATCGCCTGGGTGAGGGCGAGCATGCCATCCGGGTTGTGCGCCACGTCGAACAGCCACTTGCCCCGCCGGTCGAACCGCCCGGGGATGCGCGCTGCCCCGAAGCCGGAGGCGATCGCGTCCTGGGCGGGCCGGTAGGCCGGGGGGAGCGCCATGAGGATCCCATGGGCCACGGCGGCGTTGCGACGCTGGAATGCCCCCTGGAGGCCGAGGGGGCCGCGCCAGAGATACTCTGCCGGCAGCACCCGGACGTCGGCCGTGCCGCCGAGCCGCCGGGCCGCCGCACCGGCCTCCAGCCGCATCACGTTTACCAGCCCCGGCCGGGTCTCACCGATGACGAACGGCACGCCCGGCTTCGCGATCCCGGCCTTCTCCCGGGCGATCTCCTCCAGGCTGTCCCCGAGGTACTTCATGTGGTCCAGCTCGATCTTGGTCACCCCGCTCACCAGCGGGGTGAGCACGTTGGTGCTGTCCAGCCGGCCCCCGAGCCCCACCTCCACCACCCCGATGTCCACCCCCCGGGCGGCGAAGTCTGCCAGGGCAATGACCGTCGTGGCCTCGAAGAAGGTGCCGCGCCGCGCCTCGATTTCGGGGGCCAGCTGCCCGGTCCACGCCGCGACCGCCGACTCCGAGATGGGCGCGCCATCCACCTGGATCCGCTCCCGGAACGAGACCAGGTGCGGCGAGGTGTACAGCCCGACCCGGAAGCCTGCGGCGCGGAGCGCCGAGGCGACGAGGGTGGAGACACTCCCCTTGCCGTTGGTCCCGCCGATGTGAATCGTCGGGTAGACGTCCTGGGGGTTGCCCACGGTCGCCAGCAGGGCCCGGGTGGTCTCCAACCCGAACTTGATGGAGGTGGTGCGGGGAAAGAGGAACTCCAGCGCCTGCTGGTAGCTGAGGCCCACGCGCGTCGCCGGATGCAGAGGTGGAGGGGAGGAGTTAGGTTTGCACCGCCGGCGCCCAATCGCCCAATCGCCCAATCGCCCAATCGCCCAATCGCCCAATCGCCGAGCAACCTACTTCCACCGCCCATGTCCCGCTACACCGCACTGCCCGATCCGTTCGTCACCGAGCTCCTCGCGATTCCCGGCTTCCGGGAATTCACCGAGGGGTTTTCGCTCTGCCCCGAGTGTGAGCGCTGTGAGCGGAGCCTGGTCTACCTCACGCCGGCCGAGCAGGCCAGCGCCAGGACATTGGACATGCGGCTCTACGGCAAGGGATCCGCCACCCGGCTCAACCGGAAGGGGTGCCGCTGTCCCTTCTACCTCGGGCCCGCCCAGGGCTGCTCGGCCTACGCCGACCGGCCGCTGATCTGCCACCTCTTCCCGATCGACATTGTCGAGCACGAGGAGGACGAGACCTACTGGTGGGTACTCTTCGGCGCCTGCGAGGAAGTGGCCCGGGGCAAGCTTCAGGGCCGGGTGGAGGAGGCGCGCGCCCTGGCGCGGGAGATTGACCGCCGCATGCCGGACGAGCTGCGCCGCTCCTTCATGGCGGACGCCGACGCCGCGGTCTTCGAGCCGGTGTTCTACGACCACCCGATTCACTACCTGCTGCCGCTGACGCCGCCGGCGCCATGATCAGCGGAGGTCGATGACCCCCACCTGGCCGCTGGAGAAGCCCCGCAGCCCGTGATAGACCGCCCACTGCCCGTCGTCCGAGACTCGAATCCGCTCGATCAGGATGGGGAGCCTGCTCCGCTCCACCACCTGCCCATCGCTCACACGGGTTCTTATCAGGCCCCGGGACTCGACGTAGTAAAGATGCTGGCCGTTCGGCGCCAGGAAGGAGGGGGGTACCCCGCCGCCGAAGGTCGCACGCACCCGGCGAACGAACTGAAGATTCGCGTCCAGGATCTGGAGCCCAGCCGCGTGCACCTGCCCGTCAGTGCTCGAGCCGAA
This sequence comes from Gemmatimonadota bacterium, assembly GCA_016794805.1. Classification (GTDB taxonomy): domain Bacteria; phylum Gemmatimonadota; class Gemmatimonadetes; order Gemmatimonadales; family GWC2-71-9; genus JADJOM01. The sequence goes on from JAEUJI010000111.1 coordinate 20,396, forward strand.
CACGCCGGTCGGGATGCTGAGCTGCGTGAGCGGCCCGAACTGGTTCGTGGCCGCGGTGTAGAGCTGGGCTACGGCTACTCCATCTCCCGTGACCATGAAGCCGTGTCCCGGCGACCGCTCGATCGAGTTCTCGACTTGGCCATTGTTCCCGGCATCCAGGCGCAGGGTCTCGACCCCAGTCGCCAGGTCCAGCTCCAGCAGGCGGGCCTGAGTCAGCGTCGGCCCGGACAGGTGAAGGAATACCTTGCCGTTGGACGTGGTGCGAATGGCATCGAGATACTGCCCCTGTGCCGTATCCACCGCGGACAGGGGATAGCGCCCGAGCTGCGGCTGGCCACCCGTCAGATCGAGCACACCCAGCGCCGGCTCGTCCTGATAGGCGAGCAACAGGGAATCCCCTGAGGGGGTGAAGTCGAAGCTTCCCGAATAGCCCGGGAGATTCAACGTCCCCAGCAGGGAGGCATCCGTGAGCGACAGGGTCAGCAACTGCCGCTGGTTGGCCAGCAGCAGGTAGAACACCCCTCGCTTGCTGTCCGGCAAGACGTCCCTGGTGTCCCCTGGCACGGCCCGCCAGGCGGTGGGCCGCGGGACATCAGGATACAGCCGGAGACTGTCGGTGTTGACCGTGACCACCGGACTGGTGTTCCCGGCCTCGTCCCGGGCACGGAACGCAAGCTGCACCGCCGTCCCCCACTCGCTTCGGATCGGAAGCCTGAGCACGGGGATACTGACGCTGGATGGAAGCGGAGTGGCCGAGTCCGTGACCCCCGCCGGCTGCACTTCCCAGAGGATGGTCCGCAGACGGTGGTTCTCGCTCACGTAGGGAGTGAACGTCAGCGTATCACCCACGAAGTAGTCTCCCGCCGCGACGCGATCGAGCCCGCCGAGCCCGAACGCGATATCGAGCACGGGGGGGGTCAGGTCCTGGACCGTGAGCGCCGAGGCCACTCCCGAGGAGGTCTGCTGCAAGGCGGCGTCCAGCAGGAAGACGGCAACGCTTATGGACTGCCCGAGCCCACAGGATCGGGAAAGCGTGAACGAGATCGTCGTCGTGGCCGTTGCGGCCAGCTGACCCGGAATGTAATGGGCGGTATCGCACCCGCCGGTCACGACAACGAGGCTCTGCCAGAGCCCGGCCTCCGCCGTGGCGGAGTAAGCGATTGTCAGGGTATCCCCCGGCTCGATGATACCGGAGGCCGGCTGCAGCGACAGGTTGGTGATGGTCGGCGAGGAGGGATTGTCCGGAAGCGCCGGCTGACAGGTGAACTGCGCCCGCTCCGTGGCCTGGTCGGTGCCGCCGTCAAACCGGTAGCGATACTCCACCGTCACCGTGAACGGCACCGTGGCGCTGAAGATCCAGCCGGAAGTCAGCGCCCGGCCGTTCGCGATGGTGGACTGGCCCCAGGACTGCCCGACTTCCGTCGAGGTCAGGCTGGCGGAGTCGAACGCCGCGGTGAGATCGGTCCCCGGATACCACCGGAAGGTCGCCCCCCGCCAGGTGGCCGTGCCGGTCCCTCGCACCGAGGCAGCCAGGTCGACCGTACACGAGACGATGGAGATCCCCTCGGGACTGGCCTCATACTGGGGAGCCCCCACGCCGGTGACCTTCACCGTCACGGTGGCCACGGCCGGTTCCTTGACCGGACCCATGCTGTCGGAGCAGGCGGACGGGGCCGCCGCCAGGATCACAAGCGCAAGTCCGGCCCGGACCTGCGCTGGGCAGGCCGGACACAGGGAGAGGGACCGGAATCGCAACGTGGCCTCGGATGGCGCAGGAGGAGGATCGTCCTGCCCTACGATACCCCGGAGAGGGCAAACGTCAAGCCGGGGTGTTAACTATCCCTTCCGCTCAATGCGCGACGGGCGCCCCACCCCGGGCGCCCGCTCGATCCTCCGCCGCTCCAGCCGCCGGGGCGACTACTCCCCGTTCTCCTCCGCCAGCCGCTGGCCTCGCATGTGCCGCAGCAGCCGCGCGGTGGTCTCCCGCAGGGAGGCCCGCGGCACCACGTCGTCGATCTGGCCCTTCTCCAGCAGGAACTCCGCCGTCTGGAACCCCGCCGGCAGGTCCTGGCCGATCGTCTGCTTGATCACCCGCTGCCCCGCGAACCCGATCACCGCCCCCGGCTCCGCCAGGATGACGTCCCCCTGCATGGCAAAGCTGGCGGAGACGCCGCCGGTGGTGGGGTTGGTCAGGATGGTGACGTAGGGAACGGAGAGCTGGTAGAGCTGCGCGATCGCGGCCGAGGTCTTGGCCATCTGCATGAGCGAGAAGACCCCCTCCTGCATCCGGGCGCCTCCCGAGGTGCAGACCAGCACCATCGGCACCCGCTTCTCGGCAGAGCGCCGCGCCAGCCGCGCGATCTTCTCCCCCACCACCGACCCCATGGAACCGCCCATAAAGGCGAAGTTCATCACCCCGAGGTGCAGCGCTGCGCCCTCGAGCCGGGCCGACCCGGTAAAGATCGCGTCCGAACCGCCGACCTTCTTGTAGGCGGCGTTCAGACGCTGGGGGTAGTGCTCAAAACTGAGGGGGTCGGCCGAGCGGAGGTTGGCGTACAACTCGCGCCAGGTGCCCTCGTCGGACAGCAGTTCGATGTACTCCTCGGCTGAAAATCGCCGATGGTGCCCGCATTCGGGGCAGACATTCAGCGCCCGCTCAAACTTGTCCCGGATGTCAACATGCCCGCACGCGTCGCACTTCTCCCACGCGTCCGGCGGAATCTCGAGGCGCTCCCGTACGGAGGGCCGGGGTTTCCGCTCTTTCTTGAACCATGCCATGACGGCCATATGGGGTTCGGGGGGAGAGATGTGGGCTTGCCACTCGTGTGCACCACTGACCACCCAATTTGTACGGGCCGGGGGGTTCGCGCCAGACCCTTTACGCTAAGTCGTTGTCATATATCACCATAGCCACCGAGCCTGGCGTCCCAGGCCGCCCGGAGCGCCAGCCCCAGGCAAGTGGCGGTGATGAGCAGGAAGGACCCCCCGTAGGAGAAGAACGGCAGGGGGATGCCCGTGATGGGCATCACGTTGACGGTCATCCCCACGTTCTCGAAGACGTGGGTGAACAGGAGGCCGAGGACCCCGAAGACCATCAGGCTGGAGTAGGGATCCGTGGCCCGCCGGGCGATCCGCACCAGAACGACGAACAGGATGAAGAACAGCACCAGGGCGGCCACGACCCCGGCGAAGCCGAGTTCCTCCCCCAGGACGGCAAAGATGAAGTCGGTGTGCTGCTCCGGCAGGAAGGCCAGGCGCTTCTGGGGACCCTCCAGGTACCCGTTCCCGAACCACCCCCCCGACCCGATGGCGACCTTGGACTGGATGGCGTGGTAGCCGGCCCGCTGGGGATCCACTTCCGGGTTGAGGAAGGTGAGGAGCCGGTTCTGCTGGTACGGCTCGAGCTTGCGCCAGATCGGGAGGGCGATGAACCCCATCGCCGAATTGGCGGCGAAGACCGCCACCCCCTCCCAGAAGTAGGGGCGCCAGGCGATCAGCCCGACCATGAGCAGGGCCATCCATCCCACCCAGGTGACCCAGTTGAACGCCAGCAGCAGGCTGGCAATGGGGGACGCCAGCAGCAGGAGCAGCATCGGGTGCACCCCGGCCCAGAACAGCATCGCGAACAGGATCCCCGCGAAGACCAGTGCGCTCCCCAGGTCGGGCTGCGCCAGCACCAACAGCGCCGGCACCCCGGCGATGAGGCAGGCCGGGATGAGCTCCCGCAGCGTCTCGGGCGCCTCGCGCAGCCCGGAGAGATGCCGCGCCAGCATCAGTGCCACCGCCAGCTTGGCGAACTCCGCCGGCTGGCCGATCGCGTGGCCGCCGATGTAGATCCAGCTCTTGCTGCTGGCGGCGGTGCCCGCCCCGCGGCCGATGACCAGCGTCAGGGCGAGCAGGAACAGCGCGGTGACGTAGACCGGCAGGGACGCCCATTCCAGGAGCCGGGGGGAGAAGCGGAAGGCAACCGCCGCGACGACCGCGCCGATTCCCAGCCAGACCAGCTGCCGCTCCCACGCCCCGCGGGCCGCGAAGTTCGGCACGTCGGTCTGGCCCGCCGAATAGAGCACCACCAGGCCGAACAGCACCAATCCGGCCACGACGGTCAACAGCGGCCGGTCGAGCCCCAGGCTGCGGGGCATCAGCGGGTCTCCGGCAGGAGGGGCACCGGTGGGGCCGGGGCCGGGCCGGCGCTGTCGGACCGCTCCACCGGTGCCCCTGTGGGATCCCCGGGCAGGGTGATCCTGCGCGGGCGATCGCCGCCGGTGCTGTCCGGCCCCAGCAGGTAGCGCCGGATGGACCGGACCACATACGGCGCGACTTCACTGCCGTGGCCGCCGAACTCAAAGATCGCTCCCACCACGATCTCCGGCTTCTCCGCCGGCGCAAAGGCGATGAACCAGCCGTGGTCCCGGTCCTTGTCGGCGTTCTGGGCCGTTCCGGTCTTGCCCGCCACCGCGAATTCCTGCAGCCGGCTGCGGGCCGCGGTCCCGTGTTCCACGACCGCGATCAGCGACCGCCGGAGCCCGTCCAGCTGGGAGGCGTTGAGCCCCAGATCGAAGCTCTGCACCGTGTCCGGCCGGACCACGTAGGGGGTCGGCGCCTTGCCGTCCCCGGCGAGCGCCGCATAGAAGCGCACCATGTTGACCAGCGTCTGGGTGTTCTCCCCCTGGCCGATCGACAGGTTGAGCACCACCGAGTTGCTCCAGCCCCGCGGTCCGTAGCGCCGGTCGTAGTACTCGGTGGTGGCGGGCCAGATCGGGGCGGCCTCGTTGACCAGGTCCACGTGGGTCCGCTCCTGGAACCCCATCGTCACCCCATCCGACAGGATGTTGGCTAGCTGGATCCGGAGCCCGAGCTGATAGAAATAGACGTCGCAACTCTGGGCCACGGCCCCCAGCAGGTCGAGCGAACCGTGCCCCGTCTTCTTCCAGCAGCGGAAGTACCGGTTGCCGAACTGCATCCCCCCGCCGCACCCCTGCGGCATGTGGGTGTGCAGGTCCACCAGCCCGCGCTTGAGCGCCATGGCGGCGGTGGCCAGCTTGAATGGTGAGCCCGGGGGATAGCGGACCTGGAGCGCCCGATTGAGCAGCGGGAGGGTCGGGTCGGTGGTGAGGCGCCGCAGCTCGGCCCGGGAGATGCCGCCGATGAACGAGTTGGGATCGTAGGCCGGCGTGGAGTAGAGCGCCCGGATCTCCCCCTTGGGGGTCATGGCGATCAGCGCCCCCGCCTGCCCCTTGGGCCAGATGCTGTCCACATAGAGCTGGAGGTCCAGGTCGATGGTGGTGTGGAGCGCGTGGCCCGGCACCGACGGGAGCGGTGGCGCCGCCCCCTGCTCCCGCACCAGGCGGCCGCGGGCATCCACCTCGATGTACCGCATGCCGGGCGCGCCGCGCAGCGAGTCATCGTACTCCTGTTCCAGCCCCGCGCGGCCCACCACCGAACCCAGCCGCGCCCCCGCGTACCGCCCCCCCTCCAGTTCCGCCTGCGAAACTTCGTTGACGTATCCCACCAGGTGCGCCACCGCGGTGCCGCGAGGATAGACCCGGCGGGGCTCGGACTGGATCACCAGCCCCGGCAGGATGGCCCGATGCTCCTCGAGCATCGCCACCTGCGCCCGGGTGGCATTTCCCAGGACCAGCGCGGGCTGGTAGCGGGCCTGGAGGTAGCGGTCCACCACCGCCTCGACGTCCGCGGAATCGAGCGGCACCACCGAGCGGAACCGCTTGAGGATCTGGCGCAGCGAATCGGTGGAGCTGGCGAGCAGCGCCACCGAGAAGCCGGGCACCGTCTCCGCGATGACCCGCTCGTTCCGGTCGAACACGGTGCCCCGTGCCGGCTGCAGCGGCACCTGGCGCAGCCGGTTGTTCTCCGCCCGCAGCCGGTAGCGATCCACCTGGAGGATCTGGGTCCGGAAGAAGGCGCCGACGAGCACCAGAAAGGCCACTGCCAGCACCCACCGGGCCCGGACGGCGCGCTCCCGCAGGCGGGACGGATGGAACTCGTTCATGCGTCGAGCCGGATGTCGAGCCAGCGCTGGAAGGTGACCAGGACCAGCGCCGCCATCAGGGCGGTGGTCACGGCCTGGAGCGGCGCGTGCACCAGGAGCGGCACCGTGAGCCCGCCGGGGCTGGGCCCGCTCGCGAGGATCTGGATCGCGTTCCGGACCCACACCCCCAGCGCGATCACCAGGCCGTTGACGAAGAGGTTGTCAGGGAAGAAGACCGCGCGGCCCCAGGCGGCGAGGTAGCCGACCAGGGTGTGCGCCAGCGCGCCGGCGCCGATCCGGGCGGGGCTCACCGCGTCGCCGGCCAGGCCCACGAGGAATCCGGCCACAGCGGCCGTCCCGGGGCGGCTGCGGATGGCGTAGAGCATGAGCGCGAGCAGCAGGAAATCCGGGGCGATGGCCGGATACCCCAGCCGCGGGCGCACGGCGAAATGGACCACGACCAGGAGGCCGAGCACGGTCCAGAGCCGACCCCGCTCCGCCCGGATGGCGATCATGGGGCGCTGTCCCCCCCGAACGCCCCCGGCGGCAGGCTTTCCGCCGGAGCCCGGAGAATCAGGACCTGGGAGGCCTCCTGCGGATTGGCCGCCGGCCGCACCAGGTAGATCCGCTCCCAGCCGGTCTCGTCATTCCCGGCCCCGATGACCGTACCCACCGGGATGCCCTGGGGGTACACCCCGCCCAGCCCGGAGGTCACCACCAGCGTGCCCACGGGCACCGAGTCGCGGATGGCCACGCCGCGCAGCTGCAGCAGGTGCTCCGACCCGGTGAGCTGGAGCGCCGGCGCGATGACGCCGAAGACGCTGCCGGGAATGGTGTACGCGCTGGCCCGGAACTCGGGATGGGTCCAGGTCATGGCGATGGACCGTTCGGCCTCCACGACCCGCACCACCCCGAGCAGCCCGTCCGCCCCGACAACCGGGTCGAACTGCTTGACCCCGGCCCGGGCGCCCGCGGAGAGGAGGATGGTCCGGCCGTCCGTCGGCACCGCCTGGTGCAGCACCTCGGCGGCGACGTACGGCACCCGGACCCGGGCGCCCAGGCCCAGCAGCGCCCGGAGCCGCTGGTTCTCGGTCCGGAGCGAGGGCAGGAACTGGGCGGCGTGCGCGGCGGAGTCGCGCTCGGTGCGGATGCGGTCGAAGGCGGCGCGGCTGGTACGGCCCGCTTCCGACCAGGCCTGCATCCAGAGGAAGGGGCGGAGGACGGAGCCGCGGATGGCGCCGGTGACCCGCTCCCCCACGTCGGGGCGGAGCAGCATCACCGCCGAGAGGATCACGCACAGGCCGAACAGGACATTGTCCCGGCGAAGCAGCGCGCGATCCGACTGCGGAGGCATCTAGCGGTAGAGAACGCTTTGGTACTTCTCGTAGTCGTCGAGGATGCGGCCCGCCCCGCGCACCACGCAGGTCAGCGGGTCCTCGTCGATGTGGATCGGGAGCCCGGTCTCCTGGGCCAGCAGGATGTCGAGGCCCCGGATCAGGGCCCCGCCGCCGGTCATCACGATGCCGCGATCCACGATGTCGCTGGCCAGCTCCGGCGGGGTGATCTCGAGCGCGCGGCGCACGGCGTCCACGATCTGCTGGATCGGCTCCTGCACCGCCTCGCGGATCTCGGAGGAGTGCACCCGCACCGTCTTGGGGATGCCGGAGACCAGGTCCCGCCCCTTCACTTCCATCTCCCGCTCGTCGCCGGTCGGGGCGGCGGAGCCGATCTTGATCTTGATGGACTCCGCGGTGGGCTCGCCCACGAGCAGGTTGTAGTTCTTGCGCATGAACTGGACGATGGCCTGGTCCAGTTCATCCCCCGCCACCCGGATCGAGGTGTCCGACACGATGCCGGACAGCGCGATCACCGCGATCTCGGTGGTGCCGCCGCCGATGTCGATCACCATGTTGCCGGTCGGCGTCTCCACCGGGAGCCCCACCCCGATCGCCGCCGCCATCGGCTCCGCCACCATGTCCACCTGCTTGGCCCCGGCGGTCTCGGCGGAGTCGCGCACGGCGCGGCGCTCCACCTCGGTGATGCCGGAGGGGACGCACACGATGACCTTGGGGCGGACCCGGAAGACGTGCTTGTCGATGATCTGCTTGAGGAAGTACCGCAGCATCTTCTCGGTGACGTCGAAGTCGGCGATCACGCCGTCCTTCAGCGGACGCACCGCGATGATATTGTCAGGCGTGCGGCCCAGCATCCGCTTCGCCTCGAGCCCGTACCCCTTCGGGCGGCCGGTCGATTTCTCGATGGCCACGACGGAGGGCTCGTTCAGCACGATGCCCTCACCCTTCACGTAAATCAGGGTGTTGGCCGTGCCGAGGTCCACCGCGATTTCATTCGCGGGGAGAAACGACCCGAGTTTTAGGGCTGAAAACTTCATTACCGGGCCAGTGACGGTCGAATTGGGGCAAAAGGTAACGGACGCTCTAAACTGCCACAAGACCGCAACTTAGGTGAGATCGGGGGTGAGCCAGGTCACCACCCCGCCCCGCCCGACGGCCTAGTGCCCGGTGCTGCCGAAGCCCCCCGTGCCGCGGTCGGTCGGGGGCAGTTCCGGCACCTCCCGGAACACCGCCGGCTCCACCCGGGCGAATACCAGTTGCCCAATCCGCATCCCGTGGGTCACCTCGAACACCGTGGTCCCCAGGTTCACCAGCGCCACCATCAGCTCGCCGCGGTAGTCGCTGTCGATCGTGGCGGGGGTGTTGGGCAGGGTGATCCCATGCTTGAGCGCGAGCCCCGACCGGGGCCGGATCTGGCACTCGAACCCGGGCGGGATCGCGATGGCGAAGCCAGTCCGGAACAGCCGCCGCTCCCCCGGCGCGAGGGACCCGGCGTCGGCGCTGGAGATGTCCATCCCAGCCGACCCCGGGGTGGCCGGGGCCGGCACCGGCAGCCCCGCGCCATGGGGCAGCCGGATGAACTGGATGTCGAGCGGAGGCGCCACTAGAGGACCTTCCCCACCTCCACCAGCGGCAGACCAAACGCTTCCGCCACACCGGGATACACCACTTTCCCCTCTACCACGTTG
>JAEUJI010000193.1 GCA_016794805.1 Gemmatimonadota bacterium
ATGGTGACCGCTTCCGGGCTGACGTCGTACCGGGCGCCCATCGCGCGGCCGCTCAGCAGCCAGATCGCCGCCACCGAGACCACCAGCAGCACCAGCAGGACGCCGAGAATTCTCAAGAGCCATCGCATCGCGGCACTCCGAGGGGGGAGGGGGAAATCGCCTAATCGCCTAATCGTCCAATCGTCGCCGACCCGGCGCGGCGGCCGGGACTACTACCACGCCGCGCCGCGCACGATCAGCTCCGCCGCCCGGTCCCGCCAGACCCCTGGGTCGCCCCACTCCCGGGTCACCGGGTGCACCGCGAAGTACCCCAGGGTGAGCAGGAGGGCGAGCCGGGCGTGGGTGTCGGGGTCCACGTCATCGCGGAAGAAGCCGGTGGCCTGGCCCTCGCGCAGCAGGTCCGCGACCGGCTTGACCGACTGGTCGGCCCAGCCGCCGGCGTCATCCGCCTGGACCAGGACCGCCGTATGCCCGGGGTGCTGCAGGAAGAAGTCGAACTGGCCCCGCACCAGCCGGCGGAGCCGCTCCACCGCCGTCAGCCCCACGAGCGGGAGTCGCGCGAGTTCACCCGCGACCGCCGCCGCCGCATGCACCAGCACCGCGGCGTAGAGCCCGTCCTTGGTCTGGTAGTAATAGTGGATCAGCTGCTTGTTCACCCCGGCCCGTGCCGCGATCTGCCCGGTGCGGGCCCCCGCGCGTCCGTGCGCCGCGAACTCCTCGAGCGCCGCTTCGAGCAGCCGCTCCGGGGCCGGGGGCGAACGGTGGGTCAAGCCGACTGGGCCCGGGTCTCCCGGGTGAACTCCACGCGGTCCCGGCCGCCCGCCTTGGCCCGGTACAGGGCCGCGTCGGCAAGCTGGGCCAGGTCGCCCGCGGTGGCGGCATCGTCCGGGTAGGCGGCGATCCCGATGCAGACCCGCACCGGGATCGTCTCCCCGGCGGAGATGACGGCCGGCTGCTCCGCCAGCGCCACCCGGAGTTTCTGCGCCAGGATGCCGGCACCGGTGCGGTCGGTGCGCCGGAGGATCATGCCGAACTCCTCCCCGCCGTAGCGGCCGATGAGGTCACTGGCGCGCGCGGTGGTCTGGAACACCCGGGCCACGTGGAGCAGCACCTGGTCCCCGGCGATGTGTCCGTAGCGGTCGTTCACCCGCTTGAAATGGTCCACGTCGATCATCAGGAAGGCGAAGGACTCCCCATGGCGCCGCGCGTATTCGACCGCATGCTCCAGTTCGGCCATGAGCGTGGCGTGATTGAGCAGTCCGGTGAGTCCGTCGCGGTGCACCATCTCGCGCAGCCGCCGGCCGCGCTCGGCGCGGTTGATCACCAGGTGGGTCAGCAGCTCGCGGTCCACCGGTTCGATCAGGAAATGATCGGCGCCGGCGGAGAGCGCCTCGATCTGTTCCGCCACGGTGTCGTTCGAGGTGAGGAAGACGATCGGCGTCAGGCTGAAGCGGCTGTCCTGCCGGACCAGCCGGGCCAGGGAGATGCCGTCCATTCCCGGCAGCCGGGTGTCCATCAGGATCAGGTCCGGCGCCTCGCGGATCATCGCCTCCCGCGCGGCGTGGCCATCGGCGCAGTGCGCCACCTTGGCGTTCACCTGTTCCAGCCAGCCGATCAGCGTTTCCGCCTGGGCCGCGTCGCTCTCGACCAGCAGCACCCGGGGCGGCGGGCTGCCGATCCGGGCGAGGGTCTTGGCGTAGGTGGGGAGGTCCACCGAGACCCGGTCGGCCGGGATGATGGAATCGATGCCCGAGGCCAGGGCGCGCACCCGGTCCGCCGAGTCCGCGCGGGTGACCAGGACGATGGCGCGGGGCCGTACCGGGCCGGCGCCGGACCACGCCGTCGCGGTGGCGAACGGATCGGGGCCCTCGGCGTCATCCAGCACCACCACGAGGTCCGGCCGCTCGGAGAGCTTGAGTTCGCGTGGCTCACCCGCGCCGGTCTCGGTCCGCACCAGGAAGCCGGTGTTGACCAGGACCGAGGCGATCTCCGCCCGCACCGGGTGCTCCGGCCCCACCACCAGCGCCCGCCAGCCGAACTCGGTGACCGCCGGCCCACGGGTCGGGAGGCCCAGTTCGCGCGCCGCGGCGTCGAAGGCCGAGGCCAGCCGGTCCACCAGCTCTCCGAGCCGGGTGGCGGCGACTTCGCCGGGGGCTGGCAGCTCGAGCTGGAGCCAGCGCTCGCCTCCGCGCGCGATCTCGCTGATGTCGGGAAAGCCGTAGGATCCGCCGGACCCCGCCAGGCGGTGGAACCGGCCGATGAGGGAGTTCAGCGCGTCGCCCTCGCCCATGCGGAAGGCGGCCACGTCCTTCCGGAGGTCGGCCAGGCGTCCCGGGGCGTCGAAGAGATACTCCCGGCGCAGCTCGGCGAGGGCGTCGTTCAGCGCATCCGTCATAGGGGAGTCCGCAGCCGCTCGAAAGTGTGGCGCGCCGCCGCGACGAAGGCCGGCGCACTGCTCCAGTGTCCCTCGACGTCGGCGCCGTTCCGGGACGCGATCACCGCACTTCGGTCATCGATCACCGCCACCAGCGGCAGCCCGGGCCACCGATGTCCGTCAGGGGCGACCGCCACCGGCGCGAACGGCAGCGGCACCGGCACCGGCGAGACCAGCGCGAGCGCCATCCCCGCCGCCGCGGCGCGGCGCAGCACCGGCGTGAGCAGCGGGTAGGCCTCCGGCGGCGCGAAGAGCAGCACCTCCCGCTGTGCCCGACCGATCTCGTGACTGAGGAGCTGCAGCAAGCCCTTGGGACTGGTCAGCTCCACCACCCGCGGCGTCGCCGGGGCCCCGAATCCGTCCAGCGCCCGGGACAGCCGCTCCAGCGCCTCTCCCTGGCCGTTCGCGATCCGGGCCATCACGCCGGCCGGCGGCTCCGCGCGGAACACCTTCGGGTGTCCTTCATCGGCCCGTGCCGCTCCCTTGGCGACCAGGCCCTCCAGGGCGCCGTAGGTGTTGGCGCGCGCCAGCCCCGCACTCCGCGCCACGGCATAGCCGGTGCCCGGCCCCCCGGTCAGGAGGACTTCGTAGATCTTGCTTTCGGTCGGGGTGAAGCCGAAGGGGGTGAGATCAAGCTCGGCCATGGTAGTAGTATGGGATACCTAGGCAGAGTGTGCAATGGAGCCACGGGAAGAGGGGAAGAGGGAAGGGGAAGCTTTTCCCTCTTCCCTCTTCTCACCCCGGCTTCAGACGTACTCCAGGCTCCACCCCAGTACCTTCGCGATGAGCGCCAGCCGGAAGGTCACGTCCACCTGCCGGAATTCCGGTGCCTTCGACTCGGCATCGAGCGGGAAACTGTGATAGCTCATCCGGTTGATGGTCTTGGGAAGGGACCGCAGCCCCTTCGGATTCCAGACCCCGTGCTCGTCACAGTCCTTGAGGAGACGGTTGAGGACCTTGGTGGCGCCGGGGGACGCCGGGAGCCCGCCGGTCCGGGCCAGGAGTTCGAGGAAGTGCAGGGCCAGCGGGATGTCCTTGGGCAGCCCCTTGCTGTCGGCTTCCACCGGATCGCCGAGCAGGAGGTGCGTCGGCTTCACCTTCTTCTTCCCGACGGCCAGGGCGAACGCCTTCTTCGGCTGCGGCTGGGCCAGGTAGTGATTGAGGCGTTCGGTGAAGCCGGCCCGCTCCCGCTGCAGGTTCGGCATCGCGGCCATCATCGCGAGGGCGTACCAGGTGGGCGGGTTGGCCTCGGGGTGGAGCACCGAACCGGTCCCCGCCCGCACGAAGGGCTTCTCCGCCAGGGGACTCCGCAGGAACTCGGAGACATCGGTCGCGATCTTGTGCGCGGCGCCGCGGACCCGCGGATCCTCGATCTGCCCCGCCTCCGCCAGGGCCGCGGTGGCGCCCTCGCGAATCAGGTTGCGGGCCCACAGGGTGTACCCCTCGTCTCCCTTGGCCGCCTTCTGGTACTCGAACAGGAGCGCGGGATCGTCGTCGCGGGAGAGCAGGCGGAAGAGGAGCCGGTCGGCCAGGCGGAACGGGCGGCTGGTGTTCGGCAGTCCGAGCTGCAGCAGTCGCCGGTACTGGGGGATGGTGCCGACATCCTTGATGCCAAGCGCCGCGGAGGGCGCCACACCCAGCAGATTCCCGCCCCAGGTCCCGGCATCCTTCTGCTTCTTGATGACCGCCTGGGCAGCCTTCGAGGGCTCGGTGGCGGCGCGGGCGTGTTCGATGGTCTCCGGCGCCACCGTGCCGGCGGGCGAGAGTTCGGAGAAGACCCGGTACCGGGTGGCCTCGCCGCCATGGGCGAGGAGCCAGCCGAGCGGGATTCGGTGATTGTTCGGGAGATCCAGACGCGCCCCCGTCAGCAAAGTGTGACGACTGGGAAAAATCGGGCGCAATAATACCTGCGGGTGGCGGGTTACGCTACCGCAACCCCGATACTGGCCTTCAAGTCGCTGTGCGGAAACACCTTACAAATAACGACCTGGCCGCACCGCACCAGCCCTCGTCCAGGATCCGGCAGGCTCACCGGCGGCGGGCCTCGCCGGCGGTGCGGAACTCGGAGCCGGGGTTCCAAACGGGGGGAGTCGCCGTGTTGGCCACCGCGATCGCCACCCGGAGGATGACCCGCAGCTGCTGCAGCGCTCCGTCCATCGAGAACCAGGGCAACAGCTCGTCCTGCGGCTGGTGATAGCGGGAGTCGGTGTACTCCTTCCGCTGGGCCTCGGCCCACCCGGGGGGACGGTCGGTGAAGTCCGAGCCGCCCTCGAGGGAGAGGGCGGGGACACCGGCGCGCGCGAAGGGGAAGTGATCGGAGCGGAAGAACGCCCCGCGGATGAGGGCGCCGGAATCCACCGTCACCCGCAGCCCCTCCGCCGCCGCCGCCGTGATGAAGGTCCGGCCGAGGCTCGACTGGTCGGTGCCGAGGGCGGCGATGTCCCGGGTGCGGCCGTAGAGGTTCATCACGTCGAGGTTGAGCACCGCCGCGAGGTCCCGGAGCGGCAGGCTCGGCCGCTCGGCGAAGGCCTGGGAGCCGAGCAGCCCGCTCTCCTCGGCGCCGAACGCCATGAAGACGATGGAACGCTGGTGCTCCACCCCGCTGGCCACGAACGCCTCGGCGGCGGTGATGACCGCCGCGGTGCCGGAGGCGTTGTCCTCCGCGCCATTGTAGATCGAGTCACCGTTCACCGGCGTCCGGATGCCGAAGTGATCGTAGTGGCCCCCGATGAGCACCGCTTCCTTTGCCAGCCGGCCGCGGCCCGGCAGCCGGCCCACCACGTTGTAGGTGGCCGAGCGCCGCAGCGTGCTCTGGACCCCCGCCTCGAGGCCGAAGGGGAGCGCGACGGGACGAAAACCCTGGCGCCCCGCCTCCCGCATGAGCCGGGGCAGGTCGAGTCCGGCGGCGGCGAACAGCGTCGCCGCGGTCGAGTCCCGCAGCCACCCCGCCACGACCAGGGAGGTGGGTGCGCGCTCGATGCGCACCTGCTCGCCGGTCCACGAACCGGTGACGGTGGTCCAGGGGTAGGTGGCGCTTTCAGTGGTGTGGATCAGGATGATGCCCGCCGCGCCCTGCCGTTCCGCCTCCTCGATCTTGTACGTCCAGCGGCCGTAGTAGGTGAGGATCTTACCCCGGAAGATCGCGGGGTCGTGGAGCCCGGGGTCGTTCACCAGGCAGAGGACCACCTTGCCCTTCACGTCCAGCCCGGCGTAATCGTCCCAGCCCCATTCCGGCGCCACGATGCCGTAGCCGACGAAGGCCGCCGGGCCCGCCAGGTTCACCTGCGCCTCGTTACGCATGGACCAGAGCACATAGTCGTCGCGGTAGCGGAGCAGCGCGGGGGCCGGACCGGTCACCCGCAGGGTAGGCTCCGGTGTATGCGCGATCACCGGGACGCGGTGGAGGTATCCGCCACTGTCACCGGCCGGCGCCAGCCCCAGGCGGCGGAACTGGGTGGCGAGGTACGCCGCGGCCAGCTCGCCGCCGCGGGTGGCGGGGGCGCGGCCCTCGAGCAGGTCGCTGGCAAGGAACTCGAGGTGGGCGCGGTACGATGCCGGGCTCGCCGCGCGGGCCAGCCGGGTGGCGGGGGTGAGCGCCTGCCCAGGCAGCGGGCTGCCCAGCAGCCCGAGTCCGAGGAGCGAGCCGATCAGGGGGAGGAGCCGGTGGCGCGGGTATGCCATGAGAATTCTGCCGGGAGGTGAAGGATCCAAAGGTACTCAGCCGCAGCCCGGCGCGCGGAGGAACGCCTCCATCTCCGCCCCGACCTCGTCCGGCAGGGTCTGGTGCGGGCGGTGAAGCGCGTTCACGGTCACAAACCGGCGGCAGGGGAGCAGGCCGGCGATGTGCTGCCCGATGCTCCAGGGGATCGTCGGGTCCTGCCGGCCCCAGATGAGCAGGACCGGCTGCCGCAGGTCGGCGAACGCATCGCCGATGGCGGAGAAATCGAACTGTTCGAGGACGCGCCGGGTGGCCAGCGCCGAGAGGCTGTCCCCGGACGAGCCGGCGGAGGCGCCCCCGTCGGGTTCACGCAGCCAGGCGCTGTCCCGCACCGGCAGCACGAAGCTGAGGGCTGAGGCCACCCATTGGGTCGCCGGAGAGGCGATGCCGGCGGTGTCAGTCAGGAACGGGTTGATGCCGGCGCCGGCCGGCGCGATCAGCACCACCGCCCGGACCCGGTCCGGTCGCGCCAGCGCGAGGCCGGCGGCGAGCTGCCCGCCGAGCGAGTGCCCGACCAGCACCACCGGGCCCCGCGTTTCCTGGTCGAGCAGCCGCGACAGCCGGCGGACCTGGGCGGGGTAGTCGTAGGGGCCGTCGGGCTTGTCGCTCAGGCCGTGGCCCGGCAGGTCCACCGCCAGCACGCGGTAGCTCCGGGTGAACCGGTCAAGCACCAGCCGCCACGCCATCAGCGACTCGCCGTAGCCGTGCAGGAAGACCAGCGTGGTGTCGCCCCGGCCCGCCTCGAGGCCGCGGAGCCGGAGGCCATCCACGGTGATCCACCTGGCCCGGTGCAGCGGACGGACGGTGCCCGGGTTGCCGAGCCCGGCCCACAGGAGGATCGCCGCGCCGAAGGCTACCAGGAACTTCCGGCCGATCCGCCCGGCGCCACGCGTCAGCCGGTCAGGCATCGCACTGCACCAGGTGGATCGGACCGCCGCGGAGGTTGAATGCCCGCTCGCTGGTCAGCACCAGGCGGTGATCGTCCAGCCATTCGACTCCTTCGCCCTGCGGTTCCAGGCCGGCCAGGTTGCAGACCCTCGGGGTGCCCAGCCCGCCGGCGGGGAAGAGCGGATAGAGGTACAGCTCGGTGTAGGTCCGGATCGCGACCCGGCGCCCGTTCGGCGCCCGGGCGGCATCGGTGACCCAGCGGCCCACGCGCTGGTCGGGCACCAGCGGGAGCAGCTGCAGCAACCCGGCCGTCACCGGGGCGCCGGCGCCGAAGGCCTCGGGCGGGACGTGAAAGAGCCGGATGCCGTCCCGCCGTCCCTTGGTCACCAGCGAGATCCCGCCGTCATCTCCAGCCCAGAGCGCCTCGACATCGTGCGGGTGATCGGGGTAGCGGACCAGGGCTGAATCCAGTTCCGGCCGCGTCGTGTCGGTGGTGTCGGTGAAGCGGGCAAGCGTGGCCGGCTCCCGCAGCCGGTAGATGACCACCGCGGGGCGCCGCTCCAGGTTGTCGCCGGTGTCCGCGATGTACAGGCACGAGCCGCCGGGGCAGGGCCCGATGCTCAGCGCTTCCCAGTCGCGGTTGGCGATGCCTGGTACCCGCCACGCTCCCAGCGCGCGACCGCTCGAATCGAACGCGAACACGGTTGGGTCGTTGCCGGAATCGTTGATCGAGAAGAACACGCCGGACATGGTGCGGCTGCGGGCGACGCCGGAACTCTCGGTGAGGGCGGGATCCTGGAAGGTGCCGGTGCGCGTCGCCAGCGCCGGCCGGGGCGCCAGCGTCTGACCGGCCAGGGCGGCCGGGAGCAGGAGCACGACGGGCAGCAGGCGCATGCCCGAATGGTAGCGCCGGGCGCGGCGCGCGCGCTATCGCCGGGTGCGACGCTCCGGCCCCGCGGCCACGCCCGCCGGGGCGAGGCCCCGCGCCAAGGCGATCGTGGGCGACGGCTCATGCCGCGCGAAGATCCGCGGGTCGTACGCCGAACGCGGATTCCACAGCACCCAGCTGTGGATGCCGAGGTCGGACGCGGCGCGGATCTGCTCCCGCACATGCTCCGGCGTGTAGCGCGGGGCCCCGAGGGTGAACGCCTGCAGGTACGGCCGGATCTCGGCGGTCTGCCGGCCCATCTCCCGGGCCCGGCGCTGGCCGTCCGCCAGCGCGCCCTTCACCACCCGGTAAGGTTCTGCGTTGGGCCGGGAGGCGCCGTACATGGCGTGGTAATAGTGGCTGGGATAGACCATCGGCAGCACTACGTCGGCGGTGCTCACCAGGTCTTCCCACACCTGGCCGATGCCGAGGTCCACGGAAACGTTGGTGGTCATCCCGAAGACATCGATGGTGAACGGCACGCCCAGCGGCTTCACCCGGTCCCGGAGCAGGCGGAGGTTCCGGCTCACGGCGTTCCGGGCGCTCTCATTCCCGCGGCGGCTGGGGAAGATGGCGTAGGCCATCCGCGCCCGCGGCTCATCGGGGAAACGGACGTAGTCGAACTGCACCTCGCTGAAGCCCAGCTGCACCGCTTCGGCTGCGAGCTCGGCGGCGTACACCCAGACCGAGTCGTTGTAGGCATCCACCCAGGCGAAGTCCAGCCGGTCCCGCCACAGGCCTCCGCGGCTGTCCTGGACCGACCAGGTCGGCTTCTGCCGGGCCAGGAGCGGGTCCTTCGCGACCACGATACGGGCGATGGCGTGGATGCCCCGCTGGTGCAGCGCCCGGAGCCGCGCTTCGGTGTCCCGGGCGCGCAGCTGGCTGTTGGCGCCGATGGCGATCGCGGTCGGGACGGCGGAGCGGTAGGTCAGGTAACCGGTGTCGTCCTTCACGTCGATGACGAAGCTGTTGACCTCGGTCGAGTCGGCCAGGCGGACCAGGTCCCAGAAACGGCTGCCGCCAAACGCCCAGCCATTCACGTAGAGGGCCCGAACGTGGGCCGGGGGCCGCCGGAGAGGCGGGGCCGGCCAGTCCAGGGGCTCCGACTGCCGCGGTCCGATCGCCAGCAGCCGCTCCGGCGAGGGCACCGGCGCCAGCTCATCACCCCAGCCCGCCGCCCGGGTCTGGGCGGCGAGCGGAATGGTCAGGACGAACGCGGCAAACATGGCGAGGCGCATGGCGGATTCCCTCCGGAAACGGCGCAGGGGCGGGTCTGGAGACCCGCCCCTGTCGTAGAGGGCAATCGGCGTGCGAGGAGGGGTGTCTAAGGATTGCGGGTGACGCGAATCTCGACGCGGCGGTTGGCGGTGCGGGCCGCCTCGGTGGTGTCGGACACGATCAGGACCTGGGAGCCCCGGCCGACCGCGGTGATCCGGCCCACAGGGATGCCCCGGGCGATGATGTAATTCCGCACCGCCTCCGCCCGCCGCTGGGAGAGCCGGGTATTGTCCGCCGGGACCAGCCGGTCATGGGCAAACCCGCTGACCTCGGCCGAGGTGTTGGGCTCGGCGGCGAGCACGGCCGCCACCGAGTCGAGCACCGGGAAGGCCTCCGGGGCCAGGACCGACTGACGCAGGGTCCAGACGGTACCCGGGAGCACGAACATCCGTTCGGTGGTGCTGTCCGTCGGCGCCGGTTCGGGCTCGGTGGGGCAGCCGGTCGGGTCCACCACCGCGCCGCCCCGGGTGTCGGGGCAGGCATCGAGGCCGTCGAAGATGCCGTCGCCATCGGCATCGCCGGGGCAGCCGAGCTCTCCCACGGTGGCCCCCACCGGGGTCTGCTGGCAGCGGTCGAGACCATCCAGCACGCCATCGCCGTCGGCGTCGCTCGGGCAGCCGGTGGCGTCCACCAGGGCTCCCGCCGGGGTGTCGGGGCAGCGGTCGATGCCGTCGAGGTAGCCGTCGCCGTCGGTGTCGGTGGTGCAGCCGACCTGGTCCGGGATGGCGCCGGCGAGGGTGTTGGGGCAGCGGTCCACCCCGTCGGGGACGCCGTCGCTGTCGCGGTCCGTGGGGCAGCCCCGCTTGTCCACCAGCGCGCCGAGGCGGGTGCCCTTGCAGTCGTCGGAGCGGTCGTAGACTCCGTCGCCGTCCTCGTCCACCAGCGGCCTGCTGCCGAGCATCAGGCTGATGCCGCCCTGTGCGCTCAGGTTGGTGAACTTGAGGGTGGTGGTGCTGCGCTGCAGCACGCCCTCGTAGCGCATGAAGAGCGTGGGCGAGAGCGCGATCCGGACGCCCGCCCCGCCCTGGACCACGTCGGCGGAGCCACAGGGCCCGGCCCCGGGCACCGACACCGCGGGACAGGTGCCGAAGCTCAGGTGGGCGTAGCCTCCCTTGAGCAGGAAGTGCGCGCTCTGGCCCAGCGGGAAGTTCCCGACCAGCCCGGCCCCGAACACCGAGGTGGATATCGCCTTGTCGAGGCTGGTGTCGGTGCGGGGGCGCGCGAGGCTTACCTCCCCCTCGAGGGAAAGCGGGCCGTAGACCCAGTAGCCCAGCCGGAGCACGCCGCCGAAGGTGGAGCCCAGCTCGAGCTTGCTGTCGTAGGTGTTGTAGCTGCCCGCGCCGCTCAGCTCCAGCCGGTAAAGGCGCTGGGCCTCCAGCGGGAGCGCCGCGAGGGCCGCCAGCGCCGGCAGGGCGACGGTCGCCGCGAGGCGCGGACGGCGGCGGAGGAGGGCGAGTACGCTCACGAGGGGAACCTGCCGGGGGTGGCTGGCACCCGCAAGGGGGGATCGGCTACAGCGGCGGCCCCCGTCGCATTAGCTTCACACTCCGGCGGCGACCCACCGGTGCTGGTCTTCCCTCTTGCCGAGCCTGGTCATGCAGATCCGTATCGAATACTGCGTCGTCTGAAACTACGAGCCCCGGGCCGCCGGTCTGGCGGCCGAGCTCGCGCGGGAATTCCCGGAGGCGGTGGTGCAGCTGGCCACGTCCTCCGGCGGCGTCTTTGAGGTCACGGTGGACGGCGCGTTGGTGTTTTCCAAGAAATCGCTCGGCCGGCACGCCGCGCCGGGCGAGGTTGTAGAACTCCTGCGGCGGCGGCGGTCGTAGCCGCACCAGGCACCCGGAACTCCAGCATGCGTATCGCGATCAGCACCGGCGGCGGGGATGCGCCCGGCCTCAACGCGGTCATCCGCGCCATCGTCCTCTCCGCCCACACCCGCGGCTGGCAGACGTACGGCATCCGTCGCGGCTACGGCGGACTGCTCGGCGACGACGGCGTGATGACCCTGACCCCGGACAGGGTCCGGGGCATCACCCACCTCGGCGGCACCATCCTGGGCACCACCAACCGGGGCAATCCCTTCCGCTGGGCGGTCACCGATCCCTCCGGGACGCAGCGCGAGGTGGACCGGTCGGACGAGCTGGTCTCCGCCTTCAACGCCAGCGGCTTCGAAGCCCTCATCACCATCGGCGGCGACGGCAGCCTGCGGATCGGCTACGACCTGTTCCGGAAGGGGATGCCGGTGGTGGGCGTGCCCAAGACCATCGACAATGACGTGGTTGGCACCCTCGCCTCCTTCGGCTTCGATACCGCGGTGGGCACCGCGACCGAGGCGATCGACAAGCTGCATTCCACCACCGAGAGCCATGAGCGGGTCATGGTCGTGGAGCTCATGGGGCGGGACGCCGGGTGGATCGCGCTGCACAGCGGCATCGCCGCCACCGCGGACGTGATCCTGCTGCCGGAGATCCCGTTCGACATCGACAAGGTATGCGCCAAGATCATGGCGCGGGAACAGGCGGGACGGCGCTTCAGCATCGTGGTCGTCGGTGAGGGGGCCCGCCCGCAGGGAGGGGATGCCAGCCTGATCGAGCGCCGCTCGGCGGGCACGGTGGACCGCCTGGGCGGCGTCGGCTCCCTGGTGGCCCGGGCCATCGGGGAGCGCACCGGCAAGGAGACCCGAAGCCTGGTGCTGGGCCACCTCCAGCGGGGCGGCTCCCCCACCACCTTTGACCGGCTGCTGGGCCTCCGCTTCGGGGCCGCCGCGGTGCGCGCGGTGGCGGACGGCGCCTTCGGGGTCATGATCGGCTACAACCCACCCCACCTCACCCGGGTGCCGCTGGAAGAGGTGATCGGCCGTTCCAAGCACGTCCCCCTCGACTCCGACACGGTGCTCACCGCGCGGGAGCTGGGAATCAGCCTGGGCGATTGAACCGCAGGGAAGGGAGAAGAGGGAATCGTCTCTCCATCCCACCCCCTTCCCGATTCTTCCCTCTCCTCCCCCGATGACCAGACTACCCTACCCTCCGACCCGGCTCGACGATGCCGTGGAACTGCTCCACGGCGAGGCCATTTCCGACCCCTATCGCTGGCTGGAGGATGGCGCCAGCGCCGAGACCCAGGCCTGGACCGACGCACAGAATGCGCTGACGGCGCGGTACCTGGAAGCCGTCCCGGCCCGGCCCGCGATCCGGCGTCGGCTGGAAGCGCTGCTCCGGATCGGGGCCCTGAGCGCGCCCACGCCTGCGAGGGGGCGCTACTTCTATCAGCGCCGGGACGGCGCCCAGAACCAGCCAGTGCTCTACGTACGGGAAGGGGTGGACGGTGCCGACCGGGTGCTCCTCGACCCCAACGCTCTCAACCCGCGGGGGACCACCGCGCTCGACTGGTGGTACCCGAGCGAGGATGGCGGCCTGCTGGCGTACGGGCTGTCGGAAGACGGCAGCGAGGACAGCGTGCTCCGGGTGCTGGACGTCGTGAGCGGCGCCAGCCACGCGGAGGCAATTCCCCACACCCGCGCCGCGGACCTGGCGTGGCTCCCCGACGGGAGCGGATTCTATTACACCCGCTATCCCCGTGCCGGCGAGGTGCCGGAGGAGGAGGAGGCGTACCACCGCGCGGTGTACCTGCATCAGCTGGGCGCCGATCCCGCGGCGGACCAGCTGGTCTTCAAGCCGGAGCTCAAGGAGCACTGGCCGGGCGTGGATCTCTCCCCGGACGGTCGCTGGCTGGTGGTGTCGGTGGCGCGGACCTTCGACCAGACCGACCTCTACCTCGGCGACCGGGACGCCGGCGGCGCGCTCCGGCCGGTGGTGCGGGGAGAGCCCTTCACCTATGAAGGGCAGGTGGCGCACGGCCGGCTCTACGTGCGCACCAACCGGGATGCGACCAACTACCGGCTCTTCGTGGCCGACCCGGCGCGGCCCGATCCGGCCGGCTGGCGGGAGATCGTCCCCAGCCGGCCGGACGCGGTGCTGGACGGCGTGCTGGTGACCCGGCAGCGGCTGGTGCTCTCCTACCTGGAGCGCGCCACCAGCCGGCTCCGCCTCGCCGGGCTCGAGGGCGAGACGCCGCGGGAGCTGGACCTTCCCGGCCCCGGCAGCGTGTTCGGCTGGGGCGGGGAGCCCGACGGCGACGAGCTGTTCTACGGGTTCAACTCCTACACCATCCCGCCGAGCGTGTACCGCGTGGAGCTGACGGGGCGGGCCGGGGCGCTCTGGCGCCGGGTCGAGGCGGACATTGATCCCGAGGCCTTCGAGGTGCGGCAGGTGACGTATGCGTCGAAGGACGGCACCCCGGTCACCATGTTCGTGGTGCACCGGCGCGGGCTGCCGCGGGACGGTGGCCATCCGGCCTACCTGACCGGCTATGGCGGCTTCAACATCAGCATGACCCCCGGCTTCTCCCGCTCGCTGCTCGCCTGGCTGGAGCAGGGCGGAGTCGTGGCCGTGCCGAACCTGCGGGGCGGGGGGGAGTACGGTGAGGGGTGGCACCAGGCCGGCATGCTGGCCCGGAAGCAGAACAGCTTCGACGACTTCATCGCGGCGGCGGAGTACCTGATTCGCGAGGGGTACACCCGGCCGGAGCGGCTCGCCGTGGCCGGCGGCTCCAACGGCGGGCTCCTCATGGGCGCCGTGCTCACCCAGCGCCCCGAGCTGTTCCGCGCGGTCGTCATCCAGGTGCCGCTGCTCGACATGCTCCGCTATCACCGCTTCCTGATCGCCCGGCTCTGGATCCCGGAATACGGCTCGGCGGAGGATCCGGAGCAGTTCCGCTGGCTCCGGGCGTATTCACCCTACCACCACGTGGTCCCCGGCACGCCGTACCCCGCGGTGCTGCTGGCCACCGCCGTGAGCGACACCCGGGTGGACCCGCTGCACGCGCGGAAGATGGCCGCCCGGCTGCAGGCGGCGACGGCCTCCGACCACCCGGTGCTCCTCCGCCTGGAATCCCAGGCCGGACATGGAGCGGGCAAGCCGGTGTCCAAGGTGCTGGACGAGCTGGTGGACACCTGGAGCTTCGTCGCGGCAGAACTGGGGATTACGTGGGGGGCGGTTTCGGGGTAGCATAAGTGTCCCCCGTGTCACCCCGGTTTCCATCCCCCAGAGAGGGCCGTCCGGCCATGACCGCTCCCGGTTCCACCCCGACTGCCGTGGACATGTCACAGCCGAGCCGATGGCTCGCGGTGCTCCGCATCCTGGTCGGGCTCTGGTTCGTGAAGGCGCTGTGGAGCAAGATGGACCTGGTGCTGCTCGGCGGGTTCGTGCCATTCCTCGGTGTGGAGCAGCGCTGGATTGACATGATGCCGGCCATCGTGGCGCGGCAGATGGCCGAGAACCCGATCGCCTGGTACAAGGGTTTTGTGGAAGGGGCGGTGCTGGCGCACCCGGTGCTCTACGCCCAGCTGACCGCCTGGGGCGAGGTGCTGGTCGGGGTGTCGCTGACGCTGGGGCTGTGCGGCGGGCTCGGGGCGCTGGGCGGACTCTGGCTCAGCGTGAACTATGGCCTGGCCACCTGGCACATGTCGCCGGCGTCGCAGGGCTTTCATTACATGCTGGTGAGCGCGATGGTGGTGCTGTTCCTCGCGCGGGCCGGCCGGGCGTGGGGGCTGGACGCCTGGATCGCGTGGCGCTGGCCCGGCTCGCTGCTGACCCGGCGGCCGATTGCGTGACGGCGGCTGGGCGGTCCGGCAGCTCACCGCCCACCCGCCCAACCACCTGACCGCCTACGGCTTCGGTCCCACCGCCACCCCCCACGGGATGGTGCCCGCAGGAATCCGCTTCAGGACCGTCATGGTCTCGGTGTTCACCACCGTGACGTCATTTCCGGGGCCGTTGGCGCTGTAGAGCTTCTTCCCTCCCGCCGCCAGCGCGATCCCCCACGGCCGGGTCCCGACCTCCACCGTGGCCAGCACCGAATCGGTCGCCGGATCGATCACCGAGACCGTCTTGCCCCGCCCGTTCGAGATGTAGACCCGCTTCCCGTCCGCCGGGATCGCGACCGCCATCGGCCGGCTCCCTTCCGGCATGGCGATGACGCGGAGCAGCTTGCGCGCGGTCATGTCCACCACCGACACGTTGCCGCTGGTCTCGTTGGTCACGTAGGCCCGGGAGCCGTCGGGGAGGAACCCGATGGAGCGGGGCCGCTCGCCCCCGATGTCGATCCGGCCCACGACCTGGCCACTCACCGCGTCGAAGCCGGTGATGTCATGGTCGGTTTCGCCCGTCACCCAGACCAGCTTCCCGTCCGGGGCAATCGTTACCCCCTCCGGCTCGTCCCCGACCTTCACGTTGGCTATCGGCTTGCCGCTGGCCAGGTCCACGATCGAGGCGCTGTCGGCATCCTCGTTGGAGACGAAGAGCCGGCTGCCGTCGGGCGCGATGTCGAACTCCTCGGGATCGGAGCCGGCGGGAATGGTCCGCACCGTGGTGCGGGTGGCCACGTCCACGATGGCGATCCCGTCCTTGGTCTTGTCGGAGGCGAGCTTCTCGCACTCCTCGTCGGGCATCGTCGGCGGGCACTTGGGGGAGCCGGTCAGCGCGACGTACACCGTGCGGCCATCGGGGCTCACCAGCACCCCGCGGGGGCGGGTACCCACGAAGATCGTCGCCACCACGCTGTCGGTGGCGGCGTCGATCACGGTCAGGTCGCGCGAATCTTCGTTGGTCACATATACCAGCTCCCCGCCCCCGCCGGCGCCGGGCCGGTCGGTGGCGGGGGTCTCCTTCGGCCCGCAGCCGGCCAGCAGGGCCGTCGTCGCGGCCAGGAGGGGCACAGGTCGCAGCACCAGCATGGAAGCTCTCCTTGGGTCGAATGCCATCAGGGGTCGAACACCGCCTTGTCCCGATTGCGGGCCCGGTCGAGCCCCGTGAGGGTCGGGACGCCCCGGGCGCCGTGAAACGTAGCGCCATTCAGGTCGGCGTAGTCCAGGGCGACGCCGGTCACGTCCGCCTCGGTCAGGTCGGCCTGCACCAGCTCGGCGTTCCGCAGGTCGGCGTTCCGCAGGTTGGCACCGCGGAGCGAGGCGTAGGAGAAGTCGGCCTTGAAGAGGTTGGCGCCGCTCAGGTCCGCCCCGCTCAGGTCGGCGCTCACGAACTGCGCCCGCATCACCCCCATGGACTGGTTCCCGGGATCGGCGCCGATATTGGCGCCGGCCAGCGTGGCGCCCGCCAGGTTGGCCTTCCGGAGGAAGCCGATGATCCGGGTCTCCCGCAGGTCCGCCTCGCGCAGGTCGGCGGCCTCGATGATCGTGGCGAACAGGCTGGCCCGGTGGAGCTTCGCCCGCCGGAGGTCGGTCCGGCGGAGGGTGGTGCCATCGAGGTTCGCCGCGAGGAAGCTGGCGCCCGTCGCAACGGCATCGGTCAGGTCGCAGGAGAACAGGTCGGCGCCGTCGAGCGTCGCGTCGCTCAGCCGGGCCCCGACCAGGCTCGCCTTCCGGAAGTCCAGGCCCGAGAGGTCCAGCCCGCCGAGATCGAGGCCGGAGAGATCCGGGACGGCCGGGCTGGTCACCGACGCCACGTAGGCCTTCACCTGCGGGGCTGTCCGGAGCGAGTCGGCGGGGGGCCGGCCGGCCCGTTCACCGCCACCGGCGCCCATGGCCGGCATGGCCCCGGGCTCCTGGGCCCCGAGGGCGGCGGTCGCGCCGAGGAGGAGGGCCAGAGGGAGTACTACGCGCATACGGGCTCCATGTCACGGGCGTCCGGCAGGGGGGCCGGGGCTGGTGCCGGGGAAGGCTCGCCCCGCCAGCTGGGGAGAAACGACGCGGGGCCCGGGCTGGATGCCGGGGCCCCGCGGGGGACGGCGACCGGTCCGGGGATCAGCCGTCGAGGCGGACCGCCGGGCGGCCGGGGCCGATCTTGCCGTCGGCGCGTCCCTTCACGTACATGTACATCCGCTGGATCTTGTCCATCTCGAGGCCCAGGGCGCACCAGGAGGGCATCCCCTTGTCAGGGCGCCCGGCGCAGACCGTGGTGATGAACGCCTCCTGGGAGGGGACGGTCCCCCCATCCTTGAGGGAAACGATCAGCGCCGGGGCGAAGGAGGTCCCGACGGCGTACTCGCCATGGCAGCGGGCGCAGTTGAGCTCGTACTGCTTCCACCCCTGGTACGTCTCGTTGTCCACGGTGTCACGGGGGACCGGATGATAGGGATCCGCCTGCGCGGTCGCCGAACCCGCGCCAGCCGCCAGGGCCACCGCCACCAGAATCCACGTCTTCATCGCTCAGCGCTTTCCTTTCCGTGAGTGGTCCATCCGCCGGGAGACGGCCCGGCGTGCTGTCGGCTTGCCGCTACCGTGCCGGCGCCGTGCTGCCCCGGCCGCCGGTATCGGCGGCGAGCGGGAGCAGCGGGATGCCATACTGCTCCAGCAGCGCCCGGATCTCGGGGGCCTTCGCGTACAGGAACTTCTGCAGGCTGTCGAGGAAGGCCCGCTCGGACCGCCGGGTGGCCATGCCCATGTTGTAGGTGAAGGGGATGCGGGTCACCGAGTCGTCGTGCACGGGGGAGAGGGCCAGGTCGGCGCCCAGCTGCTTGCCGTAATACCCGGCGATGGGTCCCCAGACGATGGCGATGTCGATCGAGTCCGAGACCACCGCCTTGATGATGTCCTCCGGCCGGTTCTGGCCGCCCACGTAGGTGGTGCTGAACCCCACGAGGTTGCCCACGACCCCATGGGCCGAGAGCGCCATGGCGGGCGGGGTGTTCTCCCCGTCGGCGGCGAAGAGGTGCACGCCGATCTTCATGGTCTTGAGCGCGGGGTCGTCGAGGCTGGTGACGCGGTGCGGCGCGGTGGCGCGCTGCACGAAGACGTAGCTGGTGCGGTAGTAGGGGCGGGTGACGCCGGCCATGTCGGAGAGCACCGGCATCTGCAGCGTCACGTCGCAGTAGCGCCCGTTCAGCATCCGCATCATGCCCCGCGGGGCGGCCCACCAGACGTACTCGAGCTTCGAGTTCCAGGTGGCCGCCATCAGCTCCGCCAGCTTGTTCTCCACGCCTTCGCCGGCCTGGTTGGAGAAGGGCAGGTTGTCGGGGTCGGCACAGACCCGCAGCAGCCCGGGCGACATGGGGGCGGGACGCTGGGCGGCGAGTCCCGCGCCGCCGGCGAGGGCGGAGAGGGCCAGGGCGAGCAGGACGGGGCGACGCAGGGGCATGAGCATCTTTCAGTATACGCACCCGGGCGGGCGGGCGTTCAGGAGACGGCGCAAACGGGGTGCGGCTGCACGGGACTCGCCCGCCGGGGGACAGGACAGGGGCGGGTCAGCGAGCGACCCGCCCCTGTCGGACCTGCTGTCCTCC
>JAEUJI010000166.1 GCA_016794805.1 Gemmatimonadota bacterium
ATGTGCCACCAACTTGAAGCACTTACTGCGAGG
The DNA here is from genome assembly GCA_016794805.1 of Gemmatimonadota bacterium. Taxonomy (GTDB): domain Bacteria; phylum Gemmatimonadota; class Gemmatimonadetes; order Gemmatimonadales; family GWC2-71-9; genus JADJOM01. The sequence goes on from JAEUJI010000166.1 coordinate 34, forward strand.
TCCTGCACACCCTTGCCGGGGTCTGCGTGGTTGGAGGCTGGAGGTTGCCAGGGTCCACTCACTCAAGTGCTGGAGTTGGCTTGTTCCGGCCCGCGTGGAACTCCACCACGGCTCGACTAGCCAGTCGCTTCGCGTCGGCCCATCTTTGAGCGGCCCACCCTTGGAGACCAGCCTCTGCCAAGCCCGCCTCGCCAACTTCGCGACGCCCTCGCCTCCCGCTACCGCATCGAGCGGGAGCTGGGTCAGGGCGGCATGGCCACGGTGTATCTCGCCTACGACGTGCGTCACGACCGCAACGTGGCGCTCAAGGTGCTGCGTCCCGAGCTGTCGGCGATCCTGGGCGCCGAGCGGTTCCTCGCCGAGATCAAGACCACCGCCAACCTGCAGCACCCCCACATCCTCTCGCTGTTCGACTCGGGCGAGGCGGACGGGCTGGTCTACTACGTCATGCCGTACGTGGAGGGAGAGAGCCTGCGGGACCGGCTGGCGCGGGAACATCAGCTGCCGGTGGACGACGCGGTGCGGATCGCGTCCGAGGTGGCGGACGCGCTGCACTACGCCCATGCGCATGGGGTCGTCCACCGGGATATCAAGCCCGAGAACATCCTGCTGCATGGCGGGCACGCCCAGGTCGCGGACTTCGGGATCGCGTTCGCCGCGGCGCGGTCCGACGGCGCGAGCCGGCTGACCGAGACGGGGATGAGTCTCGGCACCCCGCATTACATGGCGCCGGAGCAGGCCATGGGGGAGCGGGAGATTACGCCCAAGGCGGATGTGTACGCGCTCGGCTGTGTCCTGTACGAGATGCTGAGCGGCGAACCGCCGTTCACCGGCCCGACGGCCCAGGCGATCATCGCCCGGGTGATGACCGAGGAACCCCGCTCACTGACCCTGCAGCGGAAGACCATTCCGCCCCATGTCGAGGCCACGGTGGCGCGGGCGCTCGAGAAGCTGCCGGCCGACCGCTTTGCCAGCGCGGCCCAGTTCGCCGAGGCCTTGAGTCGCCCCGGTACGACAACGGCGCGCATGGAGGCCGCGGCCGCAGCACCGGCCACGGCCCGGCCCCGCCGATGGCTGGCTCTGGCACCGTGGGGTCTCGCCCTGCTCGCGGCTGGCCTCGCGGCCTGGGGCTGGCTGGGCAGGCCGCGGACCGCCGGCGCCATCTGGCAGTACGTCACGCCAGGCGACAGCACCCGGATCAATCCGACCGCTGCCGCCCTCGCGTTCTCTCCCGATGGCCGCAGCCTGGTGTTTCGGGACAACGGCCCCAACGGGCTGCTCTGGCTCAAGCGCTGGGACCAGCTGGAACCGATCGCCATTCCCGGGACCGAGCGGGCCTCCAAGCCGGCCTTCTCTCCGGACGGGAAATGGCTGGCGTTCACGGCGGACGGGCGCCTCAAGAAGATCCCGGCAGGTGGTGGCGCCGCCGTTGTCCTGGCCGATTCCACCGCGCCCGCGGCGTACGGTGTCACCTGGCTCGATGACGGCTCCCTGATCTACGTAGCCGATCGGCTGGACGTGCTGCGACAGGTGGCGGCCGGGGGGCAGGGCAGCAAGGTTGTCATGGCGGATTCCACGCTCCGCGGATTCGGACTCCTCAACCCGGCGCCGCTGCCGCAGTCCCGGGGCGTCCTCTTCGTGGCCTGTCAGTCCGGGTGCTTCACCTCGGCGCTTCGCGTCCTGGACCTGCGTACCGGCACCCAGAAGCGGCTGATGGATGACGGGCTCGCCGCCTGGTACCTCCCGATGGGTCAGCTGCTCTATGTCCGCCGGGATGGGGTCGCGCTGGCAGCGCCGTTCGACCTGGACCGGCTGGAGGTGACGGGCCCCGCGGTGCCGGTGCTCGAAAACGTGGCGATCACGGGGCCGCTCGTCATGCTGGACTGGTCCCCGGCCGGCACCCTGGCGTACCTCCACGGGATCGGTTCCGCCGGACTCACCGAGGCGGTGCGCGTGAGCCGGGAGGGGGGCACCGCCACCATCGACTCCGCCTGGTCCGGTTCCTATACCTCGTTGGCGCTGGCGGGCGATGGGCGGCGGCTGGCGGTCAGCGTGGGAGTCGGCGCCGGGGCCACCGGCATCTGGGTGAAGCAGCTGGACCGCGGGCCGTTTACCAGGCTCAGCTTCAGTGGGCAGGACCGGCGGCCGGCCTGGTCGCCGGACGGCCAGATGGTCGCGTTCGTTCGAGACACCGGCAATGGCGGAAACATCTACGCCAGGCTGGCCAACGGCAGCGGCGCCGACCGGCTGCTCGCCCGGATCAACCGGCCGGTCCAGGAGGTCGCGTGGTCGGGAGACGGACGGTGGCTCGTGCTCCGGACCGACAACGGCGCGGCCGGCGCCGGCGACCTGATCGGCGTCCAGCTCGGCGGTGATACCACGGCGGTCCCGCTGGTGGCGACCGAGTTCAACGAGTATCACCCCGCGGTGTCGCGGGATGGGCGGTGGCTGGCCTACAGCTCCAATGAATCCGGCGCGCTGGAGGTGTACGTGCGGCCCTTCCCGGGCACCTCGGGGGGCCGCTGGCAGGTGTCGAATGGCGGCGGCGCCCAGCCCCGCTGGTCGGCCGACGGGCGGGAACTGTTCTATCTCGGCGGCGCCGGTCGCGTCGTCGCGGCCCAGATCCGCACCGTCCCGGACTTCGCGGTGCTGGGAGTCCAGCCGCTCTTCGAGACATCGGCGCTGCTGCTGGATGCATTCCACCAGTCGTACGAGGTCACCCCCGACGGGCGGAGCTTCGTCTTCCTCCGCCCGCACACCAGCCGGCAGGCCGCGAACGCCACTCGCCTGATCGTGGCGGAGCACTGGCTGAGCGAGCTGCGCGAACGCCTGCGGCAATGACCCGCGGCCAGGGGCGGAGTTGCCGAGGCCCAGCGCGCTATCCACGCCGAGATTCTCAAGCGGAAGCGCCGCGTCGGCTAGCCGATGCGGCGCTTTCAGTTGCCTCTCCTGGCTCGACGCGCCAGCGCGAGCCCCCAAACAAAAGGCCCGGCGCGTCAGCGCCGGGCCTCATTGCCCCTCCTGGGCTCGAGCCGAAGGCCGAGCCCCAAAACAAAAGCCCGGGGATGTCTCCCCGGGCATTGCCCCTCCTGGGCTCGAACCAGGACTCTCCTGATCCAGAGTCAGGCGTGTTGCCAGTTACACCAAGGGGCATCAGGAGCCGATAAAGTAGCGAGGGCGGCCGGGTTACGGTAGGGAGGCCGGCGGGCCGACGGACCGGCGGACCGGCGGACCGGCGGACCGGGGGGAAGGTGGGAGGGCCGGGAAGCCCAGTGAGAATCCCGCCGCCCTTCCGCGTCACTCTTCCAGAACGCAGCTTCGCCAT
>JAEUJI010000184.1 GCA_016794805.1 Gemmatimonadota bacterium
TTGGCGAACTCGAAGCCCAGCAGCTCCTGCAGGCCCACGACCCGGTCCCAGTCGGCCACCATGGCGTCCGGCCCCGCCTCCCCGGCCAGCACCCGCGTGTCCGGATGGGCGAGGATCCGCGCGCCGGCCCGCCGGAACTCGATGGCCCCGAACATCATGTCGGGGTGATGGGCATGCAGCACCAGCGCCCGGACCGGGCGCCGGCTCACGCCGCGGATCGTCCGCAATACTGCCCGGGCCTGGGCGGGGCTCGCCAGCCCCCCCACCGCCACGATTCCCTCGCGCGTCACGACGAATCCCGCGTTGGGCCGGCCCTCCACTCCCTGGCCGGAGTCGCCGAGCACCGCGTAGATACCGGCGGCGAGTTCCCGCACCGGGTATCGGGTCGTCTCGGTCGTCGGCGAGAAGGCCCGAAACGGGAGCGAATCCTGCGCTGCGAGGGGGTAAGACAGCACAACGGCGAGAGCGCCGATGCACGCTCCCGCCGTGACCGGGCGGCCAAGCCGCCGAGTCGCCCAGCCGCCGGGCCGCCTCACGTCGTCGCGAACTTGAGCTCGGCCTGTCCCCGGAACTGGCTGCCGCGGTTGTCGCGGGACTCCACCGAGAGGATGCCCTCCTGGTCCGCCCGGAGCTGGAACGCCACCATGGGGTCCTTGCTGATCCCCGAGGTCCACTCGAAGCGCGCGATCTCGGTGTCGCCGAGGCGCACCCGGACATCGCTGATGAACCAGGCCGGGATGATCGCGGCGTTCGCGTCCCGGAAGAAGCCCGTGTCCATCGGGTGCTGCATGACCACCTGCACCCGGATGACGTCCCCGCGCTGGATCCGCTCGGGCAGGACGATCTTGGTCTTGCCGGTCTCTGGCATGTCAGCCGCACCCGTTGAGTGTGGTTTCGACCTTGAGGTAATCCGCCCACAGCTCGCCGCCGCTGGTCTCGGCGATGGCGCGGATCCAGCTGGTCCGCTTCATCTTGATCCGGGTCTGGATCGTCACCGGCCCGAGCGCGGGGCTCAGGTGGAACGCGGTGACCAGCGGATCGGGATTGTGGTCCACGATGAGGAAGACGCTCTTCACGTACTGGTCCGCCCCCATCGGGAGGTCGGACTCGATGATGACCGGCACGTAGCGCCCATCCTCGGCCATGGTGGGCATGTCGAGGGTGACGTGTCCCCGCTGCACTGTCCGGCCCTGGAACCGCTCGGTGAAGATCCGCTGCACGATCTCGTTCGGGATCGGCGGGTCGTCGGGACCGGGCCGGGTCACCCGCACGGCGGCGGCCAGCCCCTGGCGGGCGCCGGCCAGTCCCTCGGTGGCGACGGCGAGGCCCACGATGCCGCAGGCCTGCAGGAAGGCGCGGCGCTCGATGGAATCGTTCACGGCCATGGTTGTTCCCTCATGAGGTGCACCCCTCAACCTGAGACCGGGGAGAGGCCCCGTCAAGCGGAGCGGCGTGGATCCCCGGTTCAGCCACCGCTGGTCAGCGAGCCGACCAGGCGGGACGCCACTGCGGCAAAGTGCGCCACATCCCGGCGCGACCGCGCCACCAGCATCGCCCCCTCGAGTCCCGCCAGCAGCGCGGCGGCCGCGGCATCCGGCCGGCCATCGAAGCGGAACTCCTCCCTGGCCCGTCCCTCGGCGAGGACCCGAGCCAGCCAGGCCTCCTGGTCCGCGAAGAACCCGTTCACCTCCGTGCGGACCGCCTCGGGCAGTGTGCCGGCGTCCGACGCCAGCATGCCGTAGAGGCACATGTGGTCGCCCTCGCGGAGCGCATCCTGGAACAGCCGGACGTAGCGCATCAGCCGCCGGGTCGGGTCCGGGAATTCGGCCTCCACCTGGAGCAGCCGCGCGGCAAAGGCGGCCCGATACCGGGCGGCCAGTGCCCGGGTCAGTTCCGCCTTGCTGGCATAGTGGTAATGAATGCTGGCCTTGCGGATGCTCAGCGCGTCGGCGATGTCGGCGTAGCTGAACGCCTCGTACCCACGGGTCTGCACCAGATCCTCGGCGATGTCCAGGATGCGGTCAGCGGTCGGCGCGATGGATGCCATGAGCCCAATCTACTAGTAGGTAGAGCCCAGTCAACCGCCTTCCCCGCCGCCGCGCCCGATCTCCCGCACCTGCCGCTCGAGTGCCAGCCGCTCGAGCTTGTCCACCGGCAGGGCCAGCAGCAGGTCAATCCGTCGGCCGAGGGTCACGAGCGTATCCCTGAATGCCCGCCGCTTCACCTCGTCGCTCCCTTCAACTTCGGCGGGATCGGGCATCCCCCAGTGTGCGAGGATTGGGGTCCCGGGGAAAATCGGGCAGGCCTCCCTGGCCCGGTCGCAGACGGTGATCACGAAGTCCCAGCGCTGGCCCTCGAGCCCCGCCAGTCCCTTCGGGACCCTCCCCTCCCAGGCGATGCCTGCCTCGCGGAGCGCTTCCACGGCAAACGGGTTCACCCGGCTGGCCGGCTTCGACCCGGCGCTGACCGCTTCAAACCGGCCAGCCCCCTTGTGGGCCAGCAGCGCCTCGGCGATCTGGCTGCGGGCGGAGTTGCCGGTGCAGAGAATCAGGACGCGATACGGCGGAATGAGAGCGGACATGAACCCTGATCAGGTGGCGGATGTGGCGGGGATCGCCGGAAAGAACCGGCGGGCCCAGAGGGAGACGTAGACCAGTCCGACCAGCGCCGGAACCTCGATCAGCGGACCGATGACGGCGGCCAGCGCCTCCGCCGAGGTGATCCCGAAGGTGCCGATGGCCACGGCGATGGCGAGTTCGAAGTTGTTCCCTGCGGCGGTAAATGAGAGGGCGGCAGCCTCGGGGTAGCCGAAGCGCAGCCAGCGGGAGAGCAGCAGGCCCAGCCCGAACATCACCCCGAAGTAGATCAGCAGGGGGAGGGCGATCCGCAGCACGTCGAGCGGCCGGTCGAGGATACGGTCGCCCTGCATCGCGAACATCAGGACGATGGTGTAGAGCAGTCCGAGGAGCGCGGTGGGGCCGATCCGGGGCAGGAACGTATGCTCATACCACGCCGCCCCCCGCCGACGCACCAGTTCCCGGCGGGTCAGGTAGCCCGCCAGCAGCGGGATCCCGAGGAACATCAGGACGCTCTTCGCGATTTCCAGCATCGAGACGTCGAGTCCCGATCCCGCCGCGCCAAGCCACCCGGGGACCACCGCGAGGAAGAAGTACCCAAGGACCGAGTAGGTCAGGATCTGGAACAGGGAATTGAGGGCGACCAGCACGGCGGCGAGCTCCCCGGAGCCGCAGGCGAGGGTATTCCAGATCAGCACCATCGCGATACAGCGGGCGAGTCCCACGATGATCAGGCCATTGCGGTACGCCGGGAGGTCCGGCAGGAGCAGCCAGGCCACCGTGAACATCACCACCGGCCCGATGACCCAGTTGAGCAGGAGGGAGGTGCCGAGCAGCCGGCGGTTCGCCACGTGGCTGCCGATCGCCTCGTACCGCACCTTCGCGAGGACCGGGTACATCATCCAGAGGAGGCCTACGCCGATCGGCAGGGAGACCCCGGCAAGCTGCACCCGGTCCAGCGCGGCACCGAGACCGGGGAAGGCGCGGCCGAGCCCGAGCCCGAGCCCCATGGCGGCGAAGATCCAGACCGGCAGGAACCGATCCACCGTGGAAAGGCGTCCCAGGACCGGGGCAGCCCCCGGCGCGGCGCCTGCCGTCATCATGCCCCCGATCGGTGGATGGACTTGCGCATCACGACCGCCGTCGAGGGACAGACCGAGGCGAACTCGGAGGTCTGCCGGATCTCGGTGGGCACATCCTCACGGGCGACGCGAGCATACCCACGCCGCGCAAAGAACCGCTCCGCGGTCGTGGTCAGCAGGTAGAGCCCGCTGAGCCGATCCTCCGCCGCGAGGCGTTCCAGCTCCATTACCAGGGCGGAACCCAGGCCGCTCTCCCGCCGATCCTGGCGCACCGCCAGCGAGCGGAGCAGCCCCAGTTCGCCATGCCGCTCCACGCCGACGACCCCTTCGAGCCCCACGCGGTCCCGGACCCCCAGAAACCGGATCGCCGGAGAGAGATCGGCGATCGGGAGCCCATTGGCGCCGAGAAGCGCCGAGACCTCCGGCAGCTCGTCGGCGCCCAGGGGCGTGATGTTCACCGGTGCCCCTCGCAGCACTCGGGGCCGCAACCGCAACCGGCCGCCGGCTTCGTCGCCCGGATGAAGGCGCCCATGACCTTGCCGTCGAGCTGCGCCGCCACCCCGTCGGCGTCGAGGCCGGCCTCATCGAGGAAGTCCCGCGCCTCTGCCGCGGTGTAGACCCGGGTGGGTTCCACCGAGGCGGCACTGAACCCGGCACGCTCCAGCCGCGCCACGTAGTCCCGCTCATCCAGCGCCCCCGCCACGCATCCGGTCCAGAGGGCCAGGCTGGCGCGGACCGGCTCCGGGATGTCGCCCCGGGTCACCACATCGGACACGGCGAACCGCCCCCCGGGCTTGAGGACGCGATAGGCTTCGGCGAGCACCCGGTCCTTGTCGGCGGAGAGGTTGATCACGCAGTTGGAGATGATCACGTCCACCGAGGCGTCCGGCAGCGGGATCGCCTCGATCTGCCCCCGCAGGAACTCCACGTTGGTGACCCCGGCCCGGGCCTGGTTGGCCCGCGCGAGTGCCAGCATGTCATCCGTCATGTCGAGGCCGTAGGCCTTGCCGGTGGGGCCCACCCGCCGCGCGGAGAGGAGCACGTCGATCCCGCCGCCGGAGCCCAGATCCAGCACCGTCTCTCCCTGCTTCAGCTCGGCCAGGGCCGTAGGGTTGCCGCACCCGAGCGAGGCCAGGACCGCCTGCGCCGGCAGCCCGGCGGTTTCCTCGGCGGCATAGAGGTCGCGGGTGATCGGATCGGGCGAGGCGCAAGTGCTGCCGGTGCCGCAACAGCCGGCCTTCTGGCCGATGGCGGCCTGGCGCGCGGCCTCGCCGTAGCGCTCGCGCACGATCTGGGTGATGTCCTGCATCGGTACCTCCATCAAGAAAAGTTGATCAGTTTGCGAAAAAAAAGTCGTCAGCAGCAGCGTGCCTTCACCCGGCGCACCGCCGCCATGGGACTCAGCGATTCGACCGCCTCCTCCAGCCCTTCCAGTGCCCCGGGGACCAGAGAGTAGTAGGACCAGCGCGCCTCGCGCCGGTCCTGCACCAGACCCGCATCCTTCAGCACCTTCAGGTGGAAGGAGAGCCGGGACTGACCGGAATCCAGCGCGGCGGTGAGGTCACAGACACAGCGCTCCCCCTCCCGCAGCATCGCGACCAGGCAGAGCCGGGTCTCGTCGGAGAGGGCGTGGAAGACCCGCGCCAGGCGGGTCAGGTCGGTGGCTGTGCTCGCTGTCATGGCTCCAGTATATCAACTTATCTTGATGCGTCAAGCCCCACCCCGCCCGGCCCCCGCCCCTCCAGCTGCGCCATCCACCCGATCAACGCCCGCTGCTGGGGAACAAGTTCCCCGTCCGCCCGCCCATGACTGAGGATCATCCCCAGGTCCGCCCG
>JAEUJI010000196.1 GCA_016794805.1 Gemmatimonadota bacterium
ATCACCCGAACCAACTTCACCGGCGCCGTCACGCTGAGCCTGGGCAACGCGCCGGCCGGCGTCACGGGCGCCTTCAACCCGGCGGCACCAACCGGCACCAGCTCCACGCTCACGGTGAGCGTGGGCGCCGCGGTCACGCCCGGCGTGTACAACCTGACCGTGGACGGCACCGGCACCGCCGGGAACCGCTCGACACCGCTCACCCTGACCGTCACCGGTTCCGGCGGTGGCAACGTCACCCTGGACTTCTCGGCCTGCGCGGTCGCGGATCGCCCGGTGTGGCTGGCGGCCCAGGACGGCGCCGGCGCCTGGACGGTCGTCACCCCCGTCAGCAACGTCTATCAGTTCAGCATCAGCAGCGGCACCGGCGGCGTGACCTACGTGCTCTCGTCGGGGGGCACCTCGACCACGAACGTGCAGTACATGACGCAGGCGGAATTCACCGCGGCGCCCATGGTGTTCTGCGCCCCGCCCCCGACGGGGAAGACGATCAGCGGCACGGCGGCCGGCATCGCCGCCACCGACATGACTGCCGTATCGCTGGGAGGCGGCACGGCCGCGCCGACAGTCGCGGCGCCCAACTTCCAGATCACCGAGGTGGCCACCGGGACCCACGATCTCGTGGGCTACCGCCGCAGCCTCATCGGCGGGGCCGAGGCGGCCATCATCCGCCGGGACCAGAACATCGCCGACGGCGGCTCGGTGGGGACGATGGACTTCGGCGGGATCGAGGCGTTCGTGCCGGGCACCGCCACCATCACGCTGGGTGGCCTGGTGGGCGGCGAGAACGTGATCCACAGCATGCAATACCAGGTGGGCGCCAGCTGCACCGCGGCGTCCCTCTACTCTCTCGGGCTGGGCGGGGCGAGCTTCACCGCCTCGGGCATCCCCGGCGCGCAGCAGCGCGCGAGTGACTTCCACGGCCTCACCATCATGGCGGTGGACGCCAACAACGCGGTCCGGTCCATCACCGAGTACTTCCATACCCTGGCCGACCGCACGGTCAACCTGGGCGCCGCGATGCCGGTGCCCACCGTCACGGAGCTCACCGGGCCGTACATGCGGCTGCAGGCGGTGTACACCCTGCCGGCGGAGTACAACGCCTCGACATCGTTCTTCTACGACGACGGGGCCAACCGGTTCGTGGTGCTCAACGCCACGGCCGGCTACCTGGGCGGCAGCGCCACGACGCTGGCGCTGGCCGACTACTCCGCCCTGGCGGGGTGGGACAACAACTGGGTCCCGGCGCTGGCCAGCACCGGGCCGTGGACCGTGACCGGGTCGGGCAGCACCATCACGGGCTCGGTCTGCGTGGAGAACGCCAGCTTCGTGACCGCATCGGAGAACGGCACCTTCTAGCCGGCGCGGTGGGAACGGGAGCAAGCGAAGGGCCGGCGCGGTGCCGGCCCTTCGGGTGCTGCCCCCATCGGCTTCGGCGGTTCCTACCGCGCCAGCGCCTTCCGCCAGGCATCCATCCCGCCGACGCCGTTGGCGACGGACCCGAACCCGGCGCGCTGCAGCAGGCTCACCGCGATGCCGCTGCGGTAGCCGCCGGCGCACACCACCACCCAGCCGGCGCGCCGATCCAGCTCGCCCAGCCGCTCCGGCAACTCGGCCAGCGGGATGTGGGTCGCCTCGTCGAGGTGGAAATCGTCCCACTCGCGGGCACGGCGCACATCGAGTACCCGCCGCCCGCCGTCCGCCCAGGACTCCGGCGGCAGCCGATGCACCGCGCCGGTGGGGTGGCCCTCCGCGCGCCAGCGCTGCAGGTCCCCGTCGAGCACTCCCACCACGTTCTCGTACCCCACCCGCGCCAGCCGGACCACCGCCTCCTCGATCCGGCCGCCATCCGCCACGAGCACGATCTCCTGGTCGGGGCGGACGACCGTTCCCACCCACGACGCAAACTGGCCATCGAGGCTCACGTGGAGCGCGCCCGCCGGATGGCACTCGGCAAAGGCGTCCGCCGGCCGCGTATCAATGATCAGCGCGCCCCCCCGGGCCCGCGCCACCGCCTCGGCCGGCGTCAGCAGCGGCGGCATCGGCCGCTCGGCATCGAGTGAGGGCCCGGCCTTGTTGAGGTCGCGGGAGTGGAGGTAGTAGCGCGGGGTCTCGGGAACGTCGCGGGTGACATCGGTGATGAAGTCCGCGCGGCTCCGGGGCTGGAGCGCCGCATTCATGGCCCGCTCCCGGCCGATGGTGCTCCAGGTGTCCTTGCCCATGTTGCGGCCGCAGAGCGAGCCGGCGCCATGCGCCGGATACACCCGGGTCTCGTCCGGCAGCGCAAGCAGCTTGTGGAACAGGCTGTCATACATGAGGCCGGCCAGCTCCACGACCGGCAGCCGGGAGGAGAGGATGTCCACCCGGCCCACGTCGCCCACGAAGAGGGTGTCGCCGGTGAGCACCCCCCAGGGCGGGCCCTCCCGGGCCTCCTCGCGGATCAGGAAGGAGAGGCTCTCGGGGGTGTGGCCGGGGGTCTCAATCACCTCGAGCGTCACCCCGCCGACCCGGATCTCGTCCCCCTCGCGGAGCGCGCGATGGGGATACGCCGCCTCCGCGTGGGCCCCGATCCCGATGGTGGCGCCGGTGCGCGCCGCCAGCTCCCGGTGGCCGGAGACGAAGTCGGCGTGGAGGTGGGTCTCGAGGATCCAGGTGATGGTGAGGCCATGGGCCTCCGCCTCGTCGAGGTACATCTGGATGTCCCGCGAGGGGTCCACCACCACCGCCTCCCCGCCGTCGCCGATCAGGTAGGAGGCGTGCGCCAGGCAACCGATGTAGAACTGTCGGAAGTGCATGACCGGTCCGGAGGGGTTGGGGTGCGCTGAAACTAACGTCGGCACGGAGCCGCGGGGAGATCGGCGCCGCCGCTGCTCGCAGGAGCGGGTGGCCGCACAGGAATGGGAAGCCCGCCGAGCGGCGCACCCGCCCCTGCTCCGCTGCGCCAGCGCCTCCCTGCGCGGCACTTACCGTCGGTACCGTCGCTACCGCCCTTACCGCCGCGCCCGCATGCTATCTTCAGTCGGGAGGCCGGAGCGGTTGCTGGGCGGCCCCCACCACCAGACAGGAGGCGACGATGGGACTCCGGAGCATCAAGGCATTCGAGCAGCGCTGGACCAGGATGCGGAAGCTCGCGCGCGCGCAGCTCAAGGATTTCGAGAAGGACCGGCTGGAGATTGCCCGGGCGATCAAGCGCCACAAGCTGGCCAAGGACATCAAGGCGATGCGGGAGGCGATGCTGCACCAGAAGCGGGTGGTGCAGGTGATCAAGGGCACCAAGGCGCTGGTCCGCACCAAGGACCGGGTGGTCAAGGAAGGCAAGCGGCGGGGGAAGCTGCTCCGCCGGGCGCTGACATAGCGTACCGGCGGCACCCCGCGCCATCTTCTCCCTCATGCCCGCCCTCTGGCCTTCCTCGAGCCTCCCCGACTGGCGCAAGGCGCTGGCCGCATACGATGCGGTCATCGCCCGGCAGGACGTGGCCAAGCTCGCCGCGCGCGACGCCTGGTACCACACCGAGCTGCCGGCCGCGATCGCGGCGCGGCGGCCGCGGCACGTCACCCACGCGGAACTGGTGCAGCTCACCGAGTGGAAGATGTCCCGCGGCAAGTGGCGGGCACGGAACCTGGTGCTGGTGAAAGGAAACCCGGCGCCCGCGGTGAAGGCCGCGACCGCGGCCGGCCTCGCCCTGGTGCCGCACCCCACCGCGCCGATCGCGAAGATCGCCGAACTCGAAGGGGTGGGCCCGGCAACGGCCTCCGCGGTGCTCGCCGCCGCCGAGCCGGCGCTCTATCCCTTCTTCGATGAGCTGGTGGCCGCACAGATCCCCGGGGTGGGTGAGGTCGCCTTCACGCTGGGCTACTACGCCCGCTATGCGGCGCAGATTCGGGAGCGGGCGGCGAAGCTGGGCGGGAAGTGGACGCCGGTGATGGTGGAGCAGGCGCTGTGGGCGCATGCCGGGGGAAAAGCGGGGCGGTAGGCTGACGGGCCGACGGGACGACGGACCGAAAATCCAATCGCCTAATCGCCTAATCGCC
>JAEUJI010000205.1 GCA_016794805.1 Gemmatimonadota bacterium
GCCGGGCCATCGGCCCGGTGCACCTCCACCACCCCGTCCGCGGCCTTGAGCGCGGTCTCGATCGAGTCCGCCAGCCGGCCCCGGTCCGCCCCACGCACCACCAGCCGGTCCACCACCACCGCCACATCGTGGTTCTGCCGCCGGTTGAGCGCGGGGACCTCGGTGAGATCATAGGTCTCCCCGTCCACCCGCACCCGCACAAAGCCGCGCTTCTGGATGTCCTCGAAGAGGTCGCGGAATTCCCCCTTGCGCCCCCGGACCAGCGGCGCGAGCACCTCGATCCGCGTGCCGTCGGGCCACCCCAGGATCGTGTCGGTGATCTGGCTGGCGCTCGAGCGGGCGATCGGAGTGCCGTCGTTGGGGCAGTGCGGAATGCCAACCCGGGCCCAGAGCAGGCGCAGGTAGTCGTACACCTCGGTGACGGTGCCGACCGTGGAGCGGGGATTGTGGCCCGCGGTCTTCTGCTCGATGGCGATCGCGGGGGAAAGCCCCTCGATGGCGTCCACATCGGGCTTTTCCATCAGGCCGAGGAACTGGCGGGCGTACGCCGAGAGCGACTCGACGTAGCGGCGCTGCCCTTCGGCGTAGATCGTATCGAACGCGAGCGACGACTTGCCCGAGCCGGACAGCCCCGTGATCACCGTCAGGCGATCCCGGGGGATCCGGACCGAGACATTCTTGAGGTTGTGCTCGCGGGCCCCGCGGACGACCAGGTATTCCTGAGCCATAAGCAGGGGAACGTACCCCCGGTGCCCGACCGGCTTCAACCCCGGGTCAGCGGGGGCGCGGGCCGGGTCCCTTCCAGCCTATCCGGCCCGAAGCGCCTGCCAGGCCATCCCGCCGAGATACAGGGCCACCGGCCAGTGCCGGAGCACCCAGCGGGTGCCCGCTCGAACCCGGCGGCCGGCCCCGCGCCAGAGCAGATGGGCCGCCGCGGCACCACCCCCGAGCGCGGCCAGGTAGATGGGGATGTTGAGCGGGCCGAGCTTCTCGGTGGGCAGCCGGCTGAACAGGGCCAGCGCGGCCACGATACAGACCACCGTCAGCGCCCAGACCACCGCGCGGCCGGCCGTGAACTGCCCCTTTCGGGACAGATCCAGCTCCGCCTCGAGCAGCAGCTGGTCCTCCAGCTGGGCCAGTTCCTCGTCGGAGAGCTGTTCCAGGTCCTCGTCCCGGGGGATGAACAGGCCGGAATCGGTGGCCACGCTACGGCGCCCCCCGGAGGCAGAGCACCGCCCGCACCTCACTGGCGCGCGGCGAGCCGGACACTCCCACGGCGGGCTTCTGACCGTCGCCGACCTGAAGTCCTGAGCCGCCGGCGGTCCAGACGTACATCAGCCTGCCGAGATCGGGCCAGCGGCTGAGTTCAGGGAGCGCGCCCAGCCCGGCCGGGAGCTGCCACTCGGGGCCCAGCGCCGCGCACCACTCGCGCGCTTCCTGGAGCGTACCCCGGCGCACGAAGCCGCCTTCGGTGAGCAGCACCCAGGCGGGGTCCGTCGCGGCGTCCGCGGCCACCGGGGTGCGCTCGGCGCGGGCCCGGGCATCGAGCTTGGCCCGCTGCCGCTCCAGCAGGCCGCTGCCCCAGCCCCCGAGCGCCTTCATCAGCCCGGAATCCGGCGCCACTTGCCCCAGCGCGAACGCCGCCATCAGCAACAGGGCCAGCACCAGGCCAATGGTACTCCACCCCCGGCGCACCGCATCCCTGATCCGGCGCCAGAGCCGGCCGATGGCCAGGTCCACCGCCCCCACCGCGCCCGCGGTGACCGGCAGCTCGAGGACCGTGCCCCCGAGCAGGGCGTGCACCACCCCGGCGGCGAGTGCCATGCCGCCAAAGCGGAGCGCCAGCCGCGTCAGGTTGGTCGCCGAGAAGATGCCGACCCGGCGCTCCGGGTGACGGTGCTCCTCGATGAGGTCGCGGACATGGGCCAGCCGGTCGGCGCGGCCGGGATCGGTCGTGGGGTTGGCGCGGATGGCGGGAGGCATTGCTGCAAACTACACCAGGGTTTCCCCGGCGGCGCAACAGGGGGCGCGGCGACGGGTGAATGCCGCACGGGACGAGGCTATTATTGGAGTTACGCTCTTCCCTCTCCCAGTAACCGCCGAGTCCATCGCCGTGATGACTACTTACCGGAGCCGCGCGATCGGCCTCGAGGGGCTGCCGGACGAGTTCTTCGGCACGGCGGGCCTGGCCGGGGACGCGGCCCTGGAAATCCCGGATCACGGCTACCCCCTCCGTCCCTTCGCGGCGGAGCTGCCCCAGGATGACCTCGTCGCGACCGATCCGCGCACCGACGAGTCTCCCGCCGAGCGCCTGTACCGCCGCGCCGTGGAGGCGTCCAGCCGGGGGCGCGTCAGCGAGGCCATCCACCGCTACCGCGAGCTGCTGTCGGTGGACCCTGGGCATACCACGGCGCGCAACAACCTCTCGGCGCTGCTGGAAACCACCGGGGATCCGGCGGAAGCCCTGGAGCAGCTGACGGCCGCCCTCCACGCGGTCCCCGATGACGTGAACATGCTGGTCTCCCGCGGCGCGATCCTGGGCCGGCTCAAGCGCCACCCGGAGGCGGAGCAGGACCTTCGCCGTGCGCTCCGCCTCGCGCCGGACCACGCGCCGGCGCACCTCACGCTGGGCCTGGTCCTGTGGCGGAAGGGGGTGCCGAAGGATGCGGCGGAGGCGCTGCGGCGGGCCATCGCGCTGGAACCCACCAACGCCACCGCCTTCTATTATCTGGGCGAAGCGCTCAACCAGGCGGGAGACCTCGCCGGCGCCCGCACCGCCCTGGAGCAGTCGGCCCAGTTGGGGCCGGATCACGGCCGGACCTACCGGTTGCTGGGCCGGGTGCTGGACCGGCTGTCCCGTCCCGAGGAGGCGCAGGCCATGTATCGCCGCGCCCGCGAGGTAGGCGACACATGATCCGCGTGGTGGAACGCCCGCTGGCAGAACTGGCGGTGGATGCCGTGGTCCGCGCCGCCGACGACGGACTCGGCCCGGTTGGGGCGGTCAGCCGCGACCTCGACAATGCGGCGGGAGAACGGGGCGCGGTGCACCGTCGGCTCCAGGCGCCGCTCGAGGTGGGGGCGGCGGTGATCACCGGCGGCGGGAACCTCCCCTCGGAGTTCGTCCTGCACCTCGTGGTGCAGGGCGCGGACCGGCCGGCCACCCGGGATACCGTGCGGCGGGCCCTCGCCTCCGCCTGGCATCGGGCGGAGGGGTGGCAGCTCGCGACGGTCGGCGCCGCGCTCTCGGGCCTTGCGCTGCCGGATGAAGAAGCGGCGCTGGCACTGGTCGAGACCTTCCGGGACCGGCCCGGCGCGACCGGATTCCCCGCGGAGCTGCAGGTGGTGATCGACCGGCCGGAGCAACGCGGGGCGCTGGCCCCCTACCTCGGGAACGGGGCGCCATGAACCGCCGCACCCTTGCCGGTATCATCCTGTTGCTGTGGGTGGGGGCGCTCGGCTGGCTGGTCCAGCGGGAATACCTCGCCGGTCGCGGCCCGGCGGAAACGGCCACCAGCTGGCCGGTGCCGCCGGGCGCGGCCTTTCAGGCTGTCCGCCTGGGGGACCGGCAGGTCGGGCTTGCCTCGATTGCCGTGGACACGGTGGGCGACAGCCTGCGGGTGGTGAGCCTCACCACGCTGGACCTGCCATCCGCGGACACCGCTAACCCCCGCCGCACCAGCGAGCGGGTGGTCGCGATCTACTCGCGCCGGCTGCAACTGCTCCGCTGGCAGACCGATCTGCTCACCGAGCAGGGCCGGGTCACCAGCACCGGCGCTGTGCTCGGTGACACCCTGCTGCGGGAGGTGGTGCTCCCGGCGGAAGGCACGCCGGACACCATTCGCCTGACCCTCCGACGACCGGTCATCCTGCCGAGCGCGATTCCCCTGGTGCTGGTGTCCCGGGGGATCCCCCGCACCGGTGACAAGCTCAACCTCGAAGTCTTTGATCCGCTGGACCACGAGCTGCGAGTGGAGCGGATGCAAGTCACTGCGGAATCGCTGTTCACGGTTCCGGACAGCGCCGAGTTCTCCAACAACCTGCGGCGCTGGACCGTGGCCCATCGGGACACCGTGCGCGCCTGGCGGCTGGAGGGCGAATCCCAGGGACTGCCGATCGCGCGCTGGGTGGACGGCACCGGCCTCACCGTCCGGGTGGTGCATCCCTTCGGGACGGTGCTGGAGCGTTCGGCCTTCGAGCTGGTGCAAACCAACTTCCGGCTGCACCCGCCGGCACCCTGGGACACCTCTGCGGCGGCCCCCGCCTTGCTGGATGGCGGCGGTGACCCGGACCGGAGGCCCGGACTTCGCGCCGTCGCGTCGCTGGCGGGGGGGCGGCCGCTGCCGGGCCTCCCGCCGGGCCTGACCGGGGGCTGGCAGGGGTGGGAAGGCGATACGCTGGTCATCCCGGACTCTGCGACGGCGGATACCCTCCCGCACCACTTTCCGGTGGCGGAGCCGCTTCTGGCCGATGATGGCTCCCTGGCCGCGACAGCCGCGACCATCCTCGGCGGGGAGACCCGGCCCGACCAGCAGGGGCGGCTCCTGGCCGACTGGGTGGCCCGCCGCATTACTCTTCGGAGGGGGCCGGACCTCACCACGGCGGTGGCCACCCTGGCGCGGGGTACCGGAACCGCGGCGGAACGAAACCTGCTGCTCGCGGGGCTGGCCCGTGCTGCCGGACGCCCGGCCCGGCTGGTCTGGGGTTTGGCGCGGAGGGATGGCCGCTGGCAGCTCACGGGGTGGGTGGAGCTGGGCGGAGCACGCTGGACAGCGGCGGACCACGGCCAGCCGGGTGGTGCGGCCCGGGTCCGGCTGGCCTTCGGGCCCGAGCCGCGGCTGCTCGACCTGGCGCTCCGAGCCGGCGCCCTTCGCCTTACGGTTCTCGAGGACGCACGATGATCCGGTTGACCGACCTGACCAAGCGCTACGGCAAGTTCGTCGCGGTGGATGCCATCAACCTGGAGATCGGACGGGGGGAGCTGTTCGGCTTCCTCGGGCCGAACGGGGCCGGCAAGACCACCACCATGCGCATGATCGCCGGCATCCTGCAGCCCACCTCCGGCACCGTGGAAATCGCGGGAGACGACCTGGCCCGGGACCCGATCCGGGCCAAGAGCCGTCTGGGCTTCATCCCAGATCGCCCGTTCGTCTACGACAAGCTGACCGGCGCCGAGTTCCTGCGCTTCGTGGCCGCGCTCTACGGGCAGGATGGCCCGGCGATCGAGCGCCGGATGGATGAACTGCTGGACCTGTTCGAGCTCACCCCGTGGAAGGATGAACTGGTCGAGAGCTACAGCCATGGCATGCGCCAGAAGCTGATCATCTCGAGCGCCCTGCTGCACAAGCCCGAGGTGATCGTGGTGGACGAACCGATGGTCGGACTCGATCCCAAGGGCCAGAAGTTCCTGAAGGAGCTGTTCCGCGCCTTTGTGGAAAAGGGCGGGACGGTGCTGATGAGCACCCACACCCTCGACACCGTCGAGGAGATGTGCGACCGGATCGGGATCATCGCCGGCGGGAGGATCCTCGCCTGCGGGACCGTGCCGGAGATCCGGGAACGGTTCCAGGGAGGAGACCAGAATCTCGAGGAGCTGTTCCTCAAGCTCACCGGCGGCATCATTGAGCGGGAGATGGATGCCATCCTCGAGTGACCTGCCCCAGCCCTCGCTGGGAACCATCACCACCCCGAAGTGGCGCAGCGCGCTCAACCGGCTGCGGCAGGAGCGCTCCGGCGGCAACGGGAAGTTCTTTCTCCTGGCGCTGGTGGCGCTGGGCTTCTGGGCCGCGGTCTTCGGGCTGTCGTTCAAGATCCTGAACTACATCCAGTCCACCAGCGAAGTCGGCGTGCCGCTGGCCGCGAAGTTCCTGAGCATCATCCTGCTGGCCTTCGCCTCCCTGCTGCTGCTCTCCAACCTGATCACCGCGCTGTCGAGCTTCTTCCTGGCCAAGGACCTCGACCTGCTGGTCTCCTCCCCCACCGACTGGCTCCGGCTGTACCTCGTCATGCTGGGGGAGACCCTGCTCCACTCGTCCTGGATGGTGGCGCTGATGGCGGTGCCGATCTTCACCGCCTACGGCATCGTCTTCGCGGGGGGTCCGCTGTTCCCGCTGGTGGTGATCGGCGCGCTGGTGCCCTACTTCGTGCTGCCCTCGGTGCTCGGCGCGGCCATCACCCTGATCCTGGTGAACGTCTTTCCCGCCCGCCGCACCCGGGACCTCCTGAGCCTGATCGCCATCGGCGCCTTCGGCGGGCTGGCCTTGCTCTTCCGCCTGGTGCGCCCGGAGCAGCTCTCCCGCCCCGAGGGGGTGCGGAACCTGCTCGATTACCTCTCCGGCCTTCAGGCCCCGACCAGCCCCTTCCTGCCCAGCGAGTGGGCCACCGCCATGATCATGAACTGGCTGCGGCAGGTGGCGGACCCGCTCCCCATCGTCCTGCTGTGGACCACCGCCGCCGCCTTCGTGGTGTTCGGCGCGCTGCTCCACGGCCGCCTCTACCACGCCGGCTTTTCCAAGGCGCAGGAGGGGGCGGAGCGCTTCATCCAGGCCCGGGGATGGTCGGGGATCATGGGGAAGCTGTTCCGGGGGATGCCGCCGGCCCGGCGGGAGTTCGTGCTCAAGGACCTGCGGGTCTTCTTCCGGGACACCACCCAGTGGAGCCAGCTCATCCTGCTCGCGGTGCTGCTGGTGGTCTATGTCTTCAACATCAAGTCGCTGCCGCTCTTCTCCGGGGAAAAGGTGCCGGTGTTCCTGGTCTCGCTGGTGGTGTTCCTCAACCTGGGGCTGGCGGGGTTCGTGCTGGCCGCCATCGCGGCGCGGTTCGTGTTCCCCGCCGTCTCGCTCGAGGGGAAGCAGATGTGGCTGCTGCGCTCCAGCCCCCTGGACCTCAAGGCGCTGCTGTGGAGCAAGTACTGGACGGGCACCGTGCCGCTGCTGGTCCTGGCGGTGGCCATCACCTTCAGCACCAGCGTGCTGCTGCAGGCGTCGGCATTCATGATGGCGGTGAGCCTCGCGACGATCGTCCTGCTGACCTTCGCCATCAGCGCCATGGCCCTCGGCTTCGGCGCGCTGTACCCGCGGTTCGACACGGAGAACGCCGCCCAGATCCCCACCAGCTTCGGCGGGATGGTCTTCATGATGTCGGCCATCGTGCTGCTGGGCGTGGTGCTGGTGCTGGAGGCCGCGCCGGTCCTCGGCTACCTGCGCGCCCAGCTGCAGGGACTCGAGCCGGCGCCGGACGCCTGGATGGTGGGGTCGTTCATCGCGGTGGCGGCGGTCTGCCTCGCCGCGACAATCATCCCGATCCGGCTGGGTCTCCGGCGGATCGAGACCATGGAGTTCTAGCCGAGCGGGGCAGTCCCCCTTCCTCCCACCGCGCGGTTCCCGCCCGCTTCACGCTCACTTCACCGCCCGCCGCTTATGCTGCGGCGCCTCTCCGACCGCATTGCTCGAGGTCGCCCCTCGGCCCGGCGACCCCACACGCCATTCCCGGGCCGGCCTGGAAGGAGTGCACCATGTCGAGATCCTGGCGAATCCTGTCATCGGCGCTGATGCTCCTCGCGCTTACCGCATCGGCAGCCACCGCCCAGGAGGGCGCCGCCCGCCGGCAGGGGTTCTGGTTCAACATCGGCTTCGGCTACGGCAGCGCGGATTTCAACTGCGACAACTGCGGCACGACGGACCGCGAGGGAAGCGTCGCTGGCAACATCGGGGCGGGCGGGACGCTGAGCCCGCAGCTGCTCCTGGGGGTGGAGTCCAACGGCTGGTACAAGGACGAGAGCGGCGTCAAGTCCACCTTCGGCAACCTGGCGGCCGTGGCGTACTTCTATCCCAGCGCCAAGGGCAACCTGTTCCTGAAGGGCGGCCTGGGACTCGCGGCGTACAAGTTCGAGAATGGCGGCTCGGTGGACGACACCGGCCTCGGCCTGCTCGCCGGGATCGGCTTTGACCTGCCGATCGGCAAGTCGCTGTCGATCACGCCGACCGCCGCGTTCAACTTCGGGATGATGGGCGACAAGAGCGGCGCGCAGGGCGTGAACATCAACTGGTTCAGCGTGGGCGCCAGCCTGACCGTGCACTAACCACCTCGCCCGCCGCGACCGGCCCTGCCCGGTCACGGCGGGCGCTTCCCGTTCCGCAGCACCCCCGCACAAGCCCCGCCGTTTTCCGCACCATTTCGCGTCGCCCGGTGCCCGGCGATTCGTGAGGGCCTCCTGAGCTTGGGTCCGCAGTCAACGCGACCCACCTCATCCAGAGAGGCACTCATGTCACATCGCATCACGCCGGCGGCGCTCGCCGGCCTCCTGCTGCTCGCCGCGTGCGGGGAGCGGGACCTGGCGGCCCCCGCCCCCCCCGCACCCGGGGCGGCCACCGCAGCCCGGGCGGACCTGACCGTCACCGAGGAGACGCGTCAGCTCGAGGGGCTGGCCCGGCGGCTCGCCATCGCGCTGGGAGACCCCGCGTTCCGGGCCCGGTTCCGGGCCCGCCTGGAGGCGTCGCCGTTCCGGGAGGGAAAGCTGCACCTGCAGCGGACCCTGGCGGCCGATGGCCGGGCGGAGCTGCTCGCGCTGGCCCGGCTCAACGGCGAAAGCGAGTCTGTCGCCGACTCGGTGCAGCGGGCCACCCAGGCCCTCGAGGTCTACCTGCCCGTCCCCGCGCACCGGCGCGCGTGGCGGGGCGAGTCCCGGCTGCTCGTCGCCACCGCGGCGCGGGATGGGGACATCCCCGTGGCCTTCGACCTCCAGGGGGGACGCCACTACCTGGATCCCACCCGCCCCCCGCAGACCCCCGTCCTGGCCGTGGTCCCGATCGAGACCGATTTCGATGCGCCGGGCGCGGGGGGCAACGCCATCTGCGCTCCGCCCGAATGCACCAGCGGTGGCGGTGGCGGCGGCGCCCCACCGCCCCCGGCGTCCGTGGTGGGCCCCGGCCTGTACATGACCAAGGCCAGCTTCGTCCAGGATTTTGAGGGTTGGTTGAAGGGGAGCCCCGAGTTTGAGATCCAGATCCTGGGCCAGAAGGGGACCAGCGACTCCCTGTCCAAGTACCAGTGCTCCGGGGAACATCAGCCGGCGCCCTACCGCTGGGATGGCGGCACCAGCTGGACCGGGAGCGTGCTGCTGTTCAGCCAGCCTCAGATCAATGCGTACCATGCCACCCACCCGGGGGAAACCTTCCGGATCGTGGCCATGGAGGATGACGACACCGCCTGCGAGATGAAGATCGACGAGGACCGCTGGGCCCAGTTCGTCGGCACCATCGGGCCGCTGTACCAGGACTTCACCGGTGCCATCGATTCCGGCAGCGTCAAGAAATACCTCGCGGCCGGCCGGAGCCTCCGGGACTTCCTTGCCGCAGCGGCGGGGATCATCAAGACCAATGACGACCTGATCGGGAACGCCATGGAGGACCGGGTCGTCGGCGAGTACCATGCTAACTACAATTGGATCCTGCGGGCTGACGACAATGTGACCAACGGCTGGATCAAGCTCGAGATGAAGTGAACCGCGGACGCCGGCGGGCTCCCGCCCGCCGGCTGCCATCCCAACCAGGAGCGCACATGCGACACCGGTTCCTCCCCGCCCTGCTCGCCCTCTGGGCCCTGCCCCTCTCGGCCCAGGCCCCCGACCGGGGCTGGGCCCTCCACGTGGGAATCGCGCGGGACGCCTTCAGCGGCGCATCGAGCGACACGACCACCATTCCCGGCACCGAGGTGGAGGTGACCCCGGCACCCCGCATCGCGCTTGCCACCGGCCTCACCCGCCAGACGGGCGCGTGGGAGTTCGGGCTGGAGCTCGGCTACACCAGTGGCGGCCTCCGGGCGAGCACCGAGGACCTCCGGGTGGAGCAGCGGACCAACGATGTGGCCCGGTTCCGCGCGGCCCTCACGGTGGGACGGCGCCTGGCCCGCTCCGGGCCGGTGAGCGTCGTGCTACTGGCGAGCCCCGGGATGGACTACTGGGAGAGCGAGGGCATCGGCAACCGCACCACGGTGGCGCTCCGGGGCGGGCTGGTGCTGCGGATTCCGTTTGGGCGGGTGGAGTTCGAGAACCGGCTGCTGGCGGGGATCGGGGGGAGTCCCTTCCGGCGGGAAGACATCCCGCCGGGAGGGAGGGTCGTCTCGTTGCGGACCTTCAGCCTGGGCGCGGCGCTCCGGCTCCGGCTCTGATCACCGGGCGACGGCGGTGCCGCACCCCTCGCAGAAGTGGCTCCCGGGCACCAGCGGCGCCCCGCAGCTGCCACAGCCCCCCATGGTCAGGGAACGGCCACAGGAGGAGCAGAAGAGGGCGTCGGTCTCCGGCCGGGGACCGCAGCCGGGGCAGCGGATCAGCTCCCCGGCCAGCTTGCGGACCCGGTCGGCGATCATGCCCTCGACCGGATCGGCGGGCGTGACGTCCCCGGCCGTGTTGGCGGGGGCCGGCGCCGGCTCCGCGCGAAGGATGGACAGCGCTTCGCCGGTGTACTTGGCCTTGAGCGCGGCGTAGTCCTCATCGGAGAGCTTGCCCGTGGCCCGGTCGAACTCGATCTCGCGCAGCGCCGCGAGGGCGATCCCCTTGGGGGTCTCCTCGATGTCCTCGGGCTCATCCGCCCCCGGCGGCGCCGTCACCCCCGGCCGGGTCAGGGGGCTGATCAGGGCGGCGACGACGGCCAGGCCGACCAGCGCGGCGGCAACGATTTCGAAGAGCATTACGCGTCAAGCTCCCGGAGTTCACGTTCCAGCCGCGCCAGTTCCTCGGCCGAAGCGGGCGCCGTGGCGCCCGCGGGCGGCGGGGTTCCCGGGGTGGCTGGCCCGGTTGCGCCACCGGGCGGAACAGCCTCCCGCCGTGCCACCGCCAGCGACCGGCGCCGCAGCACCGCGATCATGATCCCTCCCACCAGCAGGATCGTCAGTCCGGGAACCACGTAGCCGGCGATGTTGAAGCCCTCCGGCTTCGGGGCCATGAGGACCTTTTCCCCGTATTTCTCCACGAACGCGGCGACCACCGCGTCCGCGTCCTTCCCGCCCTGTACCAAGGCCACGACCTCCTTATGGAGTTCCGGCGAGTAGGTGCAGGTGAAGTCGGTGGTGCGGCAGGTGTAGATGTCCAGGGTGCAGCCGCAGGTGCACTGCAGCCGCTTCTCGATTCCCTGGATGAATTCGTCGTTCTGGGAGGCCGTCACCCGCTCCCGCGAGCGTCCAGCGGAGACCGGATCCCGCAGCGTGCCGGTCTCTCCCCGCCCCGGGAGCTGCCCTTCCTGCTGGGCCGCGCCCGCACCCGCCCTCACGCCGGAGAGTACCGCCGCCGCCGCCGCGGAGCGGCCGAGCCCGCGCAGGAAGCCCCGCCGGTCGATGGTCATGCCGCCGGCCCCGCGGTGCCCGCCAGCTGCACCTCGTACCCCGCCTGCCGCGGCCGGGGCGCCCCGCCGCCGGTCCCGCCCGGCCACATCGTGATCAGGCCGCCCACCACCAGGACCACGCCGCCGATCCACACCCAGATGACCAGGGGATTGATCGTGAAACGATAGACTGCTTCCTCGGTGCCTTCGACCGAGCCGGCGTACACGATATACAAGTCCTCCTGGAGCGTGCTGCGGATGCCCACCTCGGTGGAGGGCTCGAACGACTTCTGCCGCACGCCGGGGGCCGGCTCGGAGAAATGCTGCCGCTTTTCCGAGTTGATGACGCCGGCCTCCCGGCCATCCTTGGTGACCTGCACCGAGGCCTGGGTCACCACCCGGTTGAGCTGTTCGAACTGGGAGACCCCGAGGTGGGTGAAGGTGTAGGTGTGTCCGAAGGGGCTCTTGAGGGTGGCCGAGTCCCCGGGCCGGAGGGTCGCCTCCATCTCGGTGCGGAAGGCGTAGCCCGCAAAGGCGGCGAAGTAGATCACCATCCCGAGGTGGACGACATAGCCGCCATAGCGGCGCCGGTTGCGGGACACCAGCTGCAGCAGGGCGGTCGGGTACGACTCCGAATACATCTTGTGCCGGGCCGTGGTCCCCCGGATGAACTCCTGCGCCAGCGTCCCCAGCACGAAGCCGGCGAGGGCCAGCGCCATCAGGGCATAGAAGTCCGTGACCCGGAGCGCCAGCAGCACCAGCGCCACCACGGCGCCGGTCACCAGCGGCCAGGTGAACTGCCGCTTGAGATTGGCGGTGGACGCCTTGCGCCAGGCGATGAGCGGACCGACGCCCGTGAGCATCAGGAGCAACAGCCCCAGCGGTACGTTGACCTTGTTGAAGAAGGGCGGGCCGACGGAGATCTTGGTGCCCCGTACCGCCTCGGAGAGGATGGGGAACAGGGTCCCCCACAGCACCGAGAAGGCGATCCCGATGAACAGGAGGTTATTGAACAGGAAGGCGGCCTCGCGGCTCACCATGCTCTCCAGCTGGACGTCCGCCTCGAGCCGCTCCCACCGGGTATAGAGCAGGGTGAAGCTCAGGATGCCCGAGAGCAGCAGGAACCCGAGGAAGAAATAGCCGACGTTGGACTGGGTGAAGCTGTGCACCGAGGCGATGACGCCGCTGCGGGTGATGAAGGTGCCGAAGATGCTGAGCAGGAACGAGCCGATGATCAGGGACATGTTCCAGCGCTTGAGCATCCCGCGCTTTTCCTGGATCATCACCGAATGCAGGAAGGCGGACATCGTGAGCCAGGGGAGCAGGCTCGCGTTCTCCACCGGGTCCCAGGCCCAGTACCCGCCCCAGCCCAGCTCCACGTAGGCCCACCACATCCCCAGCGTGATCCCGATGGAGAGGAAGAGCCAGCTCATCAGGGTCCACTTGCGGATCGCCTGCAGCCAGCCGGTGTCCACCCGGCGGGAGAGCAGCGCCGCAATGGCGAAGGCGAAGGGGATCGTGATGCTGATGTACCCGAGGTAGAGCATCGGCGGGTGGATGATCATGCCGATGTTCTGCAGCTGCGGGTTGAGGCCGTTGCCGTCCGGCGGGGTGAACGGCAGCCGCTCGAACGGGTTGGAGGCGAACAGCATCACCAGGATGAAGAAGGCCGTGACGCTGCTGGTGACGGCCGCCACGTAGGGGAGCAGCGCCCGGTACCGCGCGGGGGTGAGCCACTGGGCCAGGGCCGCGAAGCTGGAGAGCACGACCGCCCAGAACAGCAGCGAGCCCTTCTGGCCGGCCCAGAAGGCCGACACGATGAAGTAGCCCGGCAGGTTGCGGGAGGTGTAGCTGGCCACGTACTCGATGTTGAAGTCGTGGGTGATCAGCCCCTGCCACAGCGCCGCCGACGCCACCAGGAGGGTGGCGAACAGCGCATAGACGGCACGGGTGACGCTGAGCGCCAGCTCCGGCCGGCCATGCCAGCGGCCCGAGAACCCGACCACCGCCGCCCAGATGCCGACCAGCAGGGAGGCCCACAGCGCAAACTGGCCCAAGAGTGTCATGACAGGCTCCGGCTCAGGATTGCCCGCGGGCCGCGCGCGCCGCGGCGAGGAAATCCTCGAGGGCACGGGGGTGGTCGGCGTACTCGGGGCGTTTGGCCTTGGTTTCGGCGTCGTAGTGCGTGAGGAAGTCGGCGTAGGCCTGGTCGAGCGCCTTCTGGTCCTTTTGGAACCGGGCGATGGTCCCCTTGATCACATACCCAAAGAGGTGCCCGGGCTGCAAGCGGAGGATGGTATCGGCCAGTGCCCGGGCCCCCGCCACGTCCTCGGTATGCAGCAGAATCAGGCTGGCAT
>JAEUJI010000207.1 GCA_016794805.1 Gemmatimonadota bacterium
CCCGGGCCAGCGTGGGGTTGAGGGCGGTGGCGCGGGCGGTGGCGGCGCGCGCCTTCTCGTGCTCGCCCAGGTCCCCGTGCACGAACGCCAGGAGATAGTAGGCGTCGGCGTTGTCCGGGTTGCGCTGCACCGCCGCCTCGAGCGCCACCCGCGCCTGCTCCGAGAGGCCGCGGTTGTACAGCGCCTCGCCGTAGTAGAACAGCGTGACCGAACTGTTGGGATCCAGCTCCTTGGCGCGCTCGAAGGCCTGGGTCGCTCCCTCGAGGTTGCCCCGCCCCCGCTCGGCCAGGCCCAGTTGCAGCAGCGCGGGAACGTCGTCGGGCTTCCGGGCCAGGAGCAGGCGGAACTCGTGGACCGCCTCCTCCCACTGGCCCAGCGCGGCGCAGGTCCGGCCCAGCTCCCACCGCGCCTCGGCGTCGTACGGCTCGCGCCGCAGCCGTTCCCGGAGCTCGGCCACCCGCCGGTCGTAGTAGCCGGTGGAGCGGTACGCGATCTCCAGGTTTTCCTTGGCCGTCTGCATCCGCGGGTCCAGCTCCAGCGCGCGGAGGAACTCCTCGGTGGCCTCGGGGACGAGGCCCTTCTGGTAGTAGAGGACGCCCAGGTTGTTGTGCGCGCCGGCATCCGCCGGGTCAATCCGGCGGGCGAAGGACCGCAGGACGGTGAGGTCGCGCTCGGACAGGGCGGGCCCGGTCACGGCAGGCTCAGGGGAGCCGGATGGCGTCGAAGATCGCTCGGAGGCTGGCCAGGTCGGGCAGGAGCAGGAAGTGTCCCTTGAGCTGGAGCCCGGGATCCTCGAAGAGGAACTGCGTTTCGACGCAGAAGACGTAGTCGCGGTCGTAGCCGAAGTTCATGTAGACGGAGGTGAGGACGGCGCCGGCGAGGTCGATGGCCAGGCTGGGCACCGAGGGCACCAGCATCATCCCCATGAAGTCGGACAGCGCGTTCATGTAGGCGCTGGAGAGGATGTTGCCGACTTCCTTGAGCCCCGACTGCTCCATGGCCGCAAACTCGGTGGTGGTGCCGAGCGGCCGGCGGAGCAGGATGTCGCACAGGGTCCGGGCGGAGGCCTCGGGGAAGAGCACCAGGGTCCGTCCCGTGAGGTCGCCCATCATGTGCATGAGCACGGCGGCGACGATATCGTCCGCCTTGCCCAGGATCTCGGGCACTTCCTCGAGCCGGGTGATGTTGACCTCGGGCACCGAGATCATGATCCGGCGATTGGTGAGCTGCGACAGCGCGGTGGCGGCGTGGCCCGCACCGATGTTGGCCACTTCGCGCAGCGCGTCGCGCTGCAGGGCGTGCAGTTCGCGCACGTCATCCATGCCGGCCTCCTCAGACCAGGGCGGCGGGGTCCACGATCAACGCGGGAATCCCGTCGCCGAGGATCGTCGCCCCGCTGAACACGGGGAGCATGCCCTTCGGTGCATCGAAGGGCTCCACCACGATTTCCTGCTGTCCCACGAGCGCGTCCACCACCACGGCGGTCCGCCGCTCCCCGACCTCGAGGATGACCGCCGGCTGGCGCCCCGGCGGCCGGGGACCGGTGACGCCGAGGCGATCCCGCAGCTGCACCAGCGGCAGCAGTTCCTCCCGCAGGATGAACCCTTCGCGCCCCTCCAGTGAGGCGGTCCGCTCCGGCCGGTACTC
The DNA here is from genome assembly GCA_016794805.1 of Gemmatimonadota bacterium. Lineage (GTDB taxonomy): Bacteria > Gemmatimonadota > Gemmatimonadetes > Gemmatimonadales > GWC2-71-9 > JADJOM01. The sequence goes on from JAEUJI010000207.1 coordinate 1,648, forward strand.
GACCGTCTCCGCGACACCGGCGATCGGGATCGCGTAGCGCTCCTCCCCGACCACCGCCAGCAGCGCCCGGACGATCGCGAGCGTCATCGGCAGCCGGAGGGTGAAGGTGCTCCCCTGCCCCGCGACCGAGGTCAGCTCCACCGAGCCGCCCAGCAGGCGGATCCGGGAGAGCGCGGCGTCCATGCCCATCCCCCGGCCCGACACGTCCGTCACCCGGGTGGCGGTGGAGAAACCGGGCCGCGCCAGCACCCGGAGCAGCTCATCGTCCGCCAGCGCGCGGGTCTCGGGCGCCACGAGCCCCGCCTTGCGGGCCGTCTCCAGCACCCGGGACTGGTCGATGCCGCGGCCGTCGTCACTCACCTGCAGGAGCACGGTGGTCCGGTCGCTGGAGGCCACGACGCGGATCAGCCCCTCCTCGGGCTTGCCCCGCCGCTTCCGCTCCTCCGGCGGCTCGATCCCGTGATCCACGGCGTTCCGCAGCAGGTGCAGCAGCGGCTCACCGATCTCGTCGAGGATGGCCCGGTCGAGCTGGGTGTCCTCGCCCGCCACCTCGAACCGGACCCGGCGGCCCAGCTGCCGCGCGAGATCGCGCACCAGCCGGGGAAAGCGGTCGAGTACCTGCCACACCGGCGTCAGCCGGGCCTGGACCACCTCGCCGTAGAGCGTGGAGGTGACCCGGGAGATGCGGGCGGCAAGGGCCTTGAGTTCCGGCTCCCCGGCCTGATCGGCCAGGTCCGTCAGGCGCCCCTTCGCCACGACCAGCTCGCCCACCAGGTTCATGATGGTATCGAGGCGCCGGGCATCCATCCGGATCTGGCGCCGTCGCTCCACCGTCTCGTCGGCCGGCTGGGCGGGGGGCGCCCCGATGACCACACTGGCCACGTCCCCGACGCTGCGGAGCGCCTCCACCACCGCCGCCTCGGCGAGTTCGCTCTGCAGGTCGAAGCCGAACTGCCCCTCGAACGTGTCCGACTCGAACACCCCCACCGGCGGGCGCACGGCCCCGACGGCCCCCAGCGTGGCCGCCTTGCGGAGGACCAGCAACGCCCGCGCCCCCCGGAGCGGTGTGTCGGACCGGATCGTCACCTGGACCTGGCGTCCCGCGCCGGCCGGCTCCGCGGCCACGGGCGGCGGAGCCGGCGCGGGCACCGCCCAGCTCCCGGTGGGCGCGGCCGCGGCCGAGGCCTGGTTCAACTCCTCGATCAGCGCGGCGAAGTCCAGCGCGCCGTCCCCGCCTTCCACCGCCCGCTCGACCCCCCGTTCCAGCCCGTCCACCACCCGGAAGAACAGGTCCACATGCTCACGGCCGGCGGCCGGATCGCTGCGCAGCACGTCCAGCACCGACTCGATGCGATGCGCCAGCTCCGCCAGGTTCGCGTACCCCATCGCCGCCGCCATGCCCTTGAAGGTGTGCATGGCCCGGAACAGGCTCACCACCGGTTCAGCGGCCGCGGGCTGGCGCTCCCACTCGAGCAACGCCTGCCCCGAGAGCCCGAGCTGTTCCCGGCTCTCGGTGAGGAAGAGGTTGGCGTAGCGGGAGAGGTCCATGCGGGCGCTAGCCCAGGACGCGCTGGACCGCTTCGAGGACTCGCGAGGGCTGGAAGGGCTTGACCACGAAGTCCTTGGCGCCGGCCTGGATGGCCTCGACGACGAGGGCCTGCTGGCCCATCGCGCTGCACATGAGGATCCGCGCCTCGGGACTGTCCTTGCAGATCTCGCGCACCGCTTCGATGCCCCCCATGTCCGGCATGACGATGTCCATCGTCACCAGGTCGGGCTTGAGCTGGCGGTACTTCTCCACCGCCTCGCGGCCCGTCTCGGCCTCGCCGACGATCTCGAACCCGGCCTGGGCGAGAATGTCGGAGATCATCGTCCGCATGAAGATGGCATCGTCACAGACCAGCACGGTGTGGCTCACCCGAACCTCCGCTGTGTGTCTGCCTGCTCAGGCCGGTCAGGGCAGCGCCGGCGCCAGCAGCCGGTCGGTGTCGAGGACGGCGAAGATTCGCCCCGCGTGCATCCCTGCCGCTGAGACCATGTGGGGATCGAGACCGGCTGGTCCCTCCCCTGCCCGCAGGTCGCTGGGCGCGACCTCCACCATGTCCAGCACCTCATCCACCATCAGGCCAAGGGAGCGTTCCCCCCGGTCCAGGACCAGCACCGACTCACCCGGCGCAACCCCCTGCTCCAGCCCGAGGGCAATTCGGCCGTCTACGACGGTCAGCAGGGTGCCCCGAAAGTTCACCAATCCCGCCACCAGGGCCGCCGCGCCGGGGATCCTTGTGGCCCGGCCGGCCGGGATCACCTCCCGGACGGCGTCGGCCGGCACCGCCAGCAGGTGCGGGCCGAGCCGGAACAGCACTAGTCGGAGCCGCGCTGAATCATCCATGTGCTTCAAAGAAACGAAGATACCGAAGGGCCTGACCCGGAGCAACGGCGTGTTCCTGACCCAGCGCGCTGGCCAGCAAGGGCGCCAGATCGGCCGGCCATTCCGCCCGGAATTCAAGGGGCACGCCGCTCAAGGGGTGGCGGAACTCGAGCCAGGCCGCATGAAGGGCCTGCCGGGGCGCCAGCCGTTCCAGGGCCTCCGCCTGGGTGCGCTGTGCGCCGGTCATGCGCCGGCTGCCACCGGCTCCGTAGACCGGATCCCCCACCACCGGATGCCCGATGTGGGCCAGGTGAACCCGGATCTGGTGCGTGCGGCCGGTGTGCAGTTCCAGTCGCAGGAGCTCCACCAGCCCCATCCGCGCCACGACGTAGGCGTCGGTGCGGGCGTCCCGCCCCTCCGCGGCCACCACGACCCGCTTCCGGTCGCGCTGGTGGCGGGCCAGCGGGGCGCTGATCACCAGCGGGCTCTCGTCGAGGTGGCCCCAGGCCAGGGCCGCATAGCGCCGCCCGATGCGCCGCGCCGCCAGCATGGTCCCCAGGCGCCGATGCGCCAGATCCGTCTTGGCCACGACCATGAGCCCGCTGGTATCCCGGTCCAGCCGGTGCACGATGCCAGGCCGCCCCTCGGCGCCGCCCGAGAGGGTCGTGCCGCGCGCGACCAGCGCATTCACCAGGGTGTCGTCCCAGTGCCCGGGCGCCGGATGGACCACGAGCCCGGCCGGCTTGTTGATCACGGCCAGGTGTTCATCCTCGAACACCACCTCCAGCGCGATATCGGCCGGGACCAGGGTGCGGGGCGGCTCCGATTCGGGATACTCGACGGTGACGCGGTCCCCCCGGACCATGGTGCGGGAGGCCCGGGCGGGGTCGTCGTTCACCCGGACCCGGGCGTCGGCGACCAGGCGGGCGGCCTGGGTGCGGGAGAGCTGGAGCTGGTCGGCGAGGAAGCGGTCGAGCCGTTCGGTGGCGGGAGGGAGAACCGAGAAGCTCGGCCGCAGCGCCGCACCGGGGTGCGGCGCCGCCCGGTCATTCATCGCGGGGTCCGGAAACGGCCGGTTCCGGCGGGGTATTCTCGGGTGGGAGCGGCCGCCCGGGCAGCGCCTGCGCCGCCTCGCGCCTGGCATCCTCGCGCCAGAGCGAGATGGCCAGCAGCACCGCGCCGCAGCTGACCGCCATGTCGGCCACATTGAACGTCGGCCAGCGCCAGGACCCGACGCCGAGGTCGAGGAAATCCACCACGCCCTGGGTGGACCGGATCCGGTCCACCAGGTTGCCGATGGCGCCGCCGGTGACGAGGCCCAGGGCCAGCTGGCGGAACCAGTCCCCCCGCTCCGCGTTCCGGTGATAGCGGTACAGCAGGACCACGGCGCCGATCGCAATCACCATGAAGATCCAGCGGGAATACGGCCCCAGGTGCAGCCCGAACGCCGCCCCCGGGTTGTAGACCAGCCGGAGCTGGAACCAGTCCCCGAACACCGAATGCCCCGCCGAGCGGAACAGGTAGCGCTCGGCGAGAAACTTGGTGGCCAGGTCGAGCAGGAGGGCGGAGACCGCGACCCACCAGTAGAGCCGGCGCTCAGCGCCGCTTGCCATTCTCTTCCTTTTCCTTGCATTCGATGCACAGCCGCGCGTGCGGCAGCGCGTCGAGGCGCTCGAAGTTGATCTCCTTGCCGCAGCTGTGGCAGACGCCGAACTTGTCCGGGGTCTTGTACAGCCGCCGCAGCGCCTCGTTCACGTGCCAGAGGTAGCGCCCTTCCTGCGAGGCGAAGAGGAACTGCTTCTCCCGCTCCATCGCATCGGTGCCCTGATCCGCCATGTGGAAGGAATAGGAGGAGAGATCGCCGGATTCGTTCTGCAGCGTGGCGTTGAAGGATTCGTCGTAGTACCCGATCTCCTTCATCACGCGGGTGCGCTCTTCCAGTAGCCGCTTCTCGAAGTGCGCCAGATGCTTCTTGTTCATGCCCTGAATACCTTCCCGTCCGCTGTGGGTGGCGATCACGCGCCGTGCCGGCGCATGCTGAAGGTGACTGGTTGTCCGTCCACGTCCGCCGGCTGCCGCAGGGCGGCGCCGGCGACCGCCGTCCCGAGGGTCAGGCGGCGGGCCAGCGTCTCCGTGGCGATGAAGTCCCGATATGCACCGGCCGCGTCCAGCACCCCGGCCGGCCCTTCGATCCCGAGTTCAATGCGATCCGACACCGCGAACCCCGCCTCCCGCCTGAGCCGCTGGACGTGGGAGACGAGTTCGCGCGCCAGGCCTTCGCGGCTGAGCTCCGGAGTCAACGCGGGATCGAGCGCGGCCACGTAGGGCCCGTCGCTTTCCACCAGCCAGCCGGTGGCCACGACCTGGCGCTCCACCACCACATCCTCGGGAAAATACACGAGTTCGACCCCGTTTTCATGTCTCGAGACCGACTCCCCGGTTTCGAGGGCCCGGAGCTGGTCCGGGGTGAGCCGCTCCACCCCCTTGGCCACGGCCGGGGTCTCCTTGCCGTAGCGCTTCCCCAGGGAGCGGAAGTTGGCCTTGCCCCGGAGCCGGACCAGCTCGGTATCCGACTCCGCCACCTCGATGCGCTTGACGTTGACCTCCGCCTGGAGGATTCCCAGCAGCCGCTGGAACGCCGGACCGCGGACCGCCACGGGCACCGCCACCTGCATCCGCCCCAGGGGCTGGCGGACCCGGAGCTTGCCCGCTTCCCGTGCGGCGCGCGCCAGGGAGGCCAGCCGCCGGATCGCGTCCATGGCCGGCGGAAGGGCCGTATCCGCGGCCGCCACCGGGGCGGGCGCCGCGGGCCACCCGGCGAGATGGACCGAGGTCCCGGTGAGCGCCCGGTGCAGCCAGTCGCTGGCAAACGGCGCGGCCGGCGCCAGGAGGCGGCTCACCGTGACCAGGCACTCCCGCAGGGTAGCCACCGCGGCGTGGTCGGCCTCGCCGTCAGGGGCCCAGAACCGGTCCCGGTTGATCCGCACATACCAGTTGGACAGGTCGTCCACCACGAAATCCATCAGCGCCAGCACTCCCGCGGTGGGCTCATAGCCCGCCCAGGCGGCCGTCACCGCGGCGATGGTCGCATCCAGCCGGCCGAGCACCCAGCGGTCGCTGTCGGGCCGCCCCGCCACGGGGGGCGCCGACTCCACCCGCGCCGCGTAGAGCCGGAAGAACTCGTAGGTATTCCGGAGCGCGCGAAGAAAGTCGCCGGTCACCTGCGGGATCTGCTTCCGGTCGAACCGCTTGGGCAGCCACACCTGGCTCGATACCAGCAGGTACAGCCGCACGGTGTCCGCCCCGAACTCGCCCAGCATGTCCCACGGGTTCACGACGTTGCCGCGGCTCTTGGACATCTTCTGGCCCTCGGCGTCGAGGACCAGCTCGTTCACGATGACATTGCGATACGCGGGGCTGTCGAACGCCGTGGCGGAGATGGCGAGCAGGGAGTAGAACCAGCCGCGGGTCTGGTCCACTCCTTCGCAGATGTAGTCCGCCGGAAAGTGGGCCTTGAATTCCGCCTGGTGTTCGAAGGGGTAGTGCCACTGGGCGTAGGGCATCGCCCCGGAGTCGAACCAGGTGTCGATCACCTCGGGGGCGCGCCGCATGGTGCCGCCGCAGGCGCAGTCCCAGGTATACCCGTCGATGTAGGGCTTGTGCGGATCGAACCCCTCGGGCAGCGGCTTCCCCCAGCGTTCCGCCAGCCGGGCGTAGCCGCCGATCACCTCGACGTGGGCGGGGTCCGCGTCGCAGACCCAGACCGGCAGCGGGGTGCCCCAGTAGCGATCCCGCGACAGCGCCCAGTCCACGTTGTTCTCCAGCCAGGACCCGAAGCGCCCCGCGCCGACCTCCGGCGGCTGCCAGTTGACCCCGCGGTTGATCTCCAGCATCCGCTCCTTCACCTGCGAGGTGCGGACGAACCAGCTGTCCCGCGCGTAGTAGATCAGCTTGCTCTGGCAGCGCCAGCAGTGCGGGTAACTGTGGACATACTGGTCAGTCCGCAGCCACCGGCCGTCGGCCTTGAGCCGCCGGATGATGATCTCGTTGGTCTCCTCCGCGGTGACCAGCCGGCCCTCGATCTCGGGCCAGGTGGTGCCCGCAAAGGTCCCGTCCGGCGCCACCGGCCGGACCAGCGCCAGGCCATGTTCCTTGCCGGCATGGTAGTCGTCGGCGCCGAAGGCGGGCGCCATGTGCACGATGCCGGAACCGTCCTCCGCGGTGACGAACTGGCCGGGGATCACGACCGAGTGCCGGTACTCCTCCGGGAGCGGCACCACATCCAGCGCCCGGCGGTACTCGAGTCCCGCGAGTTCCCGCCCCGCGACGGTGCCTTCCAGCGCCAGCTCCTCGCCCAGGATCTCACGGAGCTTGGCTTCCCGGCTCGTGGCCATCACGAAGCCGCGGCCGGGGTGCTTCGGATGGCGGTAGATGCCGTACTCGAGGTCCGGATGCACCGCGGCCGCCACGTTCGACGGCAGGGTCCACGGCGTCGTGGTCCACACCACCAGTTCCCGCCCCGTGCCATCCGTCAGCGGGAACGTCACGTAGATGGACTTGTCCTTCACCTCCTCGTAGCCCAGCGCCAGCTCGTGGCTGGAGAGGACGGTGCCGCAGCGGGGGCAGTACGGCAGCACCCGGTGGCCGCGGTACAGGAGGTCGCGCTCGAAGAGCCGGTGGAGCAGCCACCAGACCGATTCCACGTACTCGTTGCTGTAGGTGATGTAGGGGTGCTCGTAGTCCAGCCAGTAGCCGATGCGGCTGGAGAGCTGCTCCCACTCCGCTTTGTAGGTGAAGACGCTCTCCCGGCACAGCCGGTTGAAGGCCTCCACCCCGTACGCCTCGATGGCCTTCTTGCCGTTGAGCTTGAGCTGCTTCTCGACCTCGATCTCCACCGGCAGGCCGTGGGTGTCCCAGCCGGCGATCCGGGTCACGGCGCGGCCGCGCAGCGCCTGGAAGCGGCAGATGAGGTCCTTGATGGTGCGGGCGAAGACGTGATGGATGCCCGGCTTGCCGTTGGCGGTGGGGGGGCCCTCGAAGAACACGAAGGGCGGCCCGTCGCGGGTGGCGGCCTGGGTGGCCTCGAAGAGCCCCTCCTCCTTCCACCGCGCGAGCAGCTCCTGTTCCATCCGGTCGGCGCCGCCGTCCGGCCACGGCTGGTAGGTCATGCGGGGATCTGTTGCACCAGTGCCGCGACCAGCCGGGTCAGCTTGGGCTCCGCCCCGTTGGCGATCGCGATGATGTGTTCGATGTCGGCCGGGACCAGCGCATCCGGCAGGCACTGGTCGGTCACGATCGAGAGCCCGGCCACCTTCATCCCCTGGTGCACCGCCACGATCACCTCCGGCACGGTGGACATCCCGACGATGTCCGCCCCCATCGCCCGGAGCATCCGGTACTCGGCCCGGGTTTCGAGGTTGGGGCCGGGCACCGAGACGTACACCCCCTCCCGCAGGGTGACGCCCTGCTCCAGGGCGAGCGCCCGGACCGTCGCCCGGAGCCCGGCGTCGTAGGGATCCGACATGTCGGGAAACCGGGGGCCGAGGCGCTCGTCGTTCCGGCCGATGAGCGGGTTGTCGCCCAGCAGGTTGATGTGATC
>JAEUJI010000218.1 GCA_016794805.1 Gemmatimonadota bacterium
CCGGGCCTGCCCCCTGCGACCGATGCCCCCCCCAAGGCATCCTAGGGGGACCGAAATCCAGAGGACCTGACCCGCCATGACCGACCCCCGCCGCCGGCACTCCGGGGCGCGCCGTGCCGCACCGCTCGCGGCGCTGCTCGCCAGCCTCCTCCTCCCCGCCTGCAAGGGGAAGGACGCCGGCGCCACGAGCGAGCCGCCTCCGGGAACGACCGCCGACGGTGACACCGCCGCCGCCTCGGGCAGCACCCTGTCGCTGCCGGTCACCGGCGCCCTGGTCCGGCGCGGGGACCTGGTCCTCTCCATCGCCACCACCGGTCAGGTCCGCTCCGAGGCCGTCGCCCAGCTCAAGGTGGAAACCAACGGCACCGTGGACGAGGTGCTGGTCAGGCCCGGCGCCGTGGTCAGCAAGGGCCAGGTGCTGGTCCGCCTCGACCCCCGCCCCTTCGACCTGGCCGTCCGCGAGGCGCAGGCCGCCCTCGACGAAGCCAACATCCGCCTCCAGGCCAACCTCGCCAGCGACTCGATCCTGCTCACCACGACCCAGGACGCCGAGCGGCAGCGGAACGCCGTGGCGCTCTCCGGCGTCCCCGGCGCGCAGGTGCGGCTGGAGCGCGCGCGGCTCGACCAGGAGCGCGCCACCATCACCGCCCCCTTCGATGGCATCGTGGATCGCATCGAGGTGGCCGCCGGCTCGCGGGTCAACTCGGGGCAGGATATCGCCACGGTGGTGGACATGACCCACCTGCGCATCGAGGCCCAGGTGCTGGAGCATGACCTGCCCTTCGTGCGGGTGGGCGGCGAGGCCCGCATCTCCGCCCCCGCCATGGGCACCGACCCGCTCCGCGGCCGGATCACCGCCGTGCTGCCGCTGGTGGACACGGTGGCCCGCGCCGGCCGCGTGGTCGTGAGCGTTGGCGCCAGCGGCCGCTCGCCGCTCCGCCCCGGGTCGTACGCCGACCTCCGCCTCGAGGCCGCCCGCCTCCCAGACCGCATCATGGTTCCCGCCGCCGCCGTGATCGAGCGCGACGGCCGCCCCCTCGTGTTCGTCGCGAAGGAGGGCCGCGCCCAGTGGGTGTACATCGTCCCCGGCCGCTCCAACGGCAGCGACACCGAGGTGCTCCCCGATTCCTCCACCGGTGAGATCCCCGTCGCCGTCGGAGACACGGTGCTGACCTCCGGGCACCTGACGCTGACGCACGACGCGCCGGTACGGGTCACGCCCGCCGCTTCGCGTCCGTGAGCATCGCCGCCGCGGCGGTCCGGCGCCCCGTCACCACCATCGCCGCCACCCTCGCCCTGGTCCTCCTGGGCGCAGTGTCACTCGGCCGGCTCCCCGTGGCGCTGTTGCCGGACGTGACCCTCCCCGTCCTCACCATCCGCACCATCTACCCCGGGGCCGCCGCCACCGAGGCCAGCCGCTTCGTGGCCGAGCCTGTGGAAGAGGCCATCGCCGCCACGCCGGGGCTGGTGGAAGTGCGCTCGGTGAGCCGCAACGGGGAGGTCACCACCACCGCGCGCTTTGCCTGGGGCACCGACATGGCGGCCACGGTGCTCGCGGTCCGCGAGCGGCTCGACAACGCCCGCGGCCGGCTCCCCGAGACCGCCGAACGCCCCACCCTGCTCACCTCCGATCCGGGGCAGCGGCCCATCGCCGTGTTAGGCGTCTCCGGCACGGGGGAGCTCCGCTCCACCGCGCTGGTGGCGGAACAGGTCCTCGCCCGCCGGCTGGAACAGCTGGACGGCGTGGCCAGCGTGGCGGTCACCGGCGTGCCGGAGGACGAGATCCGGGTGGAGCTGGACCCGGCCCGGCTCCGCACCCTGGGCCTCACCCCCGATGACGTGGTGCAGGCCATCCAGGCCGCCAACGTGAGCGCCCCCGGCGGCACCATCCGCCGGGGCCAGTTCCGCTTCTCGGTGCGGGCGCTGACCGAGCTGCGGCGGATCGAGGAGTTCGCTTCGATACCGGTCGGCTCGGCGGCTGGACGGCTCGGCGGCTCGGTGCGCCTCAGGGACATCGGCACAGTGTCCCTCGCCACCGCGGAGCCGCGCACCCTCACCCGGCTCGACGGCGGGCCCGGCATCGGGCTGGTGGTGTACAAGGACGCAGGCGCCAATACCGTCGCCGTCACCCGCGACCTCGAGGTCGCGATCGCGCAGCTGGCGCGGGAGTTCCCCGACTTCTCCCTGCGGCTGGTGGCGGCGCAGGCCCGCTTCGTGAACGACGCCCTCTCCAACCTGACCCAGGAGATCGTGATCGGCGGCGCGCTGTCGCTGCTGGTGATCCTGCTCTTCCTCCGGGACTGGCGCAGCGCCCTCGCCATCGGGCTGATCGTGCCGCTCTCGGTGCTAGTCTCCCTGACCGCGCTCCAGCTCCTCGGGGTCACCATCAACGTCCTCTCCCTTGGCGGGCTGGCCCTCGGCGTCGGCCTGCTGGTGGACAACGCCATCGTGGTGGCGGAAGCCAGCGGCCGCTTGCGGGAGACCGGTATTCCCCGGGCGCAGGCGGCCCGCGACGCCGCAGACCAGGTCATGGGGCCGCTGATCGCGGGGACCCTCACGACGGTCCTGGTCTTCGGGCCGATCGTCTTCGTGCGCGGGCTGGCGGCGGCGCTGTTCCGCGACCTCTCGCTGGCGGTGGTGACCAGTCTCGCGGCCTCGCTGGTGCTGGCGCTGACGCTGATGCCGGTGATGCTGGCGGGGAGGCGGGACGGCTCGGCGGCTCGGCGACTCGGCGACTCGGCACTGCGGCCGAGCCGTCCAGCCGCCGAGCCGTCGAGCCGTCTCACCGCCTTTGGTCACCGTCTGGCCGAGTCCTACGAACGCGGCATGATGTGGTGCCTCGACCACCCGCGCGCCGTCTTCCTCTCCGCCATTGCCGCAACGGCCGTCGCGGTGGTGCTGACCCTGCGCCTGCCACGGGAGATCCTGCCCCAGGTGGACGAGGGCGTGGCCATCGCCACGCTGCGGCTCCCGGAGGGCACCGCCATCGAGGAAACCGTCCGTCAGGCCGCCCGCCTGGAAACTGCGGCGCGGGAGCTGGGCGCCCAGGGGCTCTATACCCGCGTCGGCTCCGCCACCGACGAGGAACTCGTCGCCGGGGCCGAGCCGGGGGGCGCCAACTTCGCGCAGCTGCTGATTCCGGTGCGCACCGGGCTCCCCGCCGCCCGCTTCGCCGAGGCGCTGCGGGAGAAGGTGCCCGACCTGGCGCAGGGCTCGCTCGCCATTGACCTGGCGGGGCAGTCGGAGTTCGGCAGCCTGATTGGCCGCGAGGGGCGGCTCATGCGGGTGGAGGTGAGCGCCCCAACCGTCGCCGAGGCGGCGCACTTCGCCGACAGCGTGCAGCAGGCGCTCCGCGCCATCCCCGAACTGTCCGACGTGCGGGACGCCTACGCCGGCACCCAGCCGGTGGTGGAGCTGGGACTCGAGCGGGAGCGGCTGGCGCTCCGGGGCATCACGGTGGACCAGGTGGCCAGCGCCATCGCCGGCGGGCTCTCCGGCGTGGAGGCGAGCGAGCTGCGGGAGACCGACCGCCGCACCACCATCCGGGTCCGCTACGCCGGCGCCGCCAGTGAGGACCTGCAGACCGCCCTCGCCGCCACGGTGGACGGGATCCCGGTGGGCCAGCTTGTTACCGTGAAGGAGGTCCGCGACCCGGTGGAGGTGGTGCGGGTGGACCAGCGCCCGGTGCAGGTGGTGGAGGCCGCGGTGGAGCGGGGCGGCACCGCGCGGGCCGTCAGCTCCATCCAGGAGGCGTTGGGCCGGCTCAAGGCGCCGGCGGGACTCACCTGGGAGATCGCCGGGGCGGACATCGAGCAGCGCCGCACCATGCAGGAGCTGACCGTGGTCGCGGTGCTGTCGGTGGCGCTGATGTTCCTGGTGCTGGCCGGGGAGTTCGCCAGCTTCACTACCCCGCTCCTGGTCATGCTCACGGTGCCGCTCGCGGGGGTGGGCGGGATCGTGGTGCTCTGGCTCACCGGCCAGAGTCTCAACGCGGTGTCGCTGATCGGTATGGTGGTCATGATCGGCCTGGCGGACAACGACGCGGTGGTCAAGCTCGACGCCATCCGCCGCTTCCGGGAGCAGGGCCATTCGGTGCGCGACTCCGTGCTCCTCGGCGGCCGACAGCGGCTCCGCGCCATCGCCATGACTTCGCTCACCACCATCGTTGGTGTGCTGCCGCTGGTCTTCGGCTGGGGCAGCGGGGGCGAGCTGTACCAGCCGCTCGCGGCGGGCGTCATCGGCGGCTCCATCACCGCGACGCTGGTGACCTTCTTCCTTCTCCCCACCGCCTACGCCATGGTGGAGCAGCGCGCCGAGCGGCGGGCCGCGGGTCTCGTGGTTGGGCAATCGCCCAATCGCCCAATCGTCCAATCGCCGTGATCCGCTGGGCCTCCCGCCGTCCCTCCGTCGTCTGGGCCACCGCCGGCGCGCTGCTGCTCGCCGGCTGGATCTCCTTCGCCCGGCTCCCCTTCGCCACCCGCCCCACCGTCGAGTTGCCGCGCCTCACGGTCTCCATGAGCTGGCCCGGTGCCGCGGCTGAGCTGGTGGAGACCTACCTGGGGAGTCCGATCGAGGCGGCGGTGCAGTCGGTGCGCGGGGTGAAGAAGATCGAGAGCGAGTCGGGAGAGGGGTACACCCGGCTCGACGTCGAGCTCGAGCCCACCGCCAACGTGCAGCTCGCGCGGCTCGGCGTGCTGGAGCGGCTGGAGCTGCTCCGCTCCGAGTTTCCCCCGGGCGCATCAGGACTCGAGGTGAGCAACTACGTCCCCGAGGGGCTGGATGAGGAGCCGCTCATCAGCTACACGGTGTACGGACCGTATACCGCGGGGACGCTGCAGGACCTGGTGGACCGGCTGGTGGAGCCGCGGCTCGCGGCGGTGGAAGGGGTTTCCGGGGTCAGCGCCATGGGCGGCGCGCTGGTCGGCGTGGCGGTGGCCTACCAGCCGGAGCGGCTGCGGCAGCTCGGTGTCTCTCCCACGGCGCTGCTCACCGCCATGAACGGCGCCCGGGTGGTGGAGGCGCTGGGCGTGCAGCTGACGGGAGCCACCGAGCGGCGGGTCGTGCTCCGGGAGACGCCCACGAGCCTGGAGGACCTGGCGGCGCTGCCGGTGCCGGGACCGGGAGGCCGGGTGTACCGGCTCGACGAGCTGGCGACGATCCGGAGGGAAGAGGACAACCAGGGCCGGCTCTATCGGGTGAACGGCGAGTCGGCGGTGCTGCTGCAGGTGGCGCGGCTCCCGGGCGCCGACGCCATCCGTACCGCGCGGAACATTCGCGCCACCCTGAACGACCTGGGCGGCCGGCTCCCCGCCGGCATCCGGTTCCAGGTGCTCGCGGACGAGAGCCTCCGGCTGGGCGACCAGCTCTCCGACCTGGTGCGGCGGGGGCTCATCGCCTTTGCAGCGGTGCTGCTGGTGCTCGCGGTGACGCTGCAGGCGCCGCTTGCGGTCACGTATGTCATGGCCAGCGCGGCCGTGGCCATCGCCGGCACCACGCTCGGACTCTACCTGCTGGGCATCCCAGCGAATCTGCTGACGCTGGCGGGGCTCAGCATGGGGATCGGCATCCTGGTGCAGAACGGGCTGGTGGTGGTGAACCGGTTCCGGACGGTGCCGGACACCGCCGAGGCGCGTGCGCTCGCAGGGTGGCGGATCACGCCGGCGGTGCTCGGGTCGACGCTCACCACCGCGGTGGTGCTGCTTCCCTTCCTGTACCTTCAGGGCGATGCCCGGGCGGCGTTCACCCCCTTCGCGGTGGCCTTTGCGCTGGCGCTGGGGTGGTCGGTGATCACCTCAGTGGTAATGCTCCCCGCCATCGGCCGGGGCCACGGGATGCACGAGGTGCGCTGGCGCCGCTCGGAGCGGGCCTATCGCCGGATGGTGATCGGGCTGCTGCGCTGGCGCTGGGTGACGATCACCGCCACTGTGGCGCTCCTCGCCGGGCTGGGCTGGGTGTTCGCGGTGAAGGTCCCCAAGTCGAGCTTCAGCGGCTGGTGGGGGCAGCGCACCACCCTCTCCGCCCGGGTGGATTTTCCCAGCGGCTCCGACCCCACCATGGTGGACGCGGCGCTGCGGGAGTTCGAGCGGATCGCGGCGGGGCAGCCGGGGGTGGAGCGGGTGGAGGCGCAGGGGATGCCGGATGGCGGCTTCGTGCGCGTGGTATTCGAGGACGACGCGGCCCGCACCGTCCTCCCCTACCAGATGCAGGACGAGTTCACCGCGCGGGCCACCTTCATCGGTGGCGCCTCGGTGAGTGTGGCGGGGTATGGGCCGGGCTTCGCGTCCGGTGGCACGATGGGATCGCTGCAGACGTTTCGCATCAAGATCCTGGGCTACTCGTTTGCCGGGGTGGAGCGGCTCGCGCTCGACCTCAAGGCCCGACTCGAGGGGATCTCGCGGGTGCGCACGGTGGATATCAACGCCGCCGGCTTCTGGTTCGGCGGAGAGAAGGCGCGGGACGTGACCCTCACCCCGGATCGCGACCGGCTGGCGAGCTTCGGCCTCACCAGCAGCGACTTCGCCGGTATCGTGGGGCGGGAGGTCGGCGGCGCGGTGGGCCGCCAGCGACTGCTGCTGGGAGATCAAGATCTCTGGCTTTCCCTCAAGACCCAGGGGAGCCGCGAGCGGACGCTCGACCAGTTGCGGGAAGCGCTGCTCCCCAACGACGCCAGCGCCCCGGTGCGGGTGGGAGATGTGGCCACTGTCTCCGAGCGGGAGGCGCTCTCCCGCATCAGCCGCGAGGACCAGCAGTACGTCCGGATCCTGAGCTACGACTTCCGGGGGCCGGCCAAGCTCGCCAACCGGACCCACGAGGCCTTCATGCGCTCGATCAGCGTCCCCGCCGGCTACACTGTGAGCGACGAGTACTTCGGCTGGGTGGACGACCAGAGCCAGAAGGGGCTCTGGCTGGTGTTCGCGGTGGGGCTGGCGCTGGTGCTGCTCAGCGTGGCGATGGTCTTCGACTCCGCCTGGGGCGCCGCGATGGTCTTCCTGAGCCTCCCGATCGCGCTGGCCGGCGTGGTGGTGGCCTTCTGGGCCACCGGCACCGCGTTCACCCGGGAGGCCGCGGTGGGGGTGATCCTGGTGATCGGCCTCGCGGTGAACCAGGCGATCCTGCTGGTGGATGGCATCCTGGCCCGCCAGGCGGCGACGCCGGCGCCAACCAGGGTCGTCCGCGCCCACGCGATCGTCGCCGCCTGCCGCGACCGGGCCGGCATGATCACCCTCGTCACCCTGACCACGCTCGCCAGCCTGATCCCGCTGGCCGTCGGGACCAGCACCACCGACCTCTTCGGTGCCATCGCGCTGGCCACCGCGGGCGGTACGGTGGCCGGCACCATCGGCGCGATGTTCTTGCTGCCGCCGATGCTGGTGAGGCGGTAGGGCGGTAGGGGGCCAACCGCCCGGCAGGTTGTGCCGTACGGTTTTCGGCCCTTTTGACAGTGGGGGGGGCAACGCTAACTTCTAACTTGCCGGTGGCTAGCAACCCTGAGTCACGGCCCAATAGCTGCGTTACACGAAGGCCGCTCGCGTCGCCCCTGGGGAGGTCTGGATGCCCCCGCTCAAGTCTCTGGCCCGGCTCGCAGGGGTGCTCCTGGTCGGTGTCGCATCCTTCGCCCTGGCCCACACCCTCGCCAGCGATGCCCGGGCAGAACGTGTGGCGGCGGGGCGGCGGGCTGATTCCCTCGCGGCGCGCGAAGGGCCAGGCCTGGTGGTTGTCTACATTGGCTCGTCGCGGTGCCCTTGGTGTAGGGATCCGAAGGTGCCGGGACTCCTACGGGAGATTCATGCCAACATGATTGCCGTCGCCGAATCACTCGGTGTTGGTTATCGCATGGTTGGCCTGGCGGTCGATCAGCAGCCGGAGCGGGGGCTGGGTCACCTTGGTCAGGTCGGGCCGATGTTCAGTGAAGTGTCCAGTGGTGGCGAATGGCAGGGGCTGGCGGTCTCCCCCTTGCTCTGGGGTGCGCTCGCAGGAGAGGCTGGTACGCCCCAAGTGATCGTACTGCGTCGCACTGTGCGGCGGATGGTTCCCGACAGTGGCCCCGTCCGGATCGAAATCGCAGGCGAAGCAGTGTTGCGGCGTCTGGTAGGGCTGAATGCCATCGAACAGTGGGTCAACGCTGGCCAGGTGCTGGAGACCGTCGACTCATCGCAACCACAGGGCGTGGCTTTCTCCCAGTAGTGCCTCGGAGCTGACCGGGGCGTTATTGGCCCGGAAGGTTCGGGCGACACCTACCAAGTTCCCATGCAGTTGCTTGCCTCGTAAGTTGCGCTCGGCGCATTCTCCCACGGAGGTAGGGCTATGTGGACCCGACTTGGGATGTCCTCGGTGAAGTTCATGGTATTGGCAGTCCTCGTGGGCGGTGGGCTGGGCGCTCTCGTCGGAGCATTGCCACTCGCGGCCGAGGAGACGTGCCCGCGACTCCAGTGCCTCTACGGGTACTGCCAGCCAGGTGGTGGTGCCACCTTTTGCTGGCACGTCGGCAGTGAGGGATGCATCCTCCAGGTCTGCTGAGGGCGATTGGTGCGCCCGCCACTGCTACGCTGTTGGCTGAGCTGCGTCCTGTTCGGTGGTTCGATTGCGTGTGCCGATGGTAGCACAGGACGCGCGGACAATGCCGGATCGGGCCGGGTGCATCCAGTCGAGCGGTATGTCGCCAGCGACATGCCTCCGTCTTTCAGCACGGCACTGGACGGGGCCAACACGACTCTCCCTTTCCGCCTGGGGACACAGGCCATCGCGGCATCCCCAACCGGCGGGGCGGGCGCCGAGTCACCCATCGGCCGCATCGCGAGAGGTGCGCTGCTGGCATCGGGCGATATCGTGGTGCTCGACAACGGCGCCATGGTGGCCCGCTTGTATGGCCCCGATGGCACTCCGAAAGCCCTCATTGGAAAGCCAGGCTCGGGTCCCGGCGAGTTTCGACGGCCGATGGCCCTCACGGAGGCGGCCGATGGCGGGCTGCTGATCTCAGACGCCGACCGGGTCGTGCAGCGCTACTCCCCGGCGGGGCCCGGATATCGATTCCTCGGGGACATCCGGCTACCCGTGGACGCCGAGGACATGTGCCGCCTCGGCGCTCACCTGGTCGTCCATGGACTGACCGCCGCCGACCCGAGATTGCTTCGAGTCTACCGTGACTCAGGCGACCAGGTTGGTACCTTCGGTGAGTACTATCGGTCACCAAGCCCGCTGGTGAACGAGGTGCTGGGCAAGGGTAGGATCTTGTGTGACGCCCCCCGCGAGCTGGTGGTGTTCGCCCCCAATAGCGCCGTGAGTGAGGCACGGGCCTTTGGTGCCGACGGCACCCCGGTGTGGCGTGTCTTGTTTCTGGGGAGCCGCGCCGACCGGATTGAGGAAACCGAAGGTGGTTACAGCTGGAAGTTCTCCACCAACGGCCGACACCAGCTGCTGAGTCTCGTGCGGCTCCCTGATCGAGGAATCTTGATCCAGTGGACCTTCCTCACCCGTGAGGAGGCCGTAGCCCGAGCCTCCTACGGTACGATCCTCAGCTTCCTGCTCGATCCGGCAACGGGTGAGCCTATCGGGCCCGATACGACTCTCCCGCCAATTCTCGCGGCGACCGATTCGACTGTTCTCATCGGATACGAGGATCCGGAGCCCCGCTTCGAAGTGCGGGCACTGCTGCCGCGACGATAGGCGGTAACGACGGTAAGGACGGTAAGGACGGTAACGACGGTACCGTCGCTACCGTCCTTACCGTCCTTACCGTCGCTACCGCCCTTCCCGTCAGTTATCCACCTCCACCTTGATCGCCGTCGCCGTGATCGCCAGCGGGCTGGCGGAAGTCACCGTCCCGCGCCCCTCCGCCCGCACCGCCTGACCCGCGCCCACCGCGGCCTCGACGCTCGCCAGGGTGAACAGGTCGCCCAGCGGATCGAGCGTCACGCTTCCCACCGTGATCACCGCGCCACCGGCCAGGGTGATGGTCCCCCCGGCCGCATCAGCCGCCGTGACCACACCCTCGAACTCCACGCTGCCCGTCGGGATCCCGCCGCCCGGATTGGTGAGCGACAGCTCGGTGTTGCTGGTGATCTCGACCGGAATATTGAAGACCCGGAGGATCGCGAGCGGCGGCGGGCTGGCCACGGTCTCCAGGTTGTCGCTGTCCACGTACACCTCGATCTTGGGCTCGTCGGTCTGGTCCTCGAGCCGCAGGTCATTGGCGGTGAAGCTGGCGTCGGTCGGCGCCTGGGCCGAGCCGGGGGCGCTGCGCCGGGCCTCGATGGGCGGATGCTGGCCGGCGCCGAGCGCCGAGGCAATCGCCGCTTCCCACTCGCTCCGGCTCACCCGGCTGTCGCTCGGGGTGCGGAACCGGGTGCCGCTGCCGTAGCTGATCACCATCCCACCCAGGTCCAGGGTGACGGTGCCGGCCACCGGATCGATCGCGGCCACGGTGCTCACGAACTTCTCTTCCTGGTCATCGGACTCGACGTGCACCTCGCGGGCCTCGAGCCCGCCAGGCAGGAGCTTGATCTCGATCCGGGTGGTCCCGGTGCCGAGGGTGCTGTCGAACTGGCTCAGGCTGATGACCTGGCCGAGCTGGGTGGGCGGGTTGTTGCCGCCACTGGGGCCGGTCGAATCGCCGCAGGCGGCGAGCAGGGCGGACCCGGCCAGCGCCAGGGTCGTCAGGGAGTGCTTCGCGGGCTTGTACATCGTTCCTCCAGGGAAATCGTGGGTGACTGTCCGTCTGACTCCCCCTTGCAAGGCACGCCCGGTGCCGCCGGTCCGACCTGCTAAGTTGTTGTGCTGCAACGAGGGCCTCCGCGGCGCCCGTACCGAATCGCTACGGGTGGATTGCTCCGGAGCGTGCGGAGCGCCTTCGCCGACGTTGCAAGTCGCGTTCAACGAATCCTTTAGAGAATCCGTAACCCACTCGTATGCCTCGGCTGATCCCGCCCGCTGGTTGGGCCGTTCTCCTGGTCCTGACCGCCTGCGCGCCCGCCTTGCCGGGGCCGCCGGGGGCTCGCCCCGTTGCTACCCGCCCCGACACCCTCTGGGTCCCGAAGGAGAATCCGCCGGCGCCCGCCGCCGAGCAGTCCGCGGTGCTGTCCGACCTTCCCCCGGAACTGGTGGCCCGCCGGGCGGCGCTGACGCTGGAGGACGTGGTCGGGCTGGCGCTGGAAGGCAACCCGGATGTCCGGGGCGCGTGGGCTACCGCGCGGTCCCGCGCCGCCGCATACGGCGCTGCCCGCGGGGCCTGGTTTCCTACAATTACTGGAGAGGCCAGCGCCACCCGGCTCCAGACCTCCGCCACCCAGGGTCGTTCCGCGGTGCAGCAGACGGTCTATGAGCCAAGCGCTTCCTTTACATGGTTGCTGCTGGATGCCGGCGGCCGCGGCGGTTCCATTGCCGCGGCGCGGGAAGGACTCATCGCCGCCAACTGGACCCACAACGCCACGCTGCAGTCGGTGGTGGCCCGGACCGCCGGCGCTTACTTCGAGTATGCCGCCGCCAAGGCGCTGCTCTCCGCCCATCAGTTGTCTTTGCGGTAGGCTGAGACCAACCTGGCCGCATCCTAGGAGCGGCGCCGGGTGGGAGTCGCCACCATCGCCGACGTTCTCCAGTCCCGCAACGCGCTGGCCCAGGCCCGGCTCGATCTCCAGAGCATCGAGGGGAACCTCTTCACCACCCGCGGCGCCCTCGCCGCTGCCACCGGGTACCCCGCCACCCTCGAGTACGACATCGACACCACC
>JAEUJI010000236.1 GCA_016794805.1 Gemmatimonadota bacterium
ACCCCAAGTCGATGAAGCTCGGCCGGCTGGCGATTCACCTCGCCGAGATCCCGATCTGGGCCACGATGACGGTGCGGCAGGGGGAAATGGACGTTGCGCCCGCGGGGGTGGCGGCAGCCCGGACCCAGTATCGCACCGTAAAGGAGCTGCTCGCGGCCTTCGACGCCAACATGGCGGAGGCAAAGCGGGCGGTCGCGGAGATGACGGATGCGCAGTGGCTGGAACCGTGGTCGCTCAAGAAGGAAGGGAAGGTGGTGATGACCCAGCCGAAGATGGCGGTGATGCGAGGGATGGTGCTCAATCATACGGTGCACCATCGGGCCCAGCTTGGCGTCTACCTCCGGCTGCTCGACGTGCCGCTCCCGATGACCTACGGCCCCAGCGCCGACGAGAGCCGGATGTAGCTCAGCCCCGGACCCCCCGCCCCCCGTACCGCCGCATGGTGATCTCGGCCAGGATGGCGAGCGCGGTCTCGGCGGCGGAACGCCCCCCCAGGTCGAGCCCGATGGGGCCGTGCAGCCGCTCCAGGTCCGCGGCGCTGAACCCCTCGGCGAGGAGCCGCGCCCGCCGCGCCTCCTGCGTCTTCCGGGAGCCGATGGCCCCGATGTAGGCCGCCGGGGAGCGGAGCGCGATCCGGAGCGCCGGCTCGTCGAACTTGGGATCGTGGGAGAGCACGCAAACGTGCGTGGCGGGGGTGATCTCCACCTGCCGGAACGCCTCGTCGGGCCAGCCGAGGATCAGCTCATCGGCGAGCGGGAACCGCTCCCGGTTCAGGAACGCGGTCCGGCCATCCGCGACCACGGTGCGGTACCCCAGGGCGTGCGCCATCGGCACCAGGGCCACCGCGATGTGCACCGCGCCGAAGATCACGAGCACGGGGCGGCGGGGAAACACCTCGAGGAAGACTCCCACCGCGGAACCCCCGGGCGCCACGACGTCCACCGTGGCGCTGGCCTCCCGCTTGAGCGCTGTGAGCGCGGACTCCCGCACCGCCGCTCCCAGCCACTCCGCGCCGGAATCGGTGTGCACCTTGCCGTCCTCCATGATGGAGGCGGAACTGCCCAGGCGCCCTTCTTCCGGATCCGCGATCACCGTGGCGACCACGACCCCGGCCACCCCATGCGCGGCGGCCAGCACCCGCTCGGGTAGCGAGGGCTGCACCAGGACCTTGATGGTCCCGCCGCAGGCCAGGCCCACCGACCAGGCCGTCTCGTCGCTCACGCCGAAGGTGACCAGCTTCTGGCCGCCGCCATCCATCGCGGCCCGGATCGCCTCCGCGGTGGCGCCCTCGACGCATCCCCCCGACACCGAGCCGGCGACCTTGCCGCCGCGTGTGGCGAGCAGGCACGCCCCCTCGGGGCGGGGGGCGGAGCCCCAGACGCTGGTCACGACGCCGCGGCCGACGGGATCGCCGGCGGTCGTGAAGGCGTGCAGTTCCCGGAGGAGATCACGCATGGCAGGGCGGGAGGCGGCGAGGCGGCATGAGACGAGTCTGGCCCCCTGGCGGGGCTTCGGCAAGGTCCCCGTCGCGGGTTACCTTTCCGGCCGGACACCGAGCCCAGGGAGCGTGGCGTGAGCGGGAACGAGCAGCAGGCCCTCGCCGATCGGATCAGCCAGGCCGTGGACGCCGCCCGCGAACGGATCCTCGGGCTGCACCGCTCCTACGTCCAGGTCCGCTCGGTGACCGGGACCGAGGGGCCGATGGGGCTCCGGGTGGCGGAGACCTTTCGCGCGCGGGGGCTGGAGACCGAGACCTGGGCCGCCACCGCGGAGGAGATGCAGGGCTACCTCGAGCATGTGGGCGAGCAGCCGGGCTACGAAGGCCGGTGGAACGTGGCCGGGAAGCAGCGGGGCGCCGGCGGCGGCCGCTCGATCCTGCTCAACGCGCATATCGACACTGTTCCCGAGGGAGACCACTCTCTCTGGAGCCAGCCCCCCTTTGCCGCCAACCTGGTCACCGGCCGGATCTACGGTCGCGGCAGCTGCGACATGAAGGGAGGCCTCACCACCCACCTGGCCGCGCTCGATGCCCTCGCCGCCTGCGGGCTCCGGCTCAAGGGGGACGTGACCGTCGCCGCCACGGTGGGCGAGGAGGATGGCGGCATCGGCGCGCTGTCCACGGTGCTCCGGGGCTACCGGGCGGACGCCGCGCTGGTGACCGAGCCGACCCAGCTTGCGCTCGTCACCGCCTGCGAGGGCTCGCTGGTCTTCCGGCTGACGATCACCGGCCGCTCCGCCCATGCCGCCACCCGGGACGAGGGGGTCTCGGCCCTGGAGAAGTTCATCCCGATCTTCCAGGACCTGCAGCACCTGGAGCAGGAACGGAACGCCACCCTGCGGCACCCGCTGTACGACGTCTTCGCCAACAAGGTGCCCATCAACGTCGGGGTGGTGCGCGCGGGGAACTGGGCCTCGACGGTGCCGGAGATCCTCGAGGCGGAGATCCGGGTGGGCTTCCTCCCCGGCGAGGAACTGGAGCCGTTCAAGCGGCTGGTCGCGGAGCGGATCATGAAGGTGGCGGCGCAGGATCCCTGGCTCCGGGCGCATCCCCCGGTGATCACCTACTTCGGCGGGCAGTTCATCGCGGCGGAGACCCCTGCCCACTCACCGCTGGCGGGAGCCATCCGGGCGGCGCATCGCCGCGTGACCGGCCGCGAGGCGCCGGTCGAGGCCGCGACCTACGGCGCCGACATGCGGCACTTCATCGTGTTCGGGGGGATGCCCTGCGTGATGTACGGCGCCGGCGATATCCGCGTGGCCCACGCGCCGGATGAGTACCTCGAATTCGAGGAGCTGCTCACGGCGGTGAAGGTGGTGGCATTGTTCCTGGCGGAGTGGTGCGGGGTGGCAGAGTAGGGAGGCGAACCCACCGCGTCCGGTTGCGGTGGCACTCCGCGCCCGTCCGCGACGTCAGCCTCGAACCGCCCAACCGCCCAACCGCCCAATCGCCCAATCGCCCAATCGCCCAATCGCCCAATCGCCCACCCCTACCCCATCCCCCCCAGCACCTCCCCCAGCTTTTCCCGCGACGCCACGCTCGCGCACGGCAGGAACCGGTCCACGTAGGGCAGCGCCGCCACCAGCCCGGCGGTCAGCGGCTCGAACCCCGCGCGGCTCGCCAGCGGATCCAGCCAGACAAGCCGGTGGCAGGCGCGCCGGAGACGGGCCATCTCTTCTCCCAGCGCCTTCGGATCTCCCCGCTCCCATCCGTCCGACACCAGCAGCACCACCGCGCCGCTCCGGACGGTCCGCCGTACCCAGCGGCGATTGAGCTCCCGCAGGCTCTCCCCGATGCGGGTGCCGCCGCTCCAGTCCACCACCGTGTGCGCCACGCGCGCGAGCGCTGCCTCGGCGCTCCGCACCCGGAGCTGGCGGGTGATCCGTGTCAGGCGGGTGCCGAACACGAACACCTCCACCGGCGCGCCGGAGCGCGCCAGCGCATGCGCGAACCGGAGCAGGAACCGGCTGTAGCGCTCCATCGAGCCGCTGATATCGCAGATGAGGATGATGGGGCGGGGGCGGCGCCGGCGCTCGATCCAGCGCCAGTCGAGCGGCTGGCCCCCGGTACCGAGCGAACGGCGAAGCAGCTGCCGCATGGCGAGGCGGCGGCCGTGGCGCCGGATCCGCCCGCGGCGGGCGGGGCGGAGCGGGAGCCGCGGCGTGAGCGTGGCCAGCATGCGCAGGGCGTCCCGCTCCTCCTCCCGGCTCAGCTCGCCGAAGTCCGCCACCCGAAGCGTCTCCGTGCTCGAGGCCGCCTGCGGCAGCACGACGGTGAGCGGCTCCCGCCGCTCCTCGCCGAAGCCGGTGTCGGCGGAGAGGTCGAGCCCGCCGGGCCGCCGTTCGCTCTGGGCCAGCCGCGGCAGCCGGCCCGACAGCTCGCCCCCGAAGGCGCGGCGGCGCCAGAACAGCTCGAACGCCTCATCGAAGACGGGCCGGTCCTCCCGCCGCCTGACGAAGAGAATCCGGCCCGCCGACCGGACGTCCGCCTTGCGCCCGACACCCACCAACCCCAGCGCCCGGGTGAAGCTGCGGGTCTGCTCCGGGTCCACCGGAAGGCCCGCCCGCCGCAGCAGCCGCCCAAAGGCGATGCAGTTGGCGGCAAGGGCCTCGCCGTCGATCACGACGCCCGGATCTCCGCCAGCAGCGTCCGCGCGCCGCCGCCCTTCATTGCCGAGACGTCCTCCTGGTACTTGAGCAGCACGCCGAGGGTGTCGTCCACCAGACCGGATTCCAGCCGCTGGGCCCCGAGCGCGGTGAGCGCCGCCGCCCAGTCGAGCGTCTCGGCGATCCCGGGAACCTTGGTCAGGTCCGCCTGGCGGAGGCGCTGGATGAAGCGCACGACCTCTCCCGCGAGAACCCGGGAGACCTCCGGCTGCCGCGCCAGCAGGATGGCCAGCTCCCGCTCCGCCGTCGGGTACTCGATCCACTGGTACAGGCAGCGGCGCTTGAGGGCGTCGTGGATCTCGCGGGTGCGGTTGGAGGTGAGGATGACCCGGGGCGGGCGGGTGGCGCGGAGGGTGCCGATCTCGGGCACGGTCACCGCGAAGTCGCTCAGCAGCTCCAGCAGGAAGGCCTCGAATTCCTCGTCCGCCCGGTCCACCTCATCGATCAGGAGCACCGGCGGCTCCCCTTCCCGCGGCTCGATGGCCCGAAGCAGCGGACGGCGCAGCAGGAACTCCTCGCTGAAGATGTCCTTCGTTGCCGCGGTGCGCGCCTCCCCCCGAGCCTCGAGCAGCCGGATCTCGAGCATCTGGCGAGGATAGTCCCACTCATATACCGCGGTGCTGACATCGATGCCCTCGTAGCACTGCAGCCGGATCAGCTCGGTGCCCAGCACCCGCGCCAGCACCCGCCCGACCTCGGTCTTGCCCACGCCCGCCTCCCCCTCGAGCAGCAGGGGCCGCCCGAGGGTGAGCATCAGGAACACCGCCGTCGCCAGTTCGCGGTCGGCGATGTAACCCTCGGCCGCGAAGGAGGCCTGGATCTCTTCGATCGTTCTGGTCATCGGCCCCTTGGGATCCTTCGTGCCCTTCGTGGTGAATTCTCACTCCGGCCGACGACGCCGCGTGCTCGCGGCCGGAGGGTGGCCGCACAGGATTGAATGGCCCGCCGCGCGGCGCACCCTCCGCCGCTCCGCCGCGGCATCGCCTACCTTCGCCCAATCGTCCAATCGCCCAACCGCCCCTACTCCGGTGCCTCCAGGTCCCGCGCGTAATCGGGAAACCGGAACCGCATCTCCCGTCCCAGCATCCCGCCGTGGCCCAGGTCCGCGAGGGTGTCGGCGGTCACCCGTTCCCCGGTGAGGAGGCGGGGCAGCACCAGGTCCGCCGCGGTGGCCATGCTGAACATGCCGCACTGGGGCAGTCCGAGGAGCGTAGTCTCCCCGAGCCGCGCCAGCCAGATCATGGAGCCCGGGTGGGCCGGTACCCCACGCCGGAGCACGGTGCCACCCAGGGCGTCGAGCGCCTCGAACATCGGGGAGAGGGGATCGCCGGCGGAGACGCCGCCCACCAGCACGAGCGCCACCGGCCGTGCTGCGAGCCGGGTCAGCAGCGCCGTGAGGTGGGCCGCGGCCGCGGCCACGTCCTCCTCGGGAACCAGGGTGGTGCCGGTGAAGCAGCCGCCCAGCGAGGTGACCTTGGCCCGGGCCGCTGCGTCAAACCGCGTGAGGGCGCCGTCCGCCAGCGGCTCCGCCGCGATCGCCGCAACCTCCAGGGGGAGGTAGGGAACCACGTCCACCACCGGGGTCGCCGCCTGCGCCACCGCCGCCCCCGCCGCCACCGCGGCGCCGGGCACCAGGTGCGGCGCCACCTTGGCGCTCGCGACCGGCTGGCCGGCGCGCACCGACTGGCCGTGGAACAGCGAGAAGACCTCCAGCGGATCCACCCGGTTGATCCGGGCCAGCGCCTCGACATTCACCCGGAGCACGCCATCGGTCCGGGCGGTGAGGTCCACCCGGCTCTGGCGCGGTGGCCCGATCACGAGCCCCGGCCCGGCGACGGCGCGGGCCAGGGTGAGTGCCGCGTCGTCCTCGTGCAGGTCCCCCGCTTCGGCCCAGCCGAGCCGGAGCGGGGCGGTGAGCGCCCCGTCACGTACCGCCCGCACGATGGCTGCGCCCAGGGCGGGATCCAGCCGGGTGCCCTTGGGAATGGTGCGTTCCCCGAGACGAATGGGGGCGAGCAGCACTGCGCCCGCCAGCGGGCCATCCCCACCGGACGCGATCTGGTCCGGCGATACCCGCTGACTGCGCATGTGCCATCCCCTCGGAGGAAGCCCGGTGTCCCCCGTAGTCTAGCGCCGGCTAGTTCTTCGCGGCTACCTCGGCGTACAGGGCCTCGATGGTCGCCTGGAAGTGCTTCTCGACCAGGCGCCGCTTGACCTTGAACGTCGGGGTCAGCAGGCCGCCATCCACGGTCAGGTCCTCGGACAGGATCGCGAGCTTCTTGGGCCGCTCAAACTGCGCCAGGTGGGCCAGCCGCCCGAGCGTCTCCGCCTCCAGCAGGGCGATCACCGGGGCCTCCCGGATCAGCCGGGCGCGATCCGTGATCTCCAGTCCGCGCTCCTTGGCCCAGTGCATCAGCCGCTCGAATTCGGGGACCACCAGCAGTGCCGGGAAGGGCCGCCGGTCCCCCACCAGCACCGACTGCGCCACGAAGGGCGACAGCCGGGTCATGCCCTCGATCGGCTGCGGCGCGACCTTCTTGCCGCCCGCGGTGACGATGAGTTCCTTGATCCGGTCGGTGATCGCGAGGAAGCCATCCTCGTCGAAGGCGCCGACGTCACCGGTGTGCAGCCAGCCGTCGGCATCAATGGCGGCCCGGGTCGCCTCGGGATTGTTCCAGTAGCCCTGCATCACCTGCGGCCCCCGCGCCAGGATCTCCCCCTCCGGCCCGATCTGCAGTTCGACCCCGGGATACGGCAACCCGACCGTTCCCAGCCGCCAGTCCTCGGGGCGGTTGGCGGCCAGGACCGGGGAGGACTCGGTGAGGCCATACCCCTCGTAGAGGGGAATGCCTGCCCCGAGGAAGAACCGCGCAACCACCGGCGAGAGCGGCGCCCCGCCGCAGATCATGGTCTCCAGCCGGCCGCCGAGCCCGTGCCGGATCTTCCGGAACACGAGGGCATCGGCGATCCGGTGCTGGAGCCGAAGCCCGAGTGGCGGCCGCGTGCCGGCGGCCTGGTGGTCCACGATCCGGCCGCCGATCCGGGCGGCCCACGCCACCAGCCGGCCCTTCACGCCCTCGCTGCCCATCACCTTGCCGTAGACTTTGTCGAACAGCCGCGGCACCGCGACCATGCAGTTGGGCCGCACCTCGAGCAGGTTGGCCGGGACGGCGGCCACCGATTCGGCGTACGCGATGGTCACCCCGCTGTCCCAGTAGTAGTAGGCCGCCGCCCGTTCCAGGACGTGGGAGAGCGGCAGCAGTGAGAGGCCCACCATCCCCGGCCGGGTCCGCAGCGACCCATGCTGCCGGGTGGCGGCGAGCATCGAGGCGATGTTCGCGTGGGTGAGCATCACCCCCTTGGGGATGCCGGTCGTGCCCGAGGTGTAGATGATCGTGGCGAGGCTCTCCGCGGCGACCCCGTAGGCCCGCTTGCGGAGCTGGCGGCCATAGCTGGAGATGCTCTCGTCCACCCGCTCCAGCAGCGCGTCGAGCGAGGGAATCCCCTCCAGGGCGGCCGCCTTGTCGAACACCAGCGTCCGTTCGAGGCTGGCCACCCGGGTACGGATGACCAGGAGCTTCTCGAGCTGGGCCGAGGTCGAGGCGAAGGCCACCCGGGCGCCGCTGTCCCGCAGGATGAACTCCACCTGATCGGTGGGCAGGGTGGGGTAGATGGGCACCACGATGAGGCCCAGTGCCAGGGCCGCGTAGTCCACGATGGCCCATTCGGGCCGGTTTTCGGACAGGATCGCGACCCGGTCGCCGGGCCGGAGCTGCCACTCCTCGAACAGCGCCGCGACCTGGTCCACCTGCAGCTCCGCCTCGCGGTAGGTCAGGCTCTGCCAGCGGCCGTCACGCTTGGTGCGGAGCGCCTCCAGCGGGCCGAAGCGGTCGATGGCCTCGAAGAAGATCTGGTTGAGCGTGTGCCGGTCGAAGGGCGCGAGGGGGACGACAGGGGGGGCGAGGGGGGAGGTGGTGATCTGCATCGAAGCCTGCCTGGGCAGCACGCGGGGGGGCGGGCCGGTTCCGTCGGGGCCTGCGGGGGGCTGTCCGGGTGCCCCGCGGGGCGTCGGAGTCGGCTTGCAGCGGCCTAGGATAGGGGAGGCGGCCTTAAGATCCCGTGAAGGTGGGCTGCAATTTCCCACTGGTGCGCCGGCGGGTGGCCTCCGGGACCTGGCTCATCGCGTACTCCGCCAGGGCCGTGATCGTGAGGCTGGGATTGACGCCGGGGTTGGCGGGCATGATCGACCCGTCCACCACGTACAGTCCCGGGTACCCGTGCACCTGGCAATCGGCGCCGATGACCCCCTCTTCCGCGTCGGCCCCGATGGGGCAGCCGCCCAGGATGTGCGCCGTCAGCGGGATATTGAAGAGCCCCTCGTTGACCGAGCCCATCGGGATCCCGTTGCTCCGCGCGGCAAAGGTGCGGGTGACCTCATGGCCGATGGAGAGCTTGGCCGGGATCGTCGCGTCCGGGTCCGGTTCGGACACCAGGTCCTGCCGGAATCCCGTGAAGATGCTGCGCCCCTGCCGGAGCCGGATCCGGTTGTCTTCCCACTGCATGGCCAGCAGGATGGTGGTCCGCTCCGCCCATCCCGGCAGGACGTGGGTCCGCAGGAAGTCGCCCGGGCGCCGGGCCAGGTCGAGCAGCGACTGGCCCAGCCGGGAGAGCAGGCCCCCCGACTCGATCATGGGCCCGCCCAGGAGCCGCATCGCCGAACTGCCGGCGGGATAGCGCACCGGCTCGATGGTGGTCACCGGGTCGGCGCTGAAGATCGAGGTGATCGCGATCCCCTGCGAATAGTCGGTCTCCGCGGTGCGCGCCACGCTGCCGAGCAGCGCCTCGTTGTTGGTGCGCACCATCTTGCCGAGTGCGTGGGAGATGGCCGGCAGCGAGCGGGTCACGCCCCGGCAGCGGAACAGGAGCCGCAGGGTGCCGAGGGTGCCGGCGGAAACGATGACGTTGCGGGCGCGGAGCGGGATGCCCTCGCGCCGCACGCCGCGGCTCTGCCTGTGGTGCACCTCGTACCGCGCGCCATCGGCCTGCACCCCCGCGAGCGGGCGGATGTCCCGCACCGTGGTGTCGGGGAGGATCTCCGCGCCCCACCGCTCCGCAAAGTGAAGGTAGTTCTTGGGCAGGGTGTTCTTGGCGTTGTGGCGGCAGCCGACCATGCAGGCGCCGCAGTGCTGGCAGCCCCGCCGCGCCGGACCCTCGCCGCCGAAGTAGGGATCGGGGACCTCGACTCCTTCGCGGCCCGGCTCACCGAAGAAGGTGCCGACCGGCACCGGACGGAAGCTGTCGCCGCGCCCCAGTTCGCTGGCGATCTGGTGCAGCAGGTGATCCGCCGGCCAGAGTTTCGGATTCTCCGTCACGCCGAGCATCCGCCTGGCGGTGGCGTAGTGCGGCTCGAGCGCCCGGCCCCATTCGATCGGCTTCCGCCACGCCGCCGAGTCGAACGCCGCCGACCCTGGTTCCATCAGCACGTTGGCGTAGCCGAGGCTGCCGCCACCGACCCCCGCGCCGTGCAGCACGAAGACGTTCCGGAAGGCGCTGATCTGGAGGATGCCGTGACAACCGAGGCTCGGCGCCCAGAGGTAGCGGGGCAGCTGCCAGGTGCTGCGGGCGAAGTCGGCGTCGGCAAAGCGCCGCCCGCGCTCCAGCACCGCGACCCGGTAGCCCTTCTCCGCCAGCCGCATGGCGGAGACGCTGCCGCCGAAGCCGGAACCGATGATGACGTAGTCGTAGGATTCGCGCACGCCGAAGCGTAGAGGGCGGCCCCACCCGCCGCAAGCGCGTGCGTGGACCCTGAACACGACTTGGCCGAAGGGGCATGAGCGTTGTACTTTCGCCCGTCCTCCGGCGTTCACTTGATGATCGGACCTTCATGAAGCTCGTGCAGCAGCTGATGCGGCGCCGTCTCATCGTCGTGACCGGCAAGGGAGGGGTCGGCAAGACCACCCTGACCGCGGCGCTGGGACGCATCCTCTCCGCCCTGGGGCGGAAGACGCTGCTGCTGGAGATCGATCCGCGGGAGAGCCTGCACCAGCTGTTCGGCACCGAGCCGTCCGGTGGCGCCATCGTCAAGATCACGCCGAAGCTCGGGCTGCAGAATCTCCAGCCGCGCGCCGTCGTGGAGGGGCTGGTGCGGGAGAAGGTCCCCATCCCGCCGATCGCCAACCGCATCATCAACAGCCCCGTCTTCAGGCAATCGGTGGATGGCGCCCCCGGCCTCAAGGAGATGGCCGTGCTGGGCTACGCCCTCCGCACCGTGCTCGGGGAATACCGCCACTCCGCCGATGTGGTGATCCTCGACGCCCCCGCCACCGGGCATGGCGCCTCGATGCTCGCGGCCCCACTCGACCTCGCCGAGGCGGTCTCCGGCGGGCAGCTCGGCGAGATGTCGCGGCAGCTCGCCGACTTCATCGCCAATCCGCATGAGTGCGCGGTCATGCTCGCCACGCTCGCGGAGGAGATGCCGGTCCAGGAGACGATCGAACTGATTGCGCTGCTCCGGAAGCGGCTGGGCCGGCCGCCGGAGGCGGTGCTGGTGAACGGGCTCTACCCGCCCTTTCCCGGGAAGTCACCCAGCCGCCGGGCCGCCGAGCCGCCGAGCCTCTCCCTCTGGCGCGACCGCCGCGCGGTAAACGAGCGGGAGCTGGCGCGCCTGGCGGAAGCGTGGACCGGGACCCTGGCCGAGCTCCCGCTGCTGCCCCTCACCCGCGGGCCGGACCTGCTGGACCGGATGGTGGCCACCATGGAGGCCGAACTGCCATGAGCCTGGGGAGCCTGGACCAGCGGCTGCTGGTGTTCGTCGGGGCGGGCGGG
>JAEUJI010000247.1 GCA_016794805.1 Gemmatimonadota bacterium
TCTTCCGCGGTGCCGGGGCGGCGCCGAGCGGCGACGCAGCGCAGTCGCTCGCGGTGCTGCCGCTGGCCAACCTGAGTGGCGACCCGGCGGACGACTATTTCGGGATCGGCCTCGCCGAGGAGATGACCCGCGCCATCGCCCGCACGGGGGTGCGGGTGATCGGTCGGGTCAGTGCGGGCGCGCTCCAGGCGAAGGGACTCGACGAGCGGGCCATCGCGCGGGAACTCGGGGTGACCGACCTGCTCACCGGGACGGTGCAGCGCTCCGCCGGCCAGATCCGGATCAGCGTGACGCTGGTCTCGGCGGGGGACGGGGCGGTGCGCTGGAGCGAACGCTATGACCGGCCGCTGGCCAACGTCTTCGCGGTGCAGGACGAGATCGCCGGCACCGTCGCGGCGACGCTGCTCGGTTCGCTGAACCGCCCCACCCAGACTGGTGCGAGACGGGCGGAAACGTCCGATCCGGAGGCCCACGCGCTCTTCCTGCAGGGGCAGGTGCTGTTCAACCGGCGCGGGGCACCCAATCTCCGGCAGGCAATCGTCCTCTTCCAGCGCGCCGTGGCGAGGGACCCCCGCTACGCTCGGGCCCAGGCGTCGCTGGCGATGGCGCTGGCCGTGCTGCCGGCCTATGTGGCCGACAGCACACCGGAGATCCTCTCCAGCGCGGTGGCCGCGGCCCAGCGCGCCATCGCGATGGACTCGACCATCCCCGAGTCGTACACCGCGCTGGGGTATGGTTACTCGCTGCTGGGAGAACTGGGGCGCGCCGAGCTCAACTTCCGCCGCGCGCTGGCGCTCGACTCGACGGTGGCCACCACCTGGGGGTGGTACGGATTGCTGAGCGGACGCGTGGGCCGGTACCGGGAGGCTGAGGCCCAGGTGATGCGCGGGCGCGAGCTCGAGCCGGCGTCCATGATCGCCCGAATCTGGCAGGCCCAGATCCTGTATCACCAGCGGCGGTTTGCGGAGGCCGAATCGGTGGCCAGCGAGACCATGGCGATGGATTCGACCTTCATGCTGGCCTGGGCCTGGAAGGCCAACGCATTGCTGCAGGGGGGAGATCCGGCGCAAGCGGTGTCGCTGCTCGAGCGCCAGGTGGCCCTGCTGCCCCCCGGTCGCACGGAGGAGATCCACGGCCTGCTGGCCTATGCCTATGCCTGCGCGGGGCGGGACCAGGAGGCACGCCAGGCGATCGCCGCGATCCGGACAAGGTCGGGCGGGCGGCTCCCCGCCATCGGCGTCGCGGCCGCCGCGCTGGAGGAGCTGGGCGACCACGAAGCGGCCGTGGCCCTCCTGGGCCAGGCGATCTCGCGGCATGACACCTGGGTGGTCCAGTTTCCCAAGTCGGCGCGCTTCGACCGGTTGCGGAAGGACCCGCGGGTCGCGGTCATGCTCGATCAACTGTCGGTGATCCAATGAACGATGGGATGAGTCGCCTCGGCGCCGCACTCGCCGACCGCTACCGCATCGAGCGGGAGCTGGGGCAGGGCGGCATGGCGACGGTGTACCTGGCCCATGACCTCAAGCATGACCGGCAGGTGGCCATCAAGGTGCTGCGGGCGGAGCTCGGCGCGGTCCTGGGGGCCGAGCGGTTCCTGGCCGAGATCAAGGTCACCGCCAACCTGCAGCACCCCAACCTGCTGCCGCTGTTCGACAGCGGGACGACGGGCCGACGGACCGACGGACCGACGGACCTCCTGCCTGAGTCCTTCTTCTACTACGTCATGCCCTATGTCGAGGGCGAGACGCTCCGCGCCCGGCTGGAGCGGGAACGGCAGCTCCCGGTGGACGACGTCGTCCGCCTGGTGACGCTGATGGCCGGAGCCCTCGACTACGCCCACGCCCGGGGCGTGATCCATCGCGACCTCAAGCCGGAGAACATCCTGCTCCAGGCGGGCCAGCCGGTGATCGCCGATTTCGGGATCGCGCTGGCGGTGGCGCAGGCGGGCGGCTCCCGCATCACCGAGACCGGACTCTCGCTCGGTACGCCGCACTACATGAGCCCGGAACAGGCCACCGGCGACCGGGTGATCGACGCCCGCTCCGACCAGTACGCCCTCGGCGCGGTGACCTACGAGATGCTCAGCGGCGAGCCGCCGCATACCGGGCCGACCTCGCAGGCCATCATCGCGCGGCTGATGACCGAGGCGCCCCGCAGCGTGCGCGCGACGCGGCCGGCCGTGACGCCCGCGATGGACGCCGCCATCCAGCGGGCGCTCGCCAAGCCGCCGGCGGACCGGTTTGCGAGCTGCGGCGAGTTCGCGGCGGCGCTCGCGGCAGGCGCGGTGACTCCTGCTGAACCTGCCTCCCCCCGCAGCACCCGGACGAGGATCGCTGGTGCGGTGGCCCTCGGCCTGCTGCTGCTGGGGGCCATCGGATACGTGCTGTACCAGC
>JAEUJI010000254.1 GCA_016794805.1 Gemmatimonadota bacterium
ATGACGTGGTGGACCTGGCGCTGTTGGCGGTCTTCGGTGACCCCTTCGGCGCCGATCCGGGGAACACCACCCCGAGCCTGACCACCGACAACGTGGCGAGCGACAGCCCGTTCCTCGCCAGCTTCCCCTACCTCGCGCCGCCGAACTGACGGCGGCGGCCGGCGGTCCGGTGGCAGGCGCACCGGGCCGTCGGGCCGTTCGCGGTCCATGGAGCCCCCCGATGCGCACCTGGTTGCTTCGTCTCCTGGTCCTCCTGCCAGCGGCCGGCTGCACGCCGGCGCCGCCCGTGGCGACCCTGGCATCCGTTCGCGACGCCGATATCCGGTTCTACGAGGCCCGCGCGGCGCGGGACCCCTACGGCGCGCGGGACCGCGCCATGCTCGCGGCGCTGTATCTCGAACGGGGCCGGGCAACCGGGGCCGAGGCGGACCTGGCGGCGGCGGAGCGGCTGGCGCGGGCCAGTACCACGACCAGGCGGGCGCACAACGAGGCCGCGGCCTCGGTCCTCGCGGGAGCGCTGGTGGCCCGGCACCGCTTCGCGGAGGCGTACACGATCATGGAGGCCGTCTTCGCCCGCGATTCGGGGGATGCGGTGGTCCGTGCCACGCTCGGGGAGATCGCGCTCGAGCTGGGCCGGTACGGGGAAGCAGACCAGCTCTTCGGGCCCCTGCGCCTCGTGGCGCTGGCCCCCGCCGTCGGGCCCCGGTACGCCCGCTGGCTGGAGTTGCGCGGGGAGTCTGGCGCGGCCCGGCAGCTGCTCGAGCAGCTGCGTGCCAGGCAGGCGGAGGGATTCCGCGTGTCTCCCGAGCAGCTGGCGTGGTATGACCTGCGCCTCGGCGACCTCGCGGCGCGCCACGGGCGGCCCGACCTGGCGGAGTCGGCATTCCAGCGCGGACTTGCGGTCGCGCCGGGCGACCCGCGGCTGCTGGCCGCCCGCGGCCGGCTGGCGCTCGAGCGGGGGGCCACCGCCGAGGCCCGCCGCCTGGGCGAGGAGGCGCTCGCCCTCCGCTATGACCCCCCGACGCTGATGCTGCTCGCGGAAGTGGCGGAGCAGGAGGGGGACAGCGCCCGGAGGGCCGACTACGTGGCCGCGGTGGAGTTGGCGGTCTTCGGCACCACGAGCGGCTTCCATCGCGCCGCGGCGCTGTTCCTGCTGGATCGTGGCATCCGGGTCGCCGAGATCAGGGAGCGCGCCCTCGCGGACCTCGAGACCCGGCGGGATGCGCAGGGCTACGATCTGGCGGCGTGGGCGGCCTACAAGGCGGGGGACCTCCGGGCCGCGGAGCTGCTCGCCCGGGCCGCGACCGCGCGGGACGTGGGCGACACCTCCCTCGAACGTCGCGCGGCGATCATCGCCCGGGCCCACGGCGGCAATCCCGGAGTGGCCCCATGATGCCGGGCCGGGTGCTCCTCGGGCTGGTGCTGGCGGTGCACCCGCTGCATTCCACGCACACCGAGCTGCGGGAGGAGCGGGGCGGCGGCATTACCCTGACGGTACGTGCCTTCACCGACGACCTGCATGCGGCAGTCCGCGCCGCCGAAGGGAGCACCGGTGACTCGGCGCTGGCGCGGTATGTCCGCCGCTCGCTCCGGCTCACCGGCGCCGGCGGCCAGGCGGTGTCGCTCGAGTGGCGAGCGGCACGGGCCGAAGGTAACGTGACGTACCTGTCGCTCACCGGACTCCTTCCGGGCGGACTCCGCGGGGCCCGGGTCCAGCAGGTCATGCTGATGGAGCGTTTTTCCGATCAGGTGAACGTGGTGCAGGTTCGAACCCCCGGCGGCGCAACGAGCCTGCTCTTTCTCCCGGGCCAGGGACCGAAGGCCCTGCCGTGACCCGTGGCGGCGCGCTCCGGCCTTGTGCCCTGTTCGCGGGGCGGACTAGACTGATGCATCCTGGCCCCGACTCTGTTTCCCTCGCTCCCCCCGGGGCCATCACGCTCCCACGGCCGATGACCGATCCTTCCACCACGCCCCGGGACGCCGACCTGGTGCTCCGCATGGCCCGCGGGGACGAAGCGGCGCTCGGGACGCTGTACGATCGCTTCGGCGGCGTCCTGTACGCCGTGGCGTTCCGGGTGCTGGGAGAGAAGGCGGACGCCGAGGAAGTGGTGTTCGAGGCGTTCGCGCAGGCATGGCGGGACGCCGGGCGGTTCGATCCGGCCCGCGGGTCGGCGGCGGCGTGGCTCACGATGATGGCCCGGAGCCGGGCCCTCGACCTGGTGCGCTCCCAATCCCGGCGGGCCCGGATCACCGACACCGCGGCGCGGGAGGACAGCAGCACCGCACCGGGAATGAGCGGCGGCTTCACCGCCCCGGGCTCGGCGCTCGAGGCGGACGAACGGCGCCGCGCGGTGCGCCAGGCGCTCGAGAGCCTAGCACCGCCGCAACGGCAGGCGATCGAGCTGGCGTACTACGAGGGGTTGTCCCAGTCCGAGATTGCCGCGCGGCTGCAGGAGCCGCTCGGCACCATCAAGACCAGGATGCGGCTCGGGATGCAGAAGCTCCGCGACGCACTCCGGCCGTACTATTTCGAGGGGGCAGTGTGAGCGGCGCCGGTCAGGATCCCAGGGAACTCGCCGCGGCCTACAGCCTCGGCGCCCTCGACCCGGAGGAAACCCGGGCCTTCGAGGCGGCCCTCGCCGGCTCCGCGGAGCTGCAGCGGGAGGTCGCCGAATACCGGGAGGTCG